>NZ_JAAFYV010000026.1:0-83730 GCF_011770055.1 Rhodococcus sp. B10 | reverse complement strand
GTTCTTCACCCCGGCGGGCGTCGGAACACAGGTTGCCGACGGCGGTCTGCCGCTCCGCTACGACGGCAGCGGCGGCATCGCGGTGGCGAGCCCTCCGAAAGAGACCCGCGAATTCGACGGCGTCACCTACGTGATGGAACGCGGCATCGTCGCCGACTACGCCCTCGTCCACGCCTGGAAAGGTGACCGGCACGGCAACCTGGTGTTTCATGCCAGCGCCCGGAACTTCAACCCGCCCGCAGCTGCGTCGGGACGCATCACGATTGCGCAGGTCGAGGAACTCGTCGAGCCCGGTGAGATCGGCCCGGACGATATTCACACCCCGGGCATCCATGTGCAGCGTGTGGTGCACGTCGGCAAGGTGACAGTAGGAATCGAGCAGCGGACGGTGCGGGCATGAGCGAGACGATCATCAAATTGACCCGTGAACAGATGGCGGCCCGGGTCGCGCAGGAATTGCTCGACGGTGAATACGTGAACCTCGGCATCGGGATGCCGACGCTCGTGCCGAACTATCTACCGACCGACATCACCGTCGTATTGCATTCGGAGAACGGCGTTCTCGGTGTGGGGCCGTACCCGACCGAGGACGAACTCGACCCCGAGGTCATCAACGCGGGCAAGGAGACGATCACCGTCCTGCCGGGTGCGTCCTACTTCGATTCGGCGGCCTCGTTCGGCATGATCCGCGGCGGTCAGGTCGACGTCGCCGTGCTCGGTGCCATGCAAGTAAGCCAGACCGGTGATCTCGCGAACTGGATGATCCCCGGGCACATGGTCAAGGGCATGGGCGGGGCCATGGATCTCGTCCACGGCGCCCGCCGCGTCATCGTCATGATGGAACACGTCTCCAGAAAGGGCGAGCCGAAAATCCTCGAAGAGTGCTCACTTCCGCTGACCGGCAAGGGATGCGTACAGCGCATCATCACCGACATGGCCGTCCTCGACGTCACCGAGGGCGGACTCCGGCTCGTCGAAACCGCACCCGGAATCACCGAGGAACAGGTCCGAGCCGCTACCGGAGCCCCGTTGGTGGCATGACGTGAACGCCTGTGTCGCCGTCAGTCGTCGCCCCGCGGCGGCGGCTCGACGTCGACGCCCCCGGACGAATGTTCGGGGCCTGCATCCGGATGGCCGGCCGGGACGCGGCTGCGGGACCGGGCGGCCTCGCTTTCGCCCGGCTCCTCACTGAACTTGCGTCGCCACGCTTCCTCGGGGCGGTACGGACCCGGCTTCGGACGGGCTTTCCCACCGGGGAACGCGAGTCGCGCGATGGTGCGATGCACCATGCCCCACTGCTGCATCAGCGGTCCGGTGTTGTAGGGCAACTGGTATCGCTCGCAGATGTCCTTCACCTTCGGCGCCACTTCCGAGTAACGGGTGCTCGGCATGTCGGGGTAGAGGTGGTGCTCGACCTGATAGCTCAAGTTTCCGCTCATCAAGTGGAACAGGGGACCGCCGTCGATGTTGGCCGCGCCGACGAGTTGACGCACGTACCAGCCACCACGCGTCTCGTTCTCCACCTCTTTCTGACTGAAGGTGTACGCCTGATCGGGGAAGTGGCCGCAGAAGATGATGCCGTGCGCCCACACGTTCCGAATGATGTTCGCGGTGAAGTCGGCCGTAAGTGTGGACAGGAACGTGCTCTCGACGCCACTGAACCGTTTGTCCAACAGCGATGCCAGTTTCGACACGCCTGATGATGTCGACGAATTCCGCAGTCGCGCAGCGAGTCTCGACTTCTTGCTCTCGCGCAGGCGGCCGCCGCTGGCGAGCTGGGCGAGGGCGAAAGCTCCCGCGCTGATGACCGGCCAGCCCACGTAGTCCTTGACGAATTGACGTCGTGCCTTGCCCGCAATGCCTTTCAGATCGTGGAGGACGTCTTTCGCCGGTTTCTCACCGCGTCGAATGGCCTCGATGTCCAAATCGTGCAGAGCGACACCCCATTCGAAGAATGCCATCAGCAGCACGTTGTAGAACGGCTGAAAAAGATAGACCGGATGCCATTTCTGGTTGGGGTCGATCCGCATGATTTCGTAACCGAGGTCTTTGTCCTTGCCTCGGATGTTCGTGTACGTGTGATGCACGAAATTGTGGGAGTGTTTCCACGACTCGGAAGTGGACGCGGTGTCCCAATCCCACACGGACGAGTGGATTTCCGGATCGTTCATCCAGTCCCACTGTCCGTGCATGACGTTGTGGCCGATCTCCATGTTCTCGAGAATCTTCGCGACGCCCAGGCATGCGGTTCCCGCGACCCACGCAGGTTTGCTCGTCGATCCGAGTAACAGCACACGGCCGGCAGCGACGAGTTGCCTCTGCGCCGCGATGACCGACGTGATGTACTTGCGGTCCTTCGCGCCGAGGCTGGCATACACCTCGTCGTGGATCGCGTCGAATTCCTTGGCCAGTTCGGCGATGGTCTCGTCGCTCAGATGCGCGAGAGGATTGACCGGTTCGGTTCGGGGGGCATGGTCGATGCTCACAAGTGTTCCCTTCGGTGTCGTGCAAAGTTCAGAGTTCGATGGCGATATCGCCTTCTGCCGTGTTCACACAGATGCGAACCGCTTGTCCTGTCGGCTCCGAGACTTCCCCGTTGCGCAGGTCTCGTAACCGTCCGGATTTCAAAGTTCCTACACACGTGTGACAGATGCCGATCCTGCAGCCGAAGGTCAAATCCAGGCCTGCGTTCTCTCCCGCGGCGAGGATGGTCGTGCCGCCATCGCATTCGACCTCCTTGTCGCTGTTGAGGAACCGGACCGTTCCGCCTTCACCGTCGCCGGCGTCACCGCCGATGACGGGCTGGAAGCTTTCGTGATGGAACCGGTCGGGATCACCTTGCTCTTTCCAGTAGGACCGCAGATCCTCCAGGTGTTCGCCCGGTCCGGAGCAAAATGCTTCGCGCTCCCTCCAATCCGGAACCAGCTGGTCCAGTTCCGACGCCTTCATTCGTCCCTCGTCGCTGGTGATGCGGAGTTCGAGGCGCAGTCCGTCGTGTCGAGCGTCCAATTCTTCGAGGGTGTCCGCGAACATGAGCTGTTCGCGACTGTGCACCGAATGAACGACGACGACGTCGGAGATCCGGTCCTGATGATCCAAACTGCGCAGCATGCTGATGATGGGCGTGATTCCACTGCCCGCACTGATGAAGACCATCTTGTCCGGAAGCGGATCCGGGAGGGTGAACTCGCCTTCCACTTCGCTGAGGCGAACGATGTCCCCGGTCCTGATGGTTCCCACCAGGTACGGCGACACGGTGCCGTCGGGAACCAGCTTCGGGCTGACGCTGACGAGGCCGTCCACGGGATCGGGATCGGACGTCAACGAGTACGCACGCCAGTGGTAGCGCCCGTCGATCAGTACCCCGAGACGAACGTATTGGCCGGGAATGTGACCGGTCCACTCGAACCCGGGCCTGATGTACACCGACACCGCGTCGGAACCCTCAGGAGCAATGCGCACGACCTGCCCACGCAGCTCCCGCGTCGTCCACAGCGGGTTGATGAGGGATAGATAGTCGTCCGGCCGTAGGGGATTGAACAGCAGCCGGACCGCGCGCAGCGCCGTCCGGCGCAACAGTGAGACCTTCGGTTCTGCCCCGCGCTCAGCCACACTTGCAACCTAACCGCCCGTCGGCATCGGGGTGGAGAAATCGCGATCTGATTCGAAAGATCGATGAGAAACATTCACGACGTCCGGCCTGACACCCAGGGTTTGCCTGGGCGCGAGTCGGGCACCCGAGAGGGAGCACTGCATACGTTCGTGAAGGAGTGACACCCATGCAGACACATCGATTTCGGGCGCTTGTGGACGAGCCGGGACCGTTCGCCACCGTGTACTACGACGACACGCACACCTCCGAGGACGCGTCTGCCGTTGCCGAGTTGACCGCCCGTGCGGTGGTCGAAGAACTCGAAGAGCGTGGCGCCGACGCCTCCCTGACCGGCGCGATCGAGACCGCCATGACCGTCGCCACCCCACCGTCCGGGCCCAGCGGCCGCGTTGTCATCGCCGGTCGGAACGGAGTGCTCGTGGACGAGCATCTCGTACGTCCCGCCGTGAAAACCGAAGTACGCGTGTCGGACCTGCCCTATCTCGTTCCCATCGTCGAACACGGCGTCGAATCCGTCGCGTACGCGGTTGCCCTCGTCGACCACGAAGGCGCGGATCTGACTCTGCACTCGGAGGACGGGGAAACGTGGACGACGTCCGTCGACGGCGACGGCTATCCGGTGCACAAGGCGTCGAGTGCAGAAACGGCAGGCTACGGCGACCCACAACCACGGGCGGAAGAGGCTGCTCGCAAGAATCTCCGTGCTGTCGCCGCCGAGTTGGACACAGCGGTCGACAGGTACGACGTCGGAGTCGTGTTTGTCGGTGGCGACGCTCGAGCACGAGCAGAGTTGCTCGAACACGTGGCCGACCGAGTCCGGGAGCGTACGGTGACCATCGACGGCGCCTCTCGTTCCGCAGGCGCCGGTACGCAGGCGACCCGGGACAAGATCGACGAGGAATTCGCACGACGTCGCCTGGCGGCGGTGGATGCAGCTGTCCAGCGGTTTCATCAGTACGAGGGCACCGGTCGAGCGGCGCAGGGCGTCGAAGGTGTGTCCTCCGCTCTGCGATCGGGCAACGTGGACACGCTCATCGTGGGCGATCTCGGCCAACGGACTGTGGTCTCGGCGGACGGGATGGTCGCGGCCGACGTCGACGCCTTGTCCGAGTACGGCGCCTCCGACGCACAGACCGTTCCGGCCGACGAGGCAGTGGTCGCGGCTGCTGTTCGAGTGGGTGCGTCGATCGTGCGCACGGACGAACGGTTCACGCCCGAAGACGGCGTCGCGGCCGTTCTGCGGTACGACGAATTCAGCTCGGCGGACGCAGGCGTCCGTTAGGTCGGGTTCTCGTCCGTGTGTGCCCGAGGGAACTCTGGCCGAACGGTGAAGGTGTGAAGTGTGCGGGGGCGGGGTACAGGTCTGCAATGCACGTTGGCGACCGCTGTACCTTCACACCCGGCTCGATTCCCGTCGACGTCATCGTTCGAGACGTACGGGACGACGGACTTGTGCTGGTGCAGAACGAAACCTCGGGAGTAGGTGCATACTCCTTCCTGGTCAGAAGTGACTTTCTGGTCCCGCTCGGCGGTGAGCTTCGCACGATCGTGGAACCGGCGCTCTCGTGTATGGAAGCGGCCTGACCGACGCGAAGGCGATAGGCCGAGGATTCGATCGGGGTCGTCCGGGTATCGCCGCAGTATGAGCACAGACGCGACACAACCCGACCGGCCCGAAGGCTACGACCCCGACCAGGATCCCGACTCGGATCCGCACATGCTCGCCGACAAGGCGAAACTGCAAACCAGTCAGGCGGAGGGCGAAGACGAGTCCGAGGAGTGATCGGGCCGGCTGGACCGGGGACGCATTCAAGCCATCGAACGACACCGAGGAGATCGAGCCCGCTGCGTTCCGCGTTCACAGGTCGTGCTGAGCCCACTGGAGTGTGATCTGCACAACATTGATGCCAAAGGATGCCGAATAGCATCAGGTGCACGATCGCCGCCTCGCCCGTTGCAGCCGAAACGATCTCACCATGAACTGACCCCCGTTGTGGCCGCACCGGCACGCCATCCGATTCGAGGGCAGACTCGCTCGAATGAAGGTGGAGATCTTGTACTTCGACGGATGCCCGAACTGGCAGGAAGCTGCGGACCGGGTTCGTGCTGCAGCCAGCCTGATCGGACAGTCAGACATCGAGATCGGACGCCGGCTGATCTCCTCCGACGCCGAGGCAGCGGCGTCGGCCTTCGCAGGCTCACCGACCATCCTCGTTGACGGCGTCGACGCCTTCGACGATGCCGTGCAACTGACCGAACTTGCCTGCCGCGTCTACTCGACCGACCGCGGCCTGGCGGGTCTGCCGACCGTCGACCAACTCGCCGCGTCGCTGCGATCCAAAGGCGAAGCGTTGCAACGATGAACGCAGCGAAGGGTCGCGTCACGCCGACCCGGTCGAACGCCGAGCGGTAGCGTCCGCGCGGCGACCGTGCACCTCGGCCCGCACGCACTCCCCGAAGGCACGGCAGCGTTCGCTTCCTCGTGCCGTTCATTGGCGTTAGTGTTGCCTATGCGTATGTCCAGAGCGGTCCCCGCACTGCCGGTACGGCACATCGAGACAGCTGTCGCTGTCTACACCCGCTCCTTGGGCTTCACGGCGCAGTACTCCGATCCCACCTTCGCCAAGCTCACTCGAGACGACGTCGAGATCCACCTGTGGGCCGCCGACGACGACAGCTGGAGCAGCCGGCCCGACACCGCACCCTGGCCTGTGTGCAGCGGAGCGGAGACCTTCCTCGCGGGAACGGCCAGTTGCCGCATCACCGTCGACGAGGTCACCGCGCTGTACGACGAACTCTCGCGCGCGGGCGTTCTGCACCCGGCAGACGCCGGCCACCCCGTCGCGACGGACTGGGGGACGATGGAATTCGCGTCCGTGGACGGAGACGGCAACCTGATCACGTTCTCCACGAACACTATCCGGACCGAGAGCTCATTCGTCGACGGTGACGGTGACGCTTTCACCACTTCCTGACCGGCGGTGCCTGGTTTTGCACGATCAGAGTGCGGGGCGTGGCGGGATGACGACGGCGGAGATCATTGCGGCCAGTGCAGCAGCGGCTGCGGCGAAGAGGAACGCGTGTTGGAACCCGGTGTCACCGCCACCCGCGACGAGGCTGAGTGCAGCGATGCTCGAGACGGTGGCCACGCCGATGGATGCACCGAATTCGTGGAAGGTGCTCAGCAGGCCGGATGCGATGCCGGCCTCCTCGGGGCCGATCTGTCCGAGCGCGGTGGCTGAGGCGACGACGAACAGCGCGCCGATACCGAATGCGCCGAAGCTGACGCCGATCGTGGTCGCCGCGGTGGTTGCCCACAGGGCTGGCACAAGTAATCCCAACGCTGCGATGAGCATCCCGGCGGTGCCGAGGATTCGTGCGCCCCAGCGGCCGATGAGGCGTCCGCCGAGGTTCGCTCCCGTCATCGTGGCCACGGCGATCGGTAGGAACAACAGTCCGGTCACGAGGGGGCCGTGCCCGGCGGATTGCTGAAAGTAGAAGGTGCCCAGGAAGAACACTGCGACCATCAGGGCTGTTGCGATCAGGATCACGAACACTCCGGCACCGACGGGACGTCGGCTGAGCAGTCCTAGGTTCATCAGCGGAGAGGACGCGGCCTGCTGTCGCCAGTAGAACAGCAGGTAGAGCGCTGCCGCTGCCCCGGCTGCGGTGAGGGTCTGCGGGTTGGTCCATCCGATTTCACCGGCGACGGTCAACGAGTAGATCGCCGATCCGGTCGCAGCGGTGACCAGCGCTGCACCGAGAATGTCGAGCGCGGGACGCGGCCCGGGAGCTGGGGCGAGGGGCGGAAGGACGCGCAGAAGGCCGAAAATGACGATCAGGCCGACCGGGATGTTGACGTAGAACACCCACGGCCATCCCGGTCCGGCGGTGATCAGGCCACCGAGCAGGACACCGACCGCCGCGCCGCCGCCGCCCAATGCCGACCAGATGCCCAGGGCGCGGTTGCGTTCGTCGCCGGCGAACAGGCGCACCACCACCGACAACGCCGCCGGTGAGAGCATCGCCGCGCCAATGCCTTGGACAATGCGGCCGCCGAGCAGGAACTCGGCATTGGCAGCCAGTCCGGCCGCTAGCGAGCCGGCGGTGAAGACGGCCAGGCCGGCGAAGACGATTGGTTTGGACCCGAACAGGTCCGCGCTACGCCCGCCGAGGAGCATCAAGCCGCCGAAGGTCAGGGTGTATGCGGCGACGACCCACGTGACCGCCTCCCGCGAGAGGGCCAGGTCCATGCCCATCTGCGGTAGCGCGATCGCGACCACTGTGACGTCGAGGATCAGCATGAACTGCGCTGTGCCCAGCAGGGCCAGTGCGAGCCATCGCTTCGGGTGAAGCCCTTCGCCCGCTTCCGGTGTCGTTTTCGACGTGGTCACCACTGCCTCCTAAGTTGTACATAGTTGTTTGAGTTGGACACTGGTACCGTAACTCATACAAACGTGTTCGGGAAGTGAGGGTTCTATGACGACCGATACGTCACAGGTAGGCGGTAAACGAGCCGACGCGGTGCGCAACGTCGAGCGCATCCTCGATGCTGCGATCGTCTGCCTGTCTCGGCGGCAGAACGCCACGATGAGCGATATCGCACGGGAAGCCGGTCTCGGGCGGGTGACGCTCTACGGTCACTTCGCTTCTCGCCCAGCGCTCATCGATGCCGTGGTGGCGCGTGTGATCGATCGCGGTGAGCAGACGTTGGCTGCGGTCGATCTGGGTGGGGATCCCCGAGAAGCGTTGTCCCGGCTCATTCACAGCAGCTGGGAGCTGGTGGACCGGTCACGATCGGTCATTGCCGCCGCCGAGGAAGAACTCCCCCCAGCGCGTATCCGCGAGCTTCACGACGGCCCCGCGAGCCGGGTCGAATCGTTGATCGAACGCGGACGCAGTGCAGGACTGTTTTCACGTGACATGCCCACCTCGTGGCAAGTCGCCGTGCTCCATCAGGTCCTTCACGGTGCCGGAGCCGAGATAGCAGCAGGGCGACTGGATTCGATGGACGCACCCGATCTGATCGTGAGGACCATCCTTGCTCTACTCGACACCCATTGAGGCTTGGGCGCACCACCTTCCGCTCGGTTGGTCGCACACCGTCGGTTCGGTCGGCGTAGATCGGTGAACCGCCGCCCTCGTTCACGCAAGACCTTGCCGTTACCTGTGGCGTTGTCGACGGCGGCGGGCGTCCTGGTTGTGTCGTTGTGGGCGAGCGGCGCGCCGTCGATGGTCTATCCGCTCTTAGCGGATCGGTGGCGCGTAGGTGAGGTCGTCACGACCGCGTTGTTCGCTACCTACCCGGTAGCGCTGGTTCTCGCTCTCGTTGCATGTGGGTCTCTCTCGGACTCGATCGGGCGACGCCGCGTACTGCTTGCCGGCGTCGGCATGGTCGCTGTCGGCACTGCGCTGTTCGTGGTCACAAGCGGTCTCGTCCCGATCTTCATCGGCCGCACTCTTCAAGGACTCGGGGTCGGTATCGCGATGAGTGCGGCCAGCGCCGCACTCGTCGAGTTCGCACCGCGCCGCACCGCGGCACTGTCCACTTCCGTCAATACGGCGGCGACGGCCAGCGGTACCGCACTCGCGCTCGTTGTCGGCGGTGCGCTCGTGCAGTACTCCGCCTTGCCCACCACGTTCCCGTTCGCCATCTTGCTCGGCGTGACGATTGCTCTGCTGCCGCTGGTGTGGTTCCTCCCCGAGGAGGCCACGCGCAGCAATGTTCGATGGCGGCCCAGTCGGGTGCGAGCACCCGCGAGAACTCGAATGCAGTTCGCCATCGGTGTTGCTTCCCTCACCGTGGCCTTCATGATGGGCGCGGTGTTCATCGGGCTCGGTGCGCAGATCGTGAGGGATCTCGTCGGTACCGTCGACGCTTTCGTCGCCGCGTGCGCACTTGCGTGTTGGGCTGTTGCCATCGTTCCCGCGTCCATCATCGCCCGCCGCGGTTCGCCGACGTCCGCATCTTTGGCCGGTTCGGTGCTTTCCGCCACCGGGTCTGTCACCCTCGTCGCCGCAGCCAACGTGGACTTGCTCACGGTCTTCCTGCTCGCTGCGGTCATCAGTGGGGTGGGGTACGGCCTGATGTTCTACGGCGGGCTCGGGATGGTCGTCGCAGCCTCCGAGGCCGAGACGCGGGCCGCGACACTGTCGTTGATGTACTTGGTGGCGTACCTGTCGCAGGGTCTCACTGCGGTTGGGATCGGTGCGCTCGCAACCTTCTGGGGGCTCGACAGGGCGATCGTGGTGGCGATGCCGACGCTCGCAACACTCAGTGTCGCGAGCGGGGTGTTGGTTCACTGGTTCGCACGACCGAGAGCTGACGTCCGACTGGCCAGCTGAACGATGCACCGACGCTACCCCTGGGGGGTATGCCCTGTTACCGTCGAGAGCATGAACTCGACGATTCGTCGCACTCGACGGGGCACAGCCTCGGCGATCGGATTGTTGATTGCAGTGACGGTGTTCGGGGTGTTGTTGATGCATTCTGTGACACCGGCATCGTCGATGGCTGGCCCGATGTCGGAGTCGATGACCGGTGGCCATGCCGCGATGGCGTCGACAGCCCCGGGCAGTAGCTCGGCTTCGGTGATGTTCGGGGAACACGATTGTCCGTCGGCGCATCAGATGATGCATCCCTGTGTGGGAACTCCGGTGTCGTGGGCCGCGTTGTCCGTCCCGACGATGAGCACCGAGACAGGCCAGTCGCCGACAGCGGTGGACGGGATCGCCGGGCGCACAGACTCCATCCTGGAGCGCGCACCGCCGTGGACCTTGTGGGAGTTGGACAGATCGGTGACCTTGCGAGTGTGACAGGGAGCCCGGTAGACGCGCGTCGACCGGCGGACCGAAACACGTCACACACCCCTGATTGTCCACTCTTGCAAGGAGATTCCACATGCGTACCAAAGTCATGGCTTCACTCGCTGCTGCCGCCGCCAGCGCGTTCCTCGTCGTCGGCTGTAGCAACGACTCGACCGATTCGTCGATGGACGGGCATTCCATGGGCTCGATGTCCTCCGCACCGATGTCCTCGGCCCAAGCAAGCGCGTCCGCAGAGTTCAACGATGCCGACGTGATGTTCGCGCAGATGATGTATCCGCACCACGCACAAGCAGTCGAGATGGCCGACATGGCGAACGGCCGCACCGACAACCCGGACGTGCTGTCGCTGGCATCGGCGATCGCCGGCGCACAGCAGCCCGAGATGGACCAGATGACGGCATGGCTGACCGAGTGGGGCCAGCCCATGCCCGACATGGACATGAGTGACATGGGCGGGATGGACCACAGCTCTGGCAGCGGCATGATGACCGCTCAGGACATGGACGCGTTGATGGCAGCGTCGGGACCGGAATTCGACCGCCAGTGGTTGACGATGATGATCGCCCACCACACCGGTGCCATCGAGATGGCGAACACCGAAATCGCGGACGGTTCCAATCCTGACGCCCTGGAGATGGCACGCGCCATCGTCGCCACTCAGCAGCAGGAAATCGAGACCATGCAGCGGCTGCTCGGCTGACCCGGCCCGCCACACAACGATGGCCGCATCCTCTCCGGCGGAGAGGGTGCGGCCATCAGCGTTTCGCAGTCGTCAGGGCTGCGTTTCCGGTACGAGATCAGCTCTCACAGTGACGGTGTGCGCTGCGACGGAGGATTGGAACTCCCCTCGTTCAGCGCTCCGGCGATGGTGTCGGGCGTGAGGTCGAGTCGCCGGAGCAGCTGCGCGTTCGCGGCGACGATGATCGTCGACAGCGACATCAGGATCGCGCCGATGGACATGGGCAGTACGAACCCGACCGGTGCCAGCACTCCTGCCGCGAGCGGAACCGATATCAGGTTGTATCCCGCTGCCCACCAGAGGTTTTGCTTCATCTTGCGGTACGAGGCGCGCGAGAGTTCGATCACCGACAGCACCGACCGCGGGTCGTCGCTGGCGAGGATCACTCCGGCCGATGCGATAGCGACGTCGGTGCCGGCCCCGATCGCGATACCGACATCGGCCTGCGCCAGGGCAGGTGCGTCGTTGACCCCGTCGCCGACCATCGCCACCGTACGTCCTTCGCCCTGGAGTGCAGCGACGGTGTGGGACTTGTCTTCCGGCTTCACCCCGGCGAAGTAGCGGTCCACACCGAGTTCGGTCGCGACGGACTTCGCGACGGCATCGGCATCACCGGTGATCATCACGACGGTGATTCCGCGGGCGTGGAGTGCATCGATCGCGGTGCGTGATTCTGACCGGATCTCGTCGGCGAGCGCGAGTGCACCGATCACGGCCCCGTCGGCGAGGACGTGCAGGATGATCGCCCCGTCACCGCGCCACCGGTCGGCGACGGCGAGTTCGGAACCGCGCTCTTGCTCGAGCAGTGCCGGCCCGCCGACCTGGATCCGGAGGCCGTCGATGTCGGCTGAGACCCCGACGGCGGGGGACGACTGAAAACCGGCTGCAGCCGGGACGGTCAGGTTCCGCGCGCGTGCGGCGTCGACGATGGCGCGGGCCAGGGGATGTTCTGAGTCGGCTTCTGCGGCAGCGGCCAAAGCGAGGACCTCGGCGGCGGTGCGCCCTTCGGCGACCTCGATTGCGGTGACGGTGGGTTCACCCTTGGTGAGGGTCCCGGTCTTGTCGAAGAGCACCGTGTCCACCGTGCGCATGGTTTCGAGTGCGAGCCGGTCCTTGACCAGGACACCGCCGCGGGCGGCGCGTTCGGTGGCGATGGAGACCACCAACGGGATCGCGAGTCCGAGTGCGTGCGGGCACGCGATGACCAGCACGGTGATGGTGCGGATGACGGCGTCGTCGGGCATCCCGACCAGGGTCCACACGGCGGCGGTGATGATCGCGGATCCGAGAGCGAACCAGAACAGCCAGCCGGCGGCGGTGTCGGCGATGCGCTGAGCGCGCGAGGTCGAGTTCTGGGCGTCGGCGACGAGCCGGCCGATGCCGGCGAGGGCGGTGTCCTCCCCTACTGCGGTGACCTGGATGCGCAGGCCGGAGTCGGTGGCGACAGTGCCGGCGACGACCTGGTCGCCGTCGCTGCGGCGGACGGTGCGTGATTCGCCGGTGATCATCGATTCGTCCATGCTCGCCGATCCGGAGACGATGGTGCCGTCCGCGGGTACGCGTCCGCCGGGGCGGACGACGACGAGATCACCGAGCTGCAGCTCGGCCGGGGATACCTGCACTACGTCGTCGCCGTCGACGCGTTCGGCGGTGTCCGGGAGCAGTGCTGCCAACGAGTCCAGGGCGGAGGTGGTCTGAGCGAGGGATCGCATTTCGATCCAGTGCCCGAGCAACATGATCACGATCAGCAGGGCAAGTTCCCACCAGAAGTCGAGCTGATGATCGAGCAGGCCGAGGCTCGCTCCCATCGACGCGACGAATGCGACGGTAATCGCGAGGGCGATGAGCAGCATCATTCCTGGTGCACGTGAACGGATTTCGCTGACTGCGCCGGTGAGGAACGGGGAACCGCCCCAGACATACATCACGGTGCCCAGTACCGGGGAGACCCACGCGATCCACGCTGCGTCGGGCAGCGAGTATCCGAGGAGCATCGCGAACATGTTCGAGGCAACGATCACCGGGACGGCGAGGACCAGCATGATCGCGAACAGGCGACGGAACATGCCGACGTGATCGCCGTGACCGGCATGGCCACCGTGCCCGGTATGGCCTTCGTGTTCAGTCTGCTCGCCGTGTCCGGTGTGGGCTGCGCTGTGTCCAGACGGGTCGTGGCCCGACTGTGTGCCCGCTGTCTCGGCCACGCCGACATCGGCGTGTGTGTGGTTGTTCATCGTGCGAATCCTTCTCTCCACCGAGTTCAGCGGCTACGCGGTGCGTGAATCTGCGGGTTGCGGTTCGGCTGTGTATCCGGCATCGCGAACGGCGGCGACGACCTGGGCGTGGTCGGGCTCATCGGCGCTTGTCACCGTCAGCGTCCCCGCCGACGCCGATGCTTCGACCGTGTCGACCCCGGCCACAGCACCGACTTCTTCCCGGACCGACGCCTCGCAGTGTCCGCAGGTCATGCCGGTGACTCGGTAATTCGTGGTGATCATGAGGTACTCCTTCATCTTGAGTGATACCCCCAGGGGGTATCTTGCGACGATTCGGACCATACCCCCTCCCCGTACCGTTGAAAAGGGGGCATCCATGTCACAACCGCCTACTTGCATCTGCGTCGATCTCCGGGGGCGGCCGCGGGCTCGTCGGCCATCAGCAGCTGAAGAGCATCACGTGAACATGCATCGAATGACTGTTACATTCATCCAGTGCCGGTCGACCCTGTTGCCAAAAAGCCCGCGTCCGACGCCAAAGGTTCCGCCGACCGCTTCCTCAGTGATGGCGTCGTATTACTGGTTCCGGAGGAAACGGTCCTGGAAGGAATGATCGACGGATGGGAGACGCAGCAACGTGCGCGGATGCTCGCAAACTTGACGATCGAGCGACGGACACAGATCGTGCGGAGGCTGGTCGCATTCACGAACGACTACCCCTGGAACTGGTCGTCGATGGACGTCGAGGAGTGGACCGCACATCTTGTCGATTCGGGGGTCGCTCACTCGACTGTGCGGCTCTACCAGATGGCCGCGTCGCTGTTCTGCGCCTACATCACTGATGTCCGATATCGGTGGGATGAAGTGTGTCAGCGATACTTTCGCGTTCACCCGGTGCAGGTTTTCCACGAATGGAACACCGTCGTCCACCGCGGGGAGTACGAAGGTCGACCAGGAAACCGGCCACTGACGAGGGACGAGTTACAGGCCTTCTTCGACTACTGCGATGAGCGGGTGAACCGGGTTGGGTTGTCCGGCCGCAAGGGATGGCTTGCCAGTTACCGAGACGCGACGTTGTTCAAGGTCATCTATGCCTGGGGGCTGCGTCGCCGCGAGGCAGCGATGTTGGACATCGTGGACTGGACCGCGAACTCCGCGGCCAAAGAGTTCGGCCGCCATGGCGCATTGTCGGTTCGCTACGGCAAAGCCCTCAATGGAGGGCCACCGCGCCGCCGAACGGTACTGACCACGATGGGGTGGGCCGCCGAAGCCGTCGCCGAGTGGGTCACCGAGATTCGGCCCCTGTACGACACCGACCATCTCGCCATGTGGCCGACAGAACGTCGGGCACGCGTCGGCACCGAGTCGATTTCGCACCGTTTCGCCGAGTACCGGGACGCAATCGGACTGGAGAAGCATCTCGGTCCGCACTGCCTACGGCACTCGTATGCGACACACCTACTCGAAGACGGTTTCGACCACCTGTTTGTTCAGCAACAACTCGGACACTCCTGGGGATCTACCACCGCGATCTACACCAGCGTCGGCACCGACTACAAGAACAATGCCCTCCGACGGGCATTGGACCGAGCGTTCACCGCAGAGTAGGACGGAGACAGGGATGCAACAGCCACGCTTGAACTACGACTGGCACCTACGCCGACTGTTGGCCGAGAGGGGAATATTCGCGACGACCGGTTTGGGACCGCTGCTTGCCGAGCGCGGGATCAGTTTGTCCGAAGCTCAGGTGTATCGCCTGGTCACTGGAACGCCGGAACGCCTCAGCCTGCGTACCCTCGCGGCGCTCTGCGACATACTCTCGTGCACACCGAACGATCTGATCGAACCAGTCGCCGAACGGGCGACGGTGCGAGCGACCGGTACAACTACCCATCGGCCCAAGACCGCAGCAACACCATCCGACGCGAAGACGCGCACACCACGGCGAGCGGAAATCAAACGTAAGAAGTGATCAATACTGTTTGTGTACTGTGCAATTCAGTCGTAGACCGCGTCCGGGTGTGCGACCGCTGCAGGAAAAGACGACGACAGCATCGCGGCGCGTGCACCGGCTGCACGAAACCCGACAAGCTGTTGGACGACAACGCATTATGCCGATGGTGTCGCGAGAAGGCGCAGCGAAGCTGCCCGCGGTGCCCCAGCGTCGGTCAGCCCCTGATCGCCATGGACGGCGAACGCATGTGCGCGCGATGCGCGCTCCGCTGCCACCTCGAGCACGTCTTACCACCGACTGCCGACGGGCTCCTGGAACCACTTCGTGACGCCATCATGCAGGCTGAACCGACGACCACACGGCGATGGCTGAACCGCAACACAGACCTATTGCGCGGCCTCCACGACGGCACCATTCCCCTCACGCACGAATCACTCGACCTGCTCCCTCGGCCCAAGTCGGTCGACTACCTCCGATCACTCCTCATCGCTACGGGCATCCTCGACCCCGACGTGCACCGTAGTCTCCGGCGGCTCGAGACGGAGCTCCCGCAACTCCTCAGCGGACTCGACACAGGCCATCGCAAGCTCGCTAGCCAGTGGACGCACTGGGCTGTACTGCCGCGTTTGCGCGGACTCGAAACGCACCGACCGATCGGCACCGCCGTACAGAACGCACGTTGCCAGATCCTCCAAGTCATTCAGTTCCTCAACACACTCGAACGACGAGGAACCGAGATGCCTCGATGTGCGCAATACGACATTGACGCCTGGTTCGCAGAGCCCGGTGCGTCCCGATGGCACATCCGCCCGTTTTTGACCTGGGCACAAAGAACACGGCACCTATCGAAAGAGATTGCCCTCCCGAAAGAGCGTCGAGCCCATGCAGAACTACCGACTGACGCCGAGGATCGCTGGCAGATCGGCCGGCGCCTTATCCACGACGAGTCACTCGACCCGGTAGATCGACTGGCCGGTGCGCTGGTCGCCCTCTACGCCCAGCCGCTACGGCGAATCGTCAGCCTCACCACAGCCGATGTGATTGCCACCGCGACGACCACAGGTCTACGACTCGGTCCCACCGACGTCCTCGACCTGCCAGATCCGTTCGCAGCCATCGCCCGAAATCTACCCCTCAAGCGGCGCACCGGAACTGCGGAACAACTACCTACGACATGGCTTTTCGCAGGTGGCCACGCAGGCAAACCGTTGAGTGCAACCAGTCTAGGAAACAGGTTGCGCGCCATTGGAATCGAGCCCCGAAAGCTACGACTGTCCGCCACCGCACAGCTAGCCCGTGAGCTCCCGCCGAGTGTGCTCGCGGGAATCCTAGGGCTCAACGCTCATACCGTCGCCAAACACACCTTCAAGACGAACGGCCAATGGGCAAACTACGCCGCCGACCGCCGACCCTGAGCGACGGCATTCGCACCCCCGAATACACCATCCCTGCCAGTGGTGTCAAGTAACTCATGGGTGCACGGCCTCGAACTGTGTTCGAATGATGTCCTCCGAAACCGGTTGTGCCGCAGTAGGAATCGTGTAATCCACCACCGATCGATCGCCGAATCGGCGTGACGCTCGCCCGAGTTCGGGGGCGTCTTCTGTCCGCTTGACCGCAGGTCACGCGCGTGTCAACATTCTCCCAGCGAGCCGAGCCACTTGTTCGTTCCATGAACGCGCGATCGTAGGGCATAGGTCGTCATCCCGCTCTACCACTCGTATATCCCCCTCCAGGCGTAGGCACATCTCCGTGTCTACGTCCTCTTGTCGCGAAAGTTGTGGCCCTTCCATGCTCTCCCTCCGTCGTGACGTGGCGGTCGATGCCGGTCTCCGTCCAGTGTCGGTTCCAGTACGCGCAGTCGGCACGAAGAATCCGATCGCGAAGGCGTGGCTCATCGGTTTGGTTTCCATTGTGGCCTTTTCGCTTTCGCCTGTGGCCGCCGCAGTGGGCCTCCAGGGGGGCGTTCCCAGCACGGTCCAAGTCACGCTGCGCTGCCTCATCGGTGCCGCTGTCCTGCTGACCTTCGCGCTCGTCACCGGCAGGCTACGCACGACGAAGCCTTCGCACGCACTCGGTGTGGCCTTCTTCTGCGGCCCGATCTTCGGGTTGCAGTTGCTCGCCTTCTTCGTCGCGGTGAGGGATTCGGGCGCCCAGTTGTCGACCATCGTCGTGCACTGCTACCCGATGATCGTGCTGGCACTTCTGTGGCTCGGGTTCGGGCAGCGCGTGCCCCGCGGACAAATCGTGCTGGGGGTTCTCATGATCGGCGGGCTCGCTCTCGTGCTCGGGAGCGACCCCGGCGAGGTGGCGTTCTCCGGCGTGGTCTACGCGTTGGCCAGTGCGTTCGGCTACGCGCTGTACTTCGTGATAGCCGAACGGTGGATTCGCCGGACGAGTGCCGTCACCGCTGCCGGTCTGACTGCATTGGGTGCCGGTGTCACTGTAGGCATCTTCGTCGTGATCGACGGCGTGACTTGGTCTTTCGCGCCCATCGGGTGGGCGTCGGTCCTGATGCAAGGATTGGTACTGCTGCCTCTCGCGATCGGATGCTCGCTGATCGCAATCCGAACCCTGGGCTCCGGACGGGTGAGTCTTCTCGGACTGCTCGATCCCGTCCTGGGTGTGTTGGCGGCCCAGGTCGTTCTCGGTGAGACACTGAATGTCCTGCAGTGGACAGGCCTTGCGGTCGCGGTCGGTGCGTGCAGCGCTCTGCCGTGGATTCGTGGCGGACAGGGAACGCTGACGGAAGACGAGGCCGCCATCGCAGCCGCGCCCGCCGAGGCGGTGATCGTCGACGTCACTCCGATCGCCGACCCTGCGGCTGCGACCGAAGACGTCCTTTTCGACGAGATCGTGCTGAGTCGGACCGTGGATCTGCCGCCGTTGCTGGACAAGATCGCGCCGAATGCTTCGTCGGAACCTGCTGACGCCAGGTAGGCGATGTCGTCAGCCAGCTCTTCCGCGGTGGCGTTGCAGCGAAACCGTTGTGTGTCAATGCCGTTCGCGGTCCGTCGAATAGGTGTCGGGGTTCATTGGCCGACCCTGACCAGCGTCTTCCCTGTGGTGTCGCCGTTCAACATTCCGACGAGCGCTGCCGGGGCCTGCTCCAGCCCGTCGTAAACGGATTCCTGGTAGATCAACGTTCCGTTCTGCAGGTATCCGCCCACGAGAGCGCGCATGTCGTCGTAGAGATGGTTGTAGGCGCCGGCTCTGAAACCCTGCAGTCGCAGGCTCTTTGCCGTGATCTGGAACAGGTTCGACGGCATCGACCCACTCGCGCCGTAGGTCGAAACGGCCCCGCACATCGCGACACGGCCGCCTGTATTCAGGTGATCGAGAGCGGCAGCGAAATGCCCGCCGCCGACGTTGTCGAAATACGCGTCGATGCCGTCAGGAGCGGCGTGAGCGAGCAGCGCTCCTACGTCGCCGTCGTGGTAGTCGAAAGCGCGTGTCACGCCCAATGACTCGCGGAGGAACGCCACCTTGTCTGCGCTGCCCGCCGATGCGACGACGGTGCACCCGTGTAATTTCGCGAGCTGCGCTGCGATGCTGCCGACGGCTCCGGCCGCCGCGGACACCCATAACGTGTCGGTCGATTCGATGCCGAGTACGTCGAAGAGTCCCACGTACGCAGTCAGGCCCGAACTGCCCAGCGGTCCTAGAAACCACTGAATAGGGAAGCTTTTCGAATCGATTTTGGTCGAAGTTCCGGCTCCGCCGAGCCCTCCGGCGACACTGTCGATAACCGCGTAGTCGCGGTAGCCCATCATGTGGGACACGACGTCGCCGGGGGAGAAGCCATCGCTACGAGAGTCGAGAACTTCGCCGAGCGCGAGCCCTGACAGTGCGTCGCCGGGTTGGATCGGTGGTAGATAGCCGGCGGGCCTGTCCGGGCCGAGACGAAGGCGGATCGATGGGTCGATCGACAGCCATATGTTCCGTACCAGGACTTCGCCGTCCCTCGGGGCGTCCAAGTCGGTGTCGCACACGTCGAAGTGGGACAGGTTCAGTTTACCGGTCGGTGGGGATGCGAGGCAGATCGTTCTGCTCTTCACGCGGGTGAAACCTCCCATGCGCGGCGAAAATCAAAAGTCGGCCCGACTTCGGGGCGACGACGAAGGCGAAACTAACACAGAATCGAGTCGACTGAACTAAATTCATGTCAAGCAAGCTGGAGAGGAGCTCCCAGGTGGAACAATCCCAGACCGTTGGATTCCTGACACCGTTCCGTGTCCGTCGACTACGGATGATGCTGGGGTTCGAGCTCAGTGCCGCGGTCGGGATTTGGATCCTGGTTCTCGCAGTCCAATGGACGTTGACGCAAGCCGGCGCCTCCGCGTTCACGGTGTCGTCGGTGCAGTTCGCAGCGAGTCTGCCGTTTTTTCTCTTCTCCCTTCCGATCGGCGCGATCGCCGAGCATGCCGGCCATCGGAAGCTCTTGACGGGAACTGCAATGGGCCTGCTGGTCACGTCGGTCCTGCTGACGACACTGCAATTCTTCGGGTTCGCTGTGACGCCGATCTTGATGGCTGCCGTTTTCATGTCCGGATGCGGTCTGGCCTCGGTGGCGATCGTCTGGCAATCGCTTCTGCCGACGCTGGCAACCCGAGAGATGATGGCCGTCGTGCCTGCGATCGACGGCGCCATCTTCAATGGTGCGCGAGCGATCGGTCCGGTACTCGGCGGCGCACTGCTGGCTGCGTGGGGTGCCACCTCGACATTCGGTCTGGTCACCGTCTTGTTCCTGCTGTGCACAGGGTTGGCGGCCAGTCAGATTCCGCGTGCGTCCGGGCGAGGCCCGAAGATTGGGTCGGTCCTGGAATCAGTGACGACGAGCCTTCGATTCATACGGCATTCACGCTGGACTTGTCGGCTGCTGTTCCGAGTGTTGATGTTCGGACTGCCCGCGAGCTGCCTGTGGGCGCTGCTGCCGGTCGTCGCCTACGAGGTGTTGCACGTGACGACGTTCGAGTTCGGTGTTCTGTCCGGCGCGATCGGGATCGGTGCAGTGGCAGGCACTGTCGCTCTGATGCCCCTGCGGACTCGACTGAGCTGGAATGCGTTCGCAGCGGTCGGATCTGCCGCGTACGCGGTGGTGCTGGCCGGTCTCGCGTTCGTGCCCTTGACGTCGGTCGTGTTCGTTCTGCTGGTGATCGTCGGCGCGGCATGGGTGGGTGTGCAGAGCACATGGATGATCGCGACGCATGCCGTGATGCCGCCGTGGATCAAATCAAGGGTGATCGCGTTCATCATGCTGACGTTCCAGGGCAGCCAGGCAGTCGGTGCCCTGCTGTGGGGGCTTCTCGCCGACATGATCGGTCTCGCCATCGCCGTCGTGCTTTCCGCGATGGCGATGGCGGTGTCGGCGATAGGGTTGCTGCGCCGTGGGATTCTGCCCAGCGACGAGATCGCGCCCGACCCGTCCGGCGTGTCAGGACCGCCGGACCTCGAACCGGACTTCCACGGGCGAAAAGTCGTCGTCGAAACGACGTACACGGTCCATCCTCAGCGGACTGGCCACTTCGTCGAAGGTGCCCCGCGCTTGAGGTCGTCGCGGCTACGCCTAGGGGCGTTGCGCTGGTCGATGGCTCAGGCGACCGATTCGGCCACCACGTACGTCGAATTCTGCACGTTCAAGAACTGGGCCGAGTACCGCGCCCAGGAGACGGTCCGTCTCACCGTTCCGGAACAACTCATCCGTACCGCGCTCGCAGCCGACCTGATGGAGGAGCCTCGCGTTCGAGTGCTCGTCCATCCGACCACCGTGTGAACAGAGCACACTGACAAGAAAGTGGAGTATCGACGTGAACGATCCGGAATACGACCTGTTGGTCATCGGCGGCGGCATGGCGGGCCTGACTGCCGCTGCCAGCGCAGCCAGAGCATGTAAGTCGGTCTGCGTTGTCGAGGTCGGGCCCGACGTCGGCGGCTCGGCCCGGTTCGCTGGATATGTGTGGACAGCACCGAATTACGAGGTGCTGCACGAGCAGAATCCGAAGGGCGACCTTGCGCTGAAACACCGCCTGATCGATGGGTTCGACGACGGCGTCGAATGGATTCGATCCGTCGGAGTCGACGTCGGTGAGGCACAGAGGATTCTGAGCTTCGGTCGCGGGCACGCGTTCGACACGAATCACTACGTCGACATCTGTAAGCGGATCGTCGTCCAATCGGGCGGAACGGTGCTGCTGAACTCCACCACCGACGATCTTCTCCGGGGTGGATCTGCGGTTCGTGGAGCGCGCGTCCGGACCGGTTCCGAACCTGCACGGGAAGTCCATGCCGCACATACGCTTCTGGCGACCGGGGGATTCCAGGGTGACAAGGAACTGATCGCACGCCACGTCCACGCCGCCGCGGTCGACATGGAGCTTCGGTCGAATCCGCACAGCCGCGGCGACGGGTACCGATTGGCCAACGCGATCGGTGCCGCGACGCGCAACGAGAACGCAGGCTTCTACGGACACCTCATCCCTAGTGGCGTGCGGCTCGCCGACCCCGCCGACTTCGTCGACATGTCCCTCTACTACAGCGAGCACGCGCTGCTGTTCAACCTGAGCAACGAACGATTCGTCGACGAGACGCTCGGCGACCATCTGACGACGATGGAACTGCTCGCGCAGCCGGAGGCGCGTGGTCTCTTGATCGCCGACGCTCGGGTGCACCGGGACTGGATGCTGGCCTCCTACGTGGAGGGCGCCGTCGCCATCGACAAGTTCGAGCTTGCAGGCAAGCGTGGAGGACGCGTCGGTCGGGCGGACTCGCTCGACGAACTCGAGTACCTGCCCGAGGAGTGGGGTTACGACGGGTCGGCGATCGCCTCGGAGATCCAGCGATTCAACGATTCGGCGCTGCGGGACGACGACCTGGTGCCCGGCCGCGCCCTCGATGCGGAACCCCTCGCCGAACCGCCGTACTACGTCATCGAAACGGTGCCGGCCATCACGTTCCCATTCCACGGCGTGTCCGTCGACGACCGTGCTCGTGTGCTCGGTGTCGACGGGGCCCCGATTCCCGGCCTGTTGGCTGCGGGATCGGACACCGGGGGTCTGTGGCATCGCGCCTACGCGGGTGGACTGGCCAGCGCTCTCGTCTTCGGACGCACCGCGGCAACGACCGTCGTCGACGGTGTCTCCGTACCTGCGGTCTAGTAGCGCGCGATGCGGGTCACGTCAAGACTTTCTGGTGATTGACATCACAAGTAACGACCACTATCTTTCAAACTGAGATCAGTTCAGTTCGTAAGTGACTGCTCGACCGGGCGTTCTGCCCGGACGTGAAGTGCGTTTCGAACGTCGAACCTCACCACATTCGAAGAGGACCGTGCGAGTCGGCTCGGGGCTCACTTGCGTGCCCGAAAGGACGCAGACATGAAGATTTTCAGGAAGGCGACGATCGCCCTTGCTGCCGCGGCGGCACTGGTCGGCGTCACTGCGTGCGGTGGATCCTCCAGCGCGTCCGGTCCGGTCGAGGGAAGCTGGGACGAGGTGGTAGCGGCGGCCAACGAGGAAGGCAGCGTCATGCTGTACTCGAGCCAGAAGCCCGCCAACTTGGACGCACTGGTCGCCGCGTTCCAGGCGAAGTATCCGGAGATCAAGATGGAATACGTGCGCGGCACGGACTCCGAGATCAATCCGCGGGTCGAGACCGAGAACAGAACGGGCACCGGTATCGCGGACGTGCACATGCTTACCGACGCGTCGTGGATTCAGAATGCTGCAGAGTCCGGCGCCTATTCGACGGACCTCGTCGGTCCTGATCTCGAGGCGCCTGCATTCGACCCCGAAGCGAGCGTCATCGGTGACAAGTTCTTTCTCGCCAGCGCAGCGGTCTTCGGTCTCGGATGGAACACCGACGCCGTCCCGGAGGGGCTGACGACGCCGGGTGATCTTCTCGACCCGAAATTCCAGGGCAAGATCGGCATCGTCAATCCCACTGGGATCGCGTCCTACGTGGACATGTATCGGTACTACAGCCAGACGTACGGCGAGGATTACTGGGATCGATTGGCCGAGTTGAAGCCTCGTGTATACCCCAGTGCCCTCGGTGTCGCGCAGGCACTCACGTCCGGTGAGGTCGTCGTGAGCCCGTCGGTCCAGCCGCTTGTCACCGAGGTCGCGGCCGGCGCTCCGGTCGATTGGGCGCTTCCGGAGCGGCCGTGGGGAACCCCCTGGTACACCGAAGTTCTGAGTGCTTCACAGCATCCGAATGCGGCGCAGGTGCTGGCGAACTTCATGGTGACGATCGAGGGTCAAACGGCTCTGAACGGTGGATACGCGGCTGCCCTGCCTGATATCCCGGGCGCGGTGGCTCGTGCGCAGGACATCGTGTCGCCCGACGTCGCGGACCTGACGCCCGAGAAGGTCGAACAGTACTCCCAGGAATGGCAGACCCTGTTCCAGAGCTGACCACGTTCGAACGAGAAAGCCAGAGGGGCGCAACATGACTGGAGTCGACGAGTCGATGAAGGGCCGGGGCGTGCTCGTCACCGGAGCGTCGGGAGGGATCGGCGGGGCATGCGCCGAGTTGTTCGCGGCGCAGGGAGCGACGGTGTACCTGACCGATGTCGACGACACGGCCGGGATCGAACTCGCCGAACGGCTCGGGCCGAACGCACACTATCGACATCTCGACGTCACCGATGAAGAACACTGGGCTGCAGTCACTTCCGACATGACACGGCAAGGTCATGGGCTCGACGTTCTCGTCAACAGTGCGGGTGCGGCCATGAAAGCCACGTTGCAGCAGACGTCGTTGAAGCAGTTCCGCACGCTGCTGGATCTCAACCTCGTCGGCACCTTCCTCGGTCTGAAAGCTGCGGCCGATGTCATGCGTCCCGGTGGATCGGTCGTCAACATCTCGTCGCTACGGGGCGTGCTGGCGACGGCCGAACTCGGTGCATACGGTGTGTCGAAGTTCGGAGTGCGGGCTCTGACGAAGGTTGCAGCTCTGGAGTTGGCCGACAGGGACATTCGCGTCAACGCCGTCTGCCCGGGAAGCATCGACACCGCGATCACCGCGACGCCCGATTTCGCGGCAGACGACATGGAGTCCTACGTGCGCAGCATTCCGATGCAGCGCCGTGGGACGCCCCAGGAGGTCGCAGGCGTCGTCCGCTTCCTCGCCGGGCGTGGAAGCAGTTACGTGACAGGGTCGGACATCATGGTCGACGGCGGCACCGGAGCCGGCGTACGTACACCGAAAGTTTCGAAAGTGAGTGTTTAGATGACGTCGCAATTTGCTGTTTCCGGTCTCGTGAAGACCTATGGATCGAACGTGGTCGTCGACCAGCTCGACCTGGAGATCGAGCACGGGGAGTTTCTCGTGTTGCTCGGTCCGAGCGGATGCGGAAAGACCACGACACTGCGATGCCTTGCCGGGCTGGAAACGCCTCAGGGGGGATCCATTTCGTTCCGAGGTGCACCCGTGTTCGACGCGGCATCCAAGATCCACGTCCCCGCGCACAAGCGCAGCATCGGCATGGTGTTCCAGTCGTACGCCTTGTGGCCGCACATGACCGTCGCGGAGAACATCCGTTATCCCTTGAAGGTGCGCAAACTGAAGAAGGCGATCGCCGACGGTGCCGTCGAGGCTGCGGCCGAGATGGTCGACTGCGGAAAATTACTCGATCGCTATCCATCTCAGTTGAGCGGTGGACAGCAGCAGCGCGTGGCGGTGGCTCGCGGGCTCGTCGCCGAACCGGATCTGGTGCTGTTCGACGAACCGCTGAGCAACCTCGACGCTCGACTCCGCGACCAGGTCCGCTCGCAAATTCACCAACTCCACCAAACGCTCGGTTTCACAGCGGTGTTCGTGACCCACGATCAGTCCGAGGCGTTCGCCCTCGGTGACCGGCTGGCCATCATGAAGTCAGGCAAGATCGAGCAGTACGACGCACCCGAGGACGTCTTCGAGAACCCGGTGTCCGAATACGTCGCCGCGTTCATCGGGATGGGCAACCGTCTCGAACTTCGCAACGGACACAACGGGTGGGTCACCAGCGCCGGTGACGTCATCGATCTGTCGGCTGCGGTCGTACGTGACCGAGCCGACCAAGGGTCGGTCGCCGTGGCGCGCTTCCGTCCGGACGACGTTATGCTGCACGCGTCGACGAGCGATGTTCCGGCAGGCAACGTTCCGTTGCACGCGCAGTTGGTCGCGCACGAATACGGCGGCCGCTACTTCGACGTCACGGTCAAGACGGGCACCGAACAGCTGATGCTCCGCGCGTCGGCCGCCGAACACGGTCGATCGCTCCGCAGCAGCAGCCCCGGGGACGACGTCGTCGTCAGCTTCTCGCCGTCGAGTCTTCGGGTGTATCCAGGTGCGGGGAGCGAGCCTGCAGCGACGCCGGACCTGGTTGCCACGGGTGCAGGAGACCGTTCCTGATGGCCACCCTCACTGCATCGGACACGACGGACGTCACGCCGCCCACGCCGACGAGGTCGTCGTTCTCTATTCCTCCGCATTGGCGCGCTCGTATCGGGTACGTGGCGCTGCTGGCGATCCTCGGTTATCTCGTCGTGCTCCCGATGATTCGACTCCAGATGCTGGCGCTCGAAGACGGTGCCGCCGGCTACTCGAGCCAGTACGGCCGGTTCGACGTCGGTGTGACGCTGCGGACGACGATCGCGCTCGCGCTCGGTTCTCTCGTGATCGCGATGGCTCTCGGCACTCTGCTGGCATTCGCTGCAAGTAGGTTGCCGGCGAAACTCGGCTGGCTCCGGATCATTCCGATTCTGCCGATCGTCATGCCTGCCGTGGCGAGCGTCGTCGGCTGGGCGTTCCTGTTGTCGCCGGGGCCCGGCTATCTCAACGTTCTGCTGCGAAAGTTGCCGTGGTGGAGTGGATCGGACACCGGCCCGATCGATGTGTACACCGTTCCGTGGATCATCGTCCTCACCGGATTCGGTCTGACGTCCTTCGTCTACCTGTTCGTCAGCTCCGGGATGCAGAACATCAGCTCCGAGCATCTCGAAGCGGCTCAGGTCAGCGGATCGTCCACGCTGGGAATCTTTTTCAAGATCGTTCTGCCGTTGCTGCGGCCCTCACTCATCTACGGCGGTGGTATCGCCTTACTGCTCGGCCTCGGTCAGTTCACCGGTCCGTTGCTGCTCGGGCAGAACAGCGGCGTCAAGGTGCTGACGACGGAGATGTACCGGCGTGTGTCGGAATCGCCGTCGGACTTCGCTGCGGCTGCGGCCGCCGGTTCGCCCCTCGTGATCTTCGGAATCGTCCTCGTTCTCACGCAGAAGGTCCTGTTGGGCAACCAGACTCGGTTCGTCACGCACGGCGGCAAGGCGTTCTCGACGCCCAGCGGGCGAGGCACCTGGGCCGCGGTGACAATCGGAATTTTCGCTTTGTTCGCGCTCGTGATCCCACTGCTCGGCCTGATCATCGTGTCCCTGACGCCGTACTGGTCCGGGTCGTTGTCATGGAGTCTGTTGACACTGGACAACTTCCGTGAGCTTCTCGGGAACAATGCAGTCGTGCAATCGGTGATCACCAGCGTGCTGACGTCGCTCGGGGCGGTGGCGATCTGCATTCCGCTCGGATACCTGATGGCCAACCTCCTCGTCCGCGGCAGACGTTTCAAGATCCTCGCGCTCATCGCAGACCTGATCACGGCGCTGCCGCTCGGTATCCCGGCAGTGATCTTCGGTGTCGGATTCCTGCTCACCTACACCGAACCGCCCCTCATCCTGTACGGCACTCGGACGGTGATCATTCTCGTCTACGTCGTGCTGATGTTGCCGTTCGCGACGAGGATGCAGATGACGGCGATGCTGTCGCTGGGAAATACGTACACCGAGGCGTCGGCGACTAGTGGTGCATCGCCGTTCGTGACGACGCTGCGCATCATGCTGCCGCTCATGCGTCCGACGATTCTCAGTGCGGTCGCGTTGATGTTCATCCTGCTGACGCACGAGTTCGCGGCGTCGCTGCTCGTTCGCGCATCCACGACACAGGTCATGGGCACATTGCTGTTCGACATGTGGCAGAACGGTTCCTACCCGCTCGTCGCGGCAATGGCGCTGCTGATGACGGCCGTGACGACGGTCGGTGTCGCGTTCGCGATGCTCGTCGGCGGCCGAAACGTATTGAGCAAGTTGTGATCGAGAGAAGGATGGATACGTCTTCGCGATTGAGCGACAAGATCGTGCTGGTAACGGGGGCGACTGGCGGACTCGGCGCGTCCATCGTCGGACGACTCGCGTCCGAGGGCGCTTCGGTCGTCGTCACCGATGTCGATCAGGTGCCCTGCGAGAAACTCGTGGCCGAGCAGGACAATCCAGAAGCTCACCTAGCGCTGTCGCTCGACATCACGCAGGAAGGTCAGTGGCGGGACGTCGTCGCCGCTGTGACGGAACGGTATTCGCGGCTCGACGCGCTCGTCAACAATGGCGCCATCGGCAGTCTCGGAACCGTCGTGGACGAGACCGTCGAGACGTTCAACCGGGTCGTCGAAGTCGGCCAGACGGGCACGTGGCTCGGCATGAAGCACGCGGGCGCGTTCGTCGAGCAGTCCGGTGGTGGATCGATCGTCAACATCTGCTCGATCCTCGGCAGCGTCGGTGGACTGGGCAACAGCGTCGCCTACGCGGCTGCGAAAGGTGCAGTCCGCACGATGACGAAGAACGCCGCGCTGCACTGGGCGACGAAGGGCGTGCGCGTCAACTCGCTGCACCCTGGGTTCATCGGTACGGAGCAATTGCTCGAGCGGTACGAGGGATCCGAGCGGCACCAGGCCATGGTCGCCAAAACGCCGATGGGTCGATTGGGCACTGCGTCGGAAGTTGCTGCGGCAGTGGCATTTCTGGCCGGAGACGACTCGACGTTCGTTACCGGGTCCGAACTCTATGTCGATGGCGGCTGGACCTGCGCCTGAGGGGCAAAGCCCTAGCCGAAGATGTCCACCCCGTATCGGTTTCGGACACAGAGTTTTCCGCGCATGACCAGAACGTCCAGATGCGCGAGAGTTTCACACGTCGCGACCATCTGGTTGAAATCGTCGAGCTCGTCGAACGACCGATCACGACGGGTCCATGTGAGACCGGCAGCGACCGCGGCGCCCGTGCTGGGGCCACGACCGTCGACCACGGCGAGTGTGTCGGTCAGCCTGCGCTCGTGATGCGCGAGAAGCTGGCGGCACCGTTCGTGGACACTGCCACCGGGAAACCCGTGCGACGGCAACATCGTTCGATCGGCGTCGTCGAGCATCATCTCGAGGGACGCGATGTACTTCGCCAACGGCAGATCCCAGTCACCGAGCTCGAATCCGATGGACGGAGTGATGGTCGGTAGCACGTGATCGCCGGTGAATGTCATGCCGCGATCCAGGTCGTAAAACACCATGTGGCCCTTGGTATGGCCAGGTGTATGCACCGCCTCGATTCGAAGGCCCGGAATGTCGACGGGGCCGGCTGTCGACCATCCGTCCGGAGGTTCCCAATCCGACACAGCGAAAGGTTCTGTCAGAGCGCTCTTTCGAGCGATTCGGGCTATACGGTCTGCCCCTGCTCGGTGCAGTTCACGAATCGAACTTTCGGGGACGTTGCTTCCCAATTCGTTGATGGCCGCGATGCCGGGCGCCTCCGCCGCGCCCAGATGAACCCGACATTCGTACCGACGCCGCAACTCCACCGCGAACGTGTAATGGTCGCGGTGCACGTGTGTGACGTAGATGTCGTGAATTTCCGACGGTCGACGACCTATGTGAGACAACGCTTTCGACAGTTCGTCGTGCGTCGTCTCGCGATGCCAACCGCCGTCGATCAAGGCCAGTCCGCTATCGGTCTCGAGGACATAGACATTGATCGCACGCAGACCGTCCTGCGGCATCTGCAGCGGGATGCGGTGGACGCCGTCCGTTACGGGAAAGCACCCGGCTTCGGTCCAGGACGACGCCATCACGAGTCGCTCGCGACTGCCTTCAGCGGAACCATAGTCTTCTCGTCGCCGTACCACATCATGCGACGGCCGCCCATGTTCCCGACGTGTTCGACGGCGGCCTTCCATTCCGGGCTTGCCAGTGCGGCTTCGAGTGCATCGCGGGATTCGAAACTGAGGACCGACAGTCCGTCCCAGCCCTCGGATCGTCCGCCGAACGCCTCGAGCAGTTCTGTGTGCTGCCATCGAAGAAGGCCCGGCAGGGGATAGGTGACATCGGCGTGTTCGCCTCGCCACCAGGTGATGAATTGGTCGTGCGTCCATTCGGGTGGCCGCGCCGCGACCAGTACCAAGTTGTACATGATTCTCCCAACTGAATTCTGTTCGTTTTGGCTGGACGGGAAGGGCCCGCGGGCCCAACTCCGAAGAGATCTACTTTCGGACGACTCGCATCACGGCATCGGTGACGAATTCGGCGATCTCGTCGATCGAGAGCTTGCCGTCCGGTCGGTACCAACGCCACACGCTGATGATCAACGCCAGCACGAGGCGTGCCTGCATCGTCGGGTCCGACTTGGTGAATTCGCGCGATTCGATGCCGCGCGCGATCAGTGACGTCCAGTTGATTTCGATCTGGTGCACCAGATCACGGCACTGCAGTCGCTCGGCTTCCTCTTTCGCCGACTGACGCTCGGTGGCGAGCAAATCCATGTGGCTCTGCAGGATTCGTCGTTGCAACGCATCGGTCGGAGTGGCTGCGAGCGACGCGGTGACCGCTGCGCGCAACGCCTCCTCCGGATCGGAGACGTCCTCCGTCGCTGAGCTGAATCGTTCGACGGAGTCGGCCAGTTCGAGCCGCATGATGGTGAGCAGGCAATGGCCCTTGGACTCGAAGTAGTGGTACAGCGCGGTCTGTCCTATACCGACCTCGTCGGCGATGGACGCCCACTTGGTGTGCTCGTACCCCACCTTGCCGAAATGGTCGATGGCTGCGGACAAGATGCGGGTTCGCTTGGATCGTGGACTCTCGCGACGAACGCCGGTTCCTACGGTCATTGGTGTCCCCACTGTCGATGCGTGTACAGATTCAGTCGAGTCTACAGTTTTCGATCTGAATTCGAGTCAGTTAGTGACGCCAACTTGCGGGCGAGCTCGGTCGCGTCGGGCCGAGACAACTTTCCGACGCGATTCTGCGGCAGATCGTCGACCGTGAACACGTATTCCGGCCACTTGAACTTGGGGAAGTCGGTGGCAGCGAGACGAGAAGTGACATCGCTCAATGTCATTGCGTCGCCGCCCGTGACGATGAGCGCTGCTGCTCGTTCGCCGAGCAGGTCGTCGGGGACAGGCACGACACAGACCTGGACGACGGAATCGAGTGCCGCGAGTGCAGATTCCATCTCGTTGATGTCGATGTTCCGTCCACCACGAATGATGATCTGCTTCTGCCTGCCCATGACGCGAATCGAGCCGTCGTCGAAGACCTCGACCAGATCGCCGGTGGGCAGGTATCCCTCGGGTGTGAGCTGCGGTGGAACCGGTTTGCCCTCACGCGCGTAGCCGACGTAGAGCGACGGGCCCGTGACCTGAGCTTCACCGATCTCGCCGGGAGGAAGGGGAGCGCCGGCCGAGTCGACGGCACGGACAGTCGTGCCAGGGAACGGACGGCCGTCGCGACCGAGACGGATCGACGGCGGATCGTCCAGCGCAGGTGTCGTGTGACCGAGGCATTCCGACATACCGAACACGCGGAGGAACGTCGTGTTCAGCCACTGCTCGGCCTCGCCGAGAGCACGTTCGTTCATCGGGCCGCCGCCGACGGTCATGGCGCGCATCGGCGTCAACGCGCCCTTCGAGTCGGGTGCGACGGACAGTTGCAGCGCCATCGTCGGCACCAACATCGTCCACGCCACCTGGTGATCGTTCACTGCTTCGAGCGCTCCGGCGGGGGACCATCGGCCGATCGAAACCATCCGTCCACCCAGCAGGGCGGGGAGGTACATGCCGAAACAGTATGCGGCGACGGACGACAGAGGGACGAACGCGCCGATCGCCTCACCCGGCTTCAGCCCTACTGCATGGATGGTGCTGGTGCAGGCATAGCGAATGGCATCCTCGGACTGCACGACACACTTGGGTCGTCCGGTCGACCCGGATGTCATGGCGATCGCCGCGCCACCGTTCCACCGTTCGACGCCTCTGAACGGACGCCCCGTCGACCTCACCGAATGCGCAGCGAACGCGGTGTTCGACACGGGGAACAGCTCGTCGGTAACGCCCCAGTGCGACAACGAATCCGGGTCCCCGACGACGATATCCGGGGCGATGTCCTCCAGCGCCAGGTGGAATTCGGATTCGGTCGCGTGCGGGCTGAACACGGCGACGACGCCGCCGCGCAATCCGACGGCCAGTGCGGTGGCGACGGTGCGCCACGTGTTGTCCGCTTGAATCAACGCAGTCGGTGCGCCGACGTCGATGGCGGAGATGGCGTCGGCCAAGACTTGCGCGGCCGCGACGACCTTTCCGATCGTGTGACTACCCGACTCGTCGACCACGGCGACGTCGTCGGGTGAGTGCTGAGCACGGGACACCATCTGTTCTGCAAGCCATTTCACGGTCGTGTCTCTTCTCTCCGTCGCGATACGTTCATGTCGATCACCGCGCGGCCGGTGATGGACCCCGCGCGTAGTTGCTGGTAGGCGTCGAGGGTGTCGGTGAACGGGAAGGTGGTGACCTCAGCGTGCAGGGCCCCGTCCTGTGCGAGTGCTACGACGGCACGTAGATCGTCGCGAGTTCCCCAGAACGGCGCGCTCACATGCCATCCCGCAGCCATACCGAGATCCTTTCCGACGGTCAGCCGGCCGCCCGCGCTGCCCACGACGACGAGTCGTCCACCGGGCGTGAGTACTTCCGCACCTGCGTCGACCGTGCCGGGTGCGCCGACGAAGTCGAGCACCAAGTCGGCGCCGCCGAGACCTTCGATGCTGCCTTGTGCGTCCGAAAAGGTTTCGTGGCATTCGTGTGCGCCGGAATGCACAGCGACAGAATGTGTTTCGACGCGGGTTTCGATCGCCACGATCCGGCCCGCTCGCATCGATCGTAGGATCTGTACGGCCAGGTGTCCGAGTCCACCGACTCCCACGACCACGACGACGCTGCGGCTGTCGATCACGTCGGCATTGGTGCGAATAGAGTGGTACGCGGTGAGTGCGGCGTCGGCGAGAGGCGCCGCCGAGATGGGGTCCAGCGAGCCTATGGGGATCAGCACGTCGTCCGACGGAACGACCATCAGCTCTGCCAGTCCGCCACCGTGGCCGAGACCGTTGCCGATCGGCACGAGTCGACCCTCCGACGTCGGCGCCAGAGCCAGGCAGTAATTCTGTCTGCCACGCAAGCACTGTCGGCACGTGCCGCACCCCCAGAGGCCGTGTACGACGACCGACTGCCCGATCCACGAGCTGTCGGCCGCAGGACCCGCGGCGACGACGGTTCCTGCCACCTCGTGGCCCAGTGTCAGTGGCAGGGGATACGCGAACCGGGCCGCCGACGAATCCATGACGTGCAGGTCCGACCGGCACAAGCCGGCCGCGTCGACACGTAGCACGAGTTGCTCGCCGATGGGTTCGGGGTCGGGAACGTCGCGGAACTCGGGCGGCGCACCCCACTCGGTGAGCTGGACGGCCAGCATCAGCGGGCCGTCCAGCCGCCGTCGACGATCAGGGTCTGTCCCGTCATGTAGGACGACGCGTCGGAGGCCAGGAACAGCACGGCGCCGTCGATCTCTCCGTCGGCGCCGCCGCGTCCGAGCATCGTGTTGCGTCGAACCCAGCCGGCCGACTTGTCGTTGGTGAACAACCCGTCGGTCATCTCCGTATCGAACCATCCCGGCACCACGGCGTTCACCCGGATCCCACGTCGACCCCACTGACCGGCGAGTTCGCGGGTCAAACCGAGCGTCCCCGCCTTGGATGCGGCATAGCTCGCTCCTCCGATCGGGGCTGTCGACACCAGACCGATGACCGAGGAGATGTTGACGAACGACGCTGTCGCGCCCGGCGGGATCTTGCCTGCTGCGTAGGTTGCGAGGTGGAAACCGGCGACCAGGTTGACGTCGAGAATCGACTGGAACCCATCGAGCGTCTCGTCCTCGGCGTTGGGCAGACCGGGCTTGCCTGCATTGTTGACCAGGACGTCGAGACGCCCCGATTGTTCGAAGCAGCGATCGACGAGCGCGCGCCGGTCCGAGTCGATGGTGACGTCGCACTGCACCGGGACGATGCTCGGCACCTCGGCGGCGAGGGCTTCGAGGCGATTGAGGCGTCGGGCCGCCGCATATACGGTTGCGCCCGCAGTAGCGAGGGTGCGAGCGAACCCGAGACCCAGGCCCGACGACGCGCCCGTGACGATGGCGACGCGGTTCGAGAGCCCGAACATGGTGTCCATCAGAACAGTTCCTTCGTTTCGCAGAATCAGTACACCGCAGTGCGGCCGCCGTCGACCGGGATGAGCGCGCCGGTGGTGTATCCGGCGGCGTCGGATGCGAGATGGGTGACGAGCCCGGCGATCTCGTAGGGACTGCCGAGCCTGCCTGCGGGCAGACGATCGACGATCTTGCCGATGAACTCGTCGTCCCAGTTCTCCGACATGTCGGTGGCGAACCCGCCGGGCATGATGCAGTTGACGCGCACGGTGGGCGCGTACTCTTGCGCGAACGCCCTTGTCAGCGCGTTGAGTCCGTTCTTCGCCGCGGCATACATCGCCTCCGGTGGGCTCGGTCGCTCGGCGCCGATGCTCGAGATGTTCACGATGGAACCGCCACCCGCGGCCGCCATACGTTCTCCGGCCACGGCCATCAGCCTGAACGGGCCCTTGAGGTTGACCTCGATCGTTTTGTCCCACAGGCTTTCCGTCACCGACGCGAGATTCTGGGCGAGGGGAGCGATCCCGGCGTTGTTGACGACGATGTCGAGGCTGCCGAATCGCGTGATGATGTCGTCGACGGCAGGTTCGATTGTCTCCCAGTGCCCTATGTGCAGCGCGTAGGGGTGTGCGGTGCCGGGGCCCGTGTCGCCCAGCGCCGCCACCGCCGCCTCACAGGCGTCGAGCTTGCGGCTCGAGACGACGACGGTTGCGCCCGCGTCACGCAGACCTCGCGCGATGGCGAGTCCCAGTCCACGGCTCGCGCCGGTCACCAGCGCTACCTTGCCTGCCAATGTCGGTGTGCTCATGCGTATTTCTTCACTTCGAGTCGGGCGATGGTTCGCAAGTGGACTTCGTTCGGGCCGTCGGCGATCTGCAGCGCACGTGTGATGGCATAGAGTCGCGCGAGGATCGTGTCGTTGCTGACGCCGGCAGCGCCGTGCACCTGCACCGCACGATCGACGACGGTGTGCGCGACCTCCATAGCCGCGACCTTGATGGCTGCGACTTCCGATCGCGCCGAGGCATTTCCACGCGTGTCCATCAGCCAGGCGGATTTCAGGACCAGCAAACGGATCTGATCGATCTCGACGCGGCTGCGCGCGATCCACTCGCGCACGACGCCGCGATCCGTAAGGGGCCCACCGAACGCGTGACGTTCGGTGGCGCGACGGCACATCATTTCCAGTGCGCGCTCGGCCATTCCGATCGCACGCATCGCGTAGTGCATGCGACCGGGGCCCAATCGTCCCTGTGCGATCGCGAATCCGTCGCCCTCGGCACCGAGCATGTTCGACGCGGGCACCCGCACGTCGGTGAACTGCACCTCGCCGTGGCCGAGGCGATCCTGGAATCCGAACATCGGAAGATCGCGCAGCACCTCGATGCCGGGGGTGTCCGTCGGTACCAGGATCATGCTCTGCTGGCGATAGGTCGGCCCTTCGGGATCGGACTTGCCCATGAAGATCATCAGTTTGCAGTCCGGGTCGAGAACACCCGAGGTGTACCACTTGCGTCCGTTGATCACGTAGTCGTCGCCGTCGCGCCGAATCGTCGACGTGATGTTGGTGGCGTCGGAACTTGCGACGTCCGGCTCGGTCATCGCAAATGCCGACCGAATACTGCAGCCCAGCAACGGCTTCAGCCACTGCTGCTTCTGCTCGTCGGTGCCGTACATGGCGAGGATCTCCATGTTGCCGGTGTCCGGGGCCGAACAGTTGATCGCTTCGTTGCCGATGATCGAGCGTCCGACGATCTCGGCGAGTGGCGCGTACTCGAGGTTCGTCAGCCCTGCGCCGAGCCCGTCGTGCGTCATGAACAAGTTCCAGAGCCCGAGTTCGCGTGCGCGAGACTGCAGATCGCGCATGATCTGCGGTTGCTCATGCGGTTTGTCGTTCGCGGCGATCTGCTCGTCGTACACCTTCTCGGCCGGGTAGACGTAATCGTTCATGAAGGATTCGAGCGTGCCGATCAGTTCCTCGGTGCGCGCGGAGTAGGAGAAGTCCACTTGTCTTCGCTTCTGTCGTAGGTGGGGTCGTCAGCGTCGGAGGAGCGCAGTGCCGGTCTCGATCAACCGGTCGATGGTGGCGGGCAGCTTCTCCTGGTCGGGGTCGATATGACGGCCTTCGCGGTGCCGGCGCAGGTTGTGTCCCATGATCGCTGCCATCTTGAGCCGTCCGAGCGCGTCGAACCACGTCATGTCCGGTAGCTGCCGTCCGTGGCCGGTGTACGCGGAAATAAGATCGTCGGGGCTCGGCAGGCCGGGAACCTCGCGTCCGACGCCTGGAAAGTTCGTACCGTCGGCGAACAGGAGGAACCAGCCGAGTTCGACACGTGGGTCGCCGACGCTCCAGATCTCCCAGTCGATCAACGCCGCAGGATCGTCACCGTCGGACAGGATGTTCCCGAGGCGGTAGTCGCCGTGCACGAGAACGGGATCGATGGGATCCGGGATGTCGGCCCGTAGTAAGTTCAGCAAGTTGTCGCCGCCGGCCACCAACTCGGGTGGTACTGCACCCAACGTGCGAGCCCAGCGATCGAGTTCGTCGGATGGGGACAGCGGGTCTTCTGCTCCAGGAACCGTGCCGAGGTCGACGGCGTGCAAGCGGGGAAGTACCTCTGCAGCGCGGAGCATTCGGCGCGCTGCGACAGCGGGATCCACGGCAGGATCGTCGAGGACCGGTTCCAGAGATTCGCCCTGCACCAATTCCATTGCGAACCAAGACGGTTCGGTCCTGTCGATCGCCACGATCCGTGGAACGGGAACGTCGGTGTCCGTCAGCGCGGTCAGGATCGCCGCTTGTCTGAGCATGTCGTGACGGCCGATCGAACGTTGGCCGTCCGGAACGGCCTTGACGACGATGTCGCCGTCCGACGTGTGTGCTCGATACGTCAGCCCCGAATGGCCACCGGGCAACGTCTCGAAGTCGGCGACGGTGACACCACGTTCGGCCAAAGTCGCGGCGACGCGGGATTCCAGCGTGGATTCCGTCATGGCCTGGGCTCCCGGGGTAGGCCGAGGACGCGCTCGGCGATGATGTTGTGCTGAATCTCGTCCGTTCCGCCGGCAATCCGGTAACCCGGAGCTCCCAGGAGATGCTCTGCCCACGCGAACGTTCCCCACCTCCCTGAATCGGACGTCACATCCGAGCCGAGGAGCAATCGAACGACGTCGGACGTCCTGGCCATCGTGTCGGTCGCCAGCAGTTTGCCCAGCGATGCCTCCGGCCCTGGGTCGTTGCCTGCGACCACCGCTCCCGCGACGCGCATGTTCGCAATCCGTTGGACATAGCTGCGCGTGATCAGGTCGGCGATGGCGTCGCGTTCGATCTCCGTCAGTGGGCGTCCGAGATTCCTGGCCAACTCCACTGCCTGGTCGGCGTTCGCGAGTCCGAGGTTGCCGCCGTCGAGTCGTTCGGCGGCCAACACCGTGAGCGCCACCTGCCAGCCCTTGCCGACGGGCCCGAGTCGGTACGAGTCGTCGAGCTCGACGCCCTCGAGGTACACCTCGTTGAACGAGGATCCGCCGGTCATCTGCCGGATCGGTGTCACCGTGACGCCGGGTGCATCCATAGGAACCAGGAACATGGTCAGACCGGCATGCTTCGCGACGCTGGTGTCGGTGCGGCACAACGCGACCCCGAAGTCCGCGACGCGTGCTCCCGACGTCCAGACCTTGTGGCCGTCGATCGTCCAGCCACCGTCGTCGGCTTGCGTGGCCCTGGTACGCACCGCGGCCAGGTCCGAACCGGCCTCGGTCTCGGAGAACAGCTGGCAGGCAATGAGATCGGTACGCAGCATCGCCCGGACGAACGTGGCTTTCTGCTCGTCCGTTCCCCATTGTTGAACAGTCGGAGCGACCAATTGTTGTGTCACCGAGAACATCTCGGTTCGGCGAGGCACATCGAACGATTCTTCCGCGCGGCGGAAGGCGAGAACGTAGGACATCGGAAGAGCGCGTCCACCGAATTCGACGGGGGAGTTCAGTGCACCCCAGCCGGCGTCGAATTTCTTTCTCTCGTATCGAGAGATCACGTCGGTATGCTCGCGCTCTTGTTCTGCGGTCCAATTCTCGAACACCGCCACCGAATCGGTGCCCTCACCCCACACCGACTCCGTGCGTTGCTGTGCGACCGTGCCCAGCCATCGGACGGCGTCGGCGGTGAACTCGGCGATGTCCGGAAGCGTCTGTCGTGTCACTGTTCTGGTCCCTCGTGGTCGAAAGGCATGGCCTACACCGTCAACACGGTGCAGGCACTGATGCCGGGTGCGCCGTAAACGTGGGTGAACCCGACGCGTGGTGTGTTCGGGACCTGACGTTCACCTGCTTCACCGCGGAGTTGAGTGACGATCTCGTGCACCTGACGTAGTCCCGACGCGCCGATCGGCTCTCCGTTCGCGATGCATCCGCCGTCGGTGTTGATCGGAAGCCTGCCACCGATCTCGGTCTCGCCTGCGGCGATCATCGCTTCCTGTTCGCCGGGCTTGCAGAACCCGCACTCGGCCATGTGCATGATCTCGGCGCCGCTCTCGGTGTCCTGCAGCTGCGCGACTTCGACGTCCTCGGGCCCGATTCCGGCGAGATCGAACGCAGCGGCTGCCGCGTCGGCGCTGACGCTGGTGGGTTCTCCCGTTCCCTGGACGGACGGACTGAACACCTCGAACGACCCGAATTGCCTTGTCCGGTGTGCGATTGCACGAAGTTGCACTGGGCGACCGCCCAACCTCTTGGCGGCGTCGGCGCCGGCAACGACGATGGCTGCCGCGCCCTCGCCGGGGGAGCAGAACATGTACCGGGTGAGTGGATCGTTCACCATGTCGGCGCCGGCGATGGTGTCGACGTCGATGGCCTCGCGTCGCCACGCATTGGGGTTGAGTGCACCGTTTCGATACGCCTTCGCGGCGACGCGCGCGAGTGTTTCGTGCGAGATGCCGTTGCGGCGCATGTAGCGCGAGATCTTCGCGCCGAAGAACTGGGTGGTGACCATCAGGCCTGCGTCGCCGTAACCGTCGGGGAGGCCCCACTCGGCGGGCTTCGGATCGAAGGCGCCTCGTGGATGCTTGTCGAATCCCACGGCCAATGCGATCTCCGCGGATCCGGACCGGACCGCGTTGACCGCGGAGAAGAGCGCACTGCCACCCGTCGCGCATCCGTTCTTGACGTTCGTGAACGGGATCCCTGTGAAGCCGAGTTCGGCGACGAGCGTGTCGGCGAGCCCGGACCCGTCGCTGCCTCCGAACGCGACCTGGACGTCCGGCCATGTCAGTCCTGCGTCCTGCAACGCGGCACCGATCGCGGTGACGGCCATCTGTCGGCCGCTGACACCGGGCTGCCTGCCGAACTTGGACAGTCCTGCTCCGATGATCGAAACACCCTGTGTCATTGCGGTACTCCTATGTTCGAGTCAGCGATGACCGTGAACCGGGGCACCGGCGAGGTGGAGACCAGCCTCACCGGTGCCTCGTCCAGTTCGTCGAAGCTCTCGCACTCGAGGATCGCCTCGACCTTGATTCCGTCGGGAAGTTCGACATAGCCGACGGCGAACGGCCGAAAGCCTTCTGGAAGAGGGACATACGGCGGCGACTTCGGTGCGAAACGTTGCACGGTGTACGCCCACACTCGTCCGGTGGTGCTCAGTGTCACCGGGGCTGCTGTGGGGGTCGCACATCTGCTGCACATCGAGCTGGCAGGAAAGGCGACAGTGTCGCATTTCGTGCACTTGCTGCCTGCGAGTGCAAGGCCCGCCGTCGTGTCCATCTCCATCCCTTCAGGTAGTCGTCGAACAGCGGAACGTCAGCGACCGACCCACTTGGGCTCGCGCTTCTCGAGGAATGCGGTGACGCCTTCCCGTCCGTCCTCGGACTGAAGGGCGTTGCCGACGGCAAGATGCTCCATGACCATGAGGGACTGGATGTCCGCGTCCAGACCGCGATCGATGCACATCTTGGTGAGCTTCATCATGAACGGGCTCTTGTCGACGAGAGGTGCGATGAAGTCGGCCACCAACTGGTCGAGGCCTTCGGCAGGCGCGGACGCATTGATGAGGTCGAAGTCGACTGCTTCCTTGCCGCTCAGCAGCTTGCCGGTCAGCATCAGTTCCTTGGTCTTGCGGACACCGATCATGCGAGGCAGGCGGTAGATGGGGCCCGCACCACCGAACAGTGCCCGGCGGATGTGGAAGTCGCCGATCTTGGCGTCGTCGGCTGCGACGGCGAAGTCGCACGAGATCATGAGTTCGAATCCACCTGCGGTGACGTATCCCTCGAGAACGGCGACGGACGGGGTGTTCATCGAGTAGAGGCGGTCGCAGACCTTCGCGGACAGAACTGCGACATCCATGGCGTTGGTGGACCCGACGAAATCCGACAGCAGCTCGTCGAGATCGAAACCGGAGCAGAACTGGTTCTGGACACCGCGCAGGACGAGAACTTTCAGGTTCGGGTCGTTGTCCACCTCGACGATGATCTCGTCGAGACGATGAAGAAGCTCGACCGTGACGGCGTTCTTCTTGTGCGGGCGGTTCAGCCAGACGCGAGCGACCTCGCCGTCCTTCTCCAACAGGATGTGATCGGTCTCGATCATGGTGGTGCCTTTCGTTCGAACTTGAACTGGATTCACTTCAGTATTAGCTACCGTGTCTGTCAGCGTCAATAGCTGAATCGAAGGTGGCGGAAAAAACGTCTAGATCCCGACGAGGTCTGCGATGCGAGCGCGGTGGGAGCGTGAATCGCCCTGTAACGCTTCGTTTCCCATGGCCCGTCGAAAGTACGAGTGCGCCGGGTGTTCCCAGGTGAACCCGATACCGCCGTGGAGTTGAATCGCTTCGTGTGCCACATGGACGACGGCGTCTGTGCACACGGCACCGGCAACGGCGATCGCGAGCCGCGCGTCCGCTGGGTTCTCGTCGTACACCGCGGCCGCGTATCTCGCCGCGGAGCGGGCGCGTTCGAGCGCGGTCAGTACGTCTGCGAGGCGGTGTTTGATCGCTTGGAACGATCCGATCGGGCGGCCGAACTGATGCCGCGTGGTCACGTACTGCACGGTCATGTCGAGTAGTGCGTCGATGATGCCGGTGTTCTCGTTGGCGAGTCCGAGTGTCGCGAGATCTCGCAGACGGTCCAGGAACGCGGCGCTGTCGCCGTCGGATGCGAGCATGCGCGCGGGAGATCTCGTGAACGCGAGGTCGGCCTGGCGTCGGGTCGGGTCGAGCACGGTGCGTGGGCGCGCATTCATGTGTGTGCCGGCTTCGACTGCGAAGACGCCCACTCCGCCGGCGTAGCGAGCAGAGACGACGACGATGTCGGCCTCGGCGCCGCAGACGACAGCTGCTGCGTCTCCGTCCAGCGTCCATCCCGACCCGGTGTCGTGGGCGTGGATACGCTCCGATCCGCGAGGTGACGTGCTCACCGTCGCGACCGCCGAGCCGTCGAACACTCGTGTCAGCAGGTCCTCAGCGGGCTCCGGAGCAAGTAGAAGCGCGTGGACGCCCAGAACTGCGGAGGTGTAGACGGGCTCAGGGGAGAGTCCGCGTCCGCACTCCTCGAGGATGATGCCTATCTCGACCATGCCGTACCCGAGTCCGCCACGGTCTTCGGGTGCGGCGAGAGTCGTCACCGACATCTCCTCGACGAGTCGTGTCCAGTGCTCGCGCGAGTATCCCGCTTTGGATTCGGACAGTGCTCGCACCTGGTCGATCGTGGAGTGTTTGCCGATAAGTCCCCGGATGGCGTCCCGGATTCCCTCTTGCTCGACACCCGGCGTCAGGGCGGCAGGTTCGGACCGCGGCCAGGGTGCCTCGGCGGCGGTGGACGGAGAAGTTGCCATGTCACTCCACTCGAATCGAATTCAATTTGTGTATGCACCGTAGCGTAAGGGTCTCGACAAACCGAGGTAATTCGAACTAAGTTCACTTCATGAAGCTGAGGATTTTGGACTACTACGCGACTCTGGACGCGGGCGACCTCGACGCCGCTGTCGCCATGCTTGCCGACGATGTCGAATACGCGATGGTGCTGCCGACAGGTGTGAGCAGGAAGTCCGGCCGCGCGGCGATGCTCGAGTATCTGAACGGCCGCCCACCGGTCGACCGGAAGCATCGACTTCTTCGCTCGGCCGCCGATGGAGACCTCCAATTCGCGCACGGTGCAGTGACCGAAGGTGACCGCGTCACCGGCTATTTCGTCGGCTCGATGCATCTCGATGCGAACGGCCTCGTCGACCGCTATCAGGTCTCGTTCGACGCCGAATTCGCGCTTCTGCCAGATGATTCAACGCAGAAAGGAACATAAGTGGACGCGACTACACATGCGACGCCGACGCTCGCCCGATGGTTCGGATGCATGGATTCGGACGATCCGGATCGAGTGCTCGACATGATCACCGCAGACTTCCGGATGTCGGTGCAGTTCTCGAAGGGCGAGGGTGCGTCGGCCGAATTCGTCGGCGACCGTGGCGGATTGGTCGGATATCTCGCGCAGCGTGAGAAGAGCACGCTGATCCACGTGATCGACAGGGGGGTGACGGTCGACGGAGTCGAACTCGTTCTCGGGCGCACGACCCGCGACGGCGCCTTCGAAGCATCGTTCAACGCAAGCGCGCAGATCACCGGCGATGGCAAGGTTCGACGTCTGCTGATCGGCAGAACCCCCGAAATTGCGTTCGACTGACTCCAGCTTGACGTTTCGGCCGCGCGAAAGGGCAACAGTGACAGAGCAAGCCATGATCTTCGAGGCCATACGCACCCCTCGAGGCAAACAACGACACGGTGCTCTGCACGGTGTCAAACCGGTCGACCTCGTCGCCGGGTTGATTCGCGAACTGCGAATTCGGTTCCCGGACATGGACCCAGCCGACATCGACGACGTCGTGCTCGGTGTCGTGTCTCCAGTCGGTGAGCAGGGTGCGGTGATCTCGCGTGCAGCCGCGCTGGTCTCCGGCCTTCCGGAGTCGGTGCCGGGAACCCAGATCAACCGCTTCTGCGCGTCGGGACTGGAAGCAGTCAATCTTGCCGCGCAGAAAGTGGCCTCCGGCTGGGACGATCTCGTCGTCGCCGGTGGCGTCGAGTCGATGTCACGGGTGCCGATGGGGAGCGACGGCGGGGCGTTGTTCACGGACCCGACCACCACGTACGACCTGCATGTCGTTCCGCAGGGCATCGGCGCCGATCTGATCGCGACCGTCGAGGGCTTCACTCGTGACGACGTCGACAACTACGCTGCGGAGTCTCAGGCGCGCGCCGAAGCAGCCTGGAGCGCAGGGTATTTCGCAAAATCGGTCGTGCCGGTCAAGGATTTGAACGGAATCACGCTGCTCGATCATGACGAGCACCGTAGGCCAGGCAGCACGGCCGAGAGTCTCGGTCGGTTGCAGCCCGCGTTCGCCGCAATGGCAGCGGCAACCGGATTCGACGACGTCGCACTGCAGAAGTACACCGACATCGAACGAATCGACCACGTACACACCGGTGGGAACTCGTCGGGCATCGTCGACGGGGCAGCCGTCGTGCTCGTCGGAAGTGCTGCGGCCGGGGAGAGGGCGGGTCTCGTCCCACGGGCGCGGATCGTTGCGACGGCCCAAGTGGGTAGCGAGCCGACGATCATGCTGACCGGTCCGACGCCGGCGACCGAGAAAGTATTGGAGAAGGCGGGACTGACCGTCGCCGACATCGACGTGTTCGAGCTGAACGAAGCGTTCGCGTCCGTGGTTCTGAAGTGGATGAAGGATCTGCACATCCCGCACGAGAAGACCAACGTCAACGGTGGCGCGATCGCGATGGGCCATCCACTGGGTGCGACCGGCGCGATGCTCGTCGGCACCGTGCTCGACGAACTCGAACGAATCGACGGACGCTACGGGCTGATCACTCTTTGCATCGGCGGCGGCATGGGCGTTGCCACCGTCATCGAGCGGATCTGAGGGCTGAGACATGACCAACACAGGAAGTGCCGGAAACATGATCACGTGGGAACAGGACTCCGACGGCGTCGTCGTTCTCACGATGGACGACCCGAACAAGGGCGCCAACACGATGAACGACCTGTACATCGCGTCGATGGCATCGACCGTCGACCGGCTGGAGGCAGAGAAGGAGTCGATCACCGGCGTCGTGCTCACCTCGGCGAAGAAGTCCTTCTTCGCCGGAGGCGACCTGGACGACATGACGGCAGACCACGCGGACAAGGACAAAGGCGAGGTCGCGGCCGAGCTGACGCGTCGCATCGACGGAATCAAGAATGTTCTCCGACGGCTCGAAACCTTCGGCAGGCCAGTGGTGTCCGCGATAGCGGGTGCGGCGTTGGGCGGCGGATTCGAGATCGCGTTGCACACTCACCACCGCATCGCCGTCGACACCGATCGAGTACAGATCGGTCTGCCGGAGATCACCCTGGGACTTCTACCCGGTGGTGGCGGTATCACCCGGACGGTTCGGCTGATGGGACTCCACGCGGCACTTCCCGAGGTGCTGCTGAAGGGCGCACGTAAGTCGGCCGCCGAGGCAGTCGAGCTCGGATTGATCGACGAGACAGTCGATTCCGCGTCGGCGCTGATTCCGGCGGCCAAGACATGGATCGCACACAATCCAGATGCGACCCAACCCTGGGACCGACGCGGTTTCTCGATTCCCGGTGGCGCCCCGACCGATTCTGCCGTCGCGCAGAACCTGCTCGTGCTGACGAGCATGCTGCGTAAGCGGACCAAGGGCGCGCCTGCACCGGCGCACCGGGCTGTACTCGCCGCCGCGGTAGAGGGCGCTTACGTCGACGTCGACACCGCCGACCGGATCGAAACGCGGTATTTCGTGTCTCTCATGACCGATCGCGTCGCCCAGAACATGATCAACGCGTTCTTCTTCGATCGTGAGGCCATCGACCGGGGTCGATCCCGACCCGAGGGCTACCCGACGCTCGCGGCGACGAGGGTCGGAGTCATCGGAGCGGGAATGATGGGTTCGGCCATCGCGTACGTGTGCGCGAAGGCGGGAATCGACGTGGTGCTGAAGGACGTCGACGTCGCAACGGCCCAACGGGGCAAGAACTATGCGGACAAACTGGAGAGCAAAGCGCTCGAGCGCGGGTCGACCAACGCTGCGAAGTCCGAAGCTTTGCTGGCACGAATCACGCCCACCGCCGACGCCGCGGACTTCGCGGGCGTCGACCTCGTCGTCGAGGCGGCATTCGAGTCCGTCGACGTCAAACACGCTGTGTTTCAGGAGATCGAGAACGTCGTCGAACCCGATGCGGTGCTCGGTACCAACACCTCTCAGCTGCCCATCGGCGTACTCGCGGAGGGTGTGCAACGGGCCGAGGACTTCATCGGGATCCATTTCTTCTCACCGGGCGACAAGATGCCGCTCGTCGAGATCGTGCGTGGCGCGAAGACGTCGGATGCGACGCTGGCCAAGGTCATCGATTTCGCGCGACAGATTCGCAAGACGCCGATCGTGGTCAACGACAGCCGTGGCTTCTTCACGTCGCGCGTGATCGGGGCATTCCTCGACGAGGCGATGGCAGCCGTGGGTGAGGGCATCAATCCGATTTTCGTGGAACAAGCAGGTGCACAGGCGGGCTATCCAGCTCCGCCGCTGCAACTGATGGACGAGTTGACGTTGACACTGTCGCAGAAGATCCGCAAGGAGAACGAGCGTGTGCTCGTCGCATCGGGAAAGACAGCGCGACAGCATGGTTCCGACGCTGTCATGGACACGATGGTCGACCAGCTGTCGAGAACAGGTCGCGCCGGCGGTGGAGGCTTCTACTCATACGACGACGCGGGCAAGCGGGCAGGCATCTGGCCTGGCGTTCGTGAGGCGTTCGCGTCCGGAACAACGTCGATCTCGATGGCCGACATGCAGGAACGCATGCTGTTCGCGGAAGCGATCGAAGCCGTCAAATGTTTCGACGAAGGCGTTCTGACATCGACGCCGGACGCGAACATCGGTTCGTTGCTCGGCATCGGATTCCCAGCCTGGACAGGCGGAGTCATCAGATACATCGAGCAATACGACGGTGGCATAGCAGGTTTCGTCGAGCGTGCGCGTGAGTTGGCTGCGCGGTATGGGCGCCATCTCGAGCCGCCGAAGTCGTTGGTGGACATGGCAACCGCGGGCGCCCAGGTGTTCAGGGTCTGAGCTGACGTGAGCGCCCCGTTCCCGCACCTGTTCTCGCCGATCCAGCTCGGTGGCATCACGCTGAAGAACCGGCTGGTTGCACTTCCCGCAGGCACGTCGATGGCGGTCGACGGCGTGCCGACACACGGGGACACCGAGCACTTCGAGCGTTTGGCGGCGGGGGGAGTCGGAATGATCATCGGCGGTGCCACCGTCGTACACCCCACGACGACGCTGCGGTCCCGGAAACTGATCGAAGCCTACCGCGACGAGTTCGTTCCGGCTGCTGCGGCGAAAGTGGAGGCAGTGCATCGGCACGGCGCTAAATTCGTCGGGCAACTCTGCCACATCGGACGCGAGTTCATCGGGGGTGAGTCGGATGCACCACCGTCGGCGCCGTCTGCTATCAAAACGGTGCGCGACGCGTACCCACCCCACGAGCTGTCGGCAGCGGAAATCGACGACATCGTGGAGGGATGGCGTGTGTCGACGCGCAATCTGGTGGCAGCAGGTGCAGACGGGGTGGAACTCCATGCCGCACATGGATACTTGCCTGCTCAGTTCATGTCGCCGCTCACGAATCGACGATCGGACAGTTTCGGAGGGTCGTTCGAGGCCCGCATGCGGTTCCCTCGGATGATCATCGACGCGATGCGGTCGGAGATTCCCGCGGGATTCGTGCTCGGAGTCAGATTGAGTGGGGAGGAGGAGATCCCCGGCGGAATGGGGATCGACGATTGCGTGCGGATTGCGGAGAATCTCGCGGAACTCGGGATCGACTACTTCAGCATCACTCACGGAACGCGCGGGAAGTACGTGAAGGATTCGTCGGGCGAGGACGCCGTTGCGATTCCGTCGGCCGCGCGTGTCAAGGCAGCCACCGGACTACCGACTCTCGTCGGGCAGCGGATACGGGACGCGGGCACCGCCGACCACGCCATCAAGTCCGGACACGCCGACATGGTCGGCATGGCACGGGCCCTGATCGCCGACCCGGAGCTACCGAACAAGTCCCGCACCGGACGTGTGGCCGAAATCCGCGGTTGCCTCGGCGTCAACCAGGATTGCAGGGCGTTCGACCCGCACCTGCACTGCGCGGTCAACGCCGAGATCGGGCGTGGTCGACACGTCGACGTCGGCAAGCGAGCACGAAAATCGAAAGAAGTCTTCGTGATCGGCGGTGGCCCCGCTGGTCTCGAAGCCGCTCGGGTGGCGGCGGGGCGAGGGCACCGCGTGACCGTGTTCGAACAGGACAAGGTCTTGGGCGGTTCCGTCCGTGTGGCGGCATCGGCTCCTCGTCGTGCGACGTTGATCGACATCGTCGATTACCTCGAGCGCGAGCTGAGAAGGCTGAAAGTCGACGTGAACCTGTCGGCGGGGATCGGCTCCGGCGATCTCGACGACATCCGTTCTGCCGCAGATCACGTCGTCGTGGCGATCGGTTCGCGTCCCGCGAAGCTGACCCCAGTACTGCAGCAGCGGACCGCGTTCACGGTCGACGACGTTCTGCTCGGCCGAGTTCCTGCCGCGCCCGGCCGAGTCGTGGTGTTCGACGACGGCGACGGATTCTGGCCTGCGTACAGCGCAGCCGAGGCGTTGGCGCAGCGGGGATGGGACGTCACGTTCGCCACCGCGCTCACAGCGCTTGCCTCTCGTGTTCCGCCCGAGAGTGCAGGCCCGCTGCTCGCTCGATTGGGAAGCGCGGGTGTAGATTTCAAGATCGCCCACGCCCTCGATGTGCCCGACGACTTGACCGCTCCCGTGACGCTGCGTCCGGTGTTCGGAACCGGCGATCTGACGTACGAGGACATCGCGGTCGTTTGGCACGGACCTCGGGTTGCAGTGCCACCGTGGGGATTCGAACGCAGCGACACTGTCAGCATCATCGGAGACTGCGTCACGCCACGACGGATTTCCCATGCGATCGCCGAGGGGTACCGGGCGGGCGCGGAATTGTAGTCGAATCATTCGTTGGGACTCTATGTTCCGAGATCGAAGGGCAGAATCGATGAAAGTGGTTCCACGAGTTCTCTTGTCGGTGACAATCCTGTGTCTCGCAGTTGCGGGCACATCGTGTGGCCAGTCGCAAGCATCCGGTCCCGTCGAGGGTAGTTGGGAGGATATCGTCGCAGCGGCGAAGGAGGAGGGAAGCGTCCAGTTGTATTCGACGCAGCACCCGGAGAACCTGGAGGCGCTGAAAGTCGCTTTCGACGAGGCGTATCCGGGGATACAGCTCGAATTCACCCGTGGCTCCGACGTCGAGATGAACCCACGCGTCGAGACCGAAAATCGAACGGGGCGCGGCACCGCCGACGTGCACATGTCCTCGGATCCGGCGTGGGTCTCGGCGGCAGCGGAGTCGGGTGACTACTCGACTGCCTTCGTCGGGCCTGCGTTCGACGATCCTGCGTACGAGCGCAATCGAAGTGTTCTGGGCGACACCATGTTCCTGACGAGCGCCGCGGTCTTCGCACTCGGGTGGAACTCGAGCGCGCTGCCCGACGGGCTGCGGACTCCGGACGACATCCTCGATCCGGCACTGACCGGCCGCATCGGCGTGACGAATCCCGCAGGATTCGCAGCCGTCGTCGATCAATATCAGTTCTTCGACGAGAACTGGGTCGGAGGAGATTTCGACGCACGTCTGGCCGCGCTGCAACCACGTATCTACCCCGGCGCGTTGGCCATCGCGCAAGCTCTCGCGTCAGGAGAGATCGTCGCATCGCCCATGGTGCAGCCGCTCGTGCGCGAGATGGATGCCGGTGCGCCGGTGGGGTGGGCTCTGCCCGATCCGGCATGGGGAACGCCCTGGTACTCCCATGTTCTGTCGTCGGCGCCACATCCCAACGCGGCTCAGGTGCTCGCGAACTTCATGGTGTCTCGGGAGGGCCAGGTCGCGTTGTCGAAAGGGTACGCAAGTGCCCTCCCCGACATCCCGGGCGCGGTGGCCAGGGCTCAGGACATCCCGATGCCCGACACGGCCGCACTGACATCCGAGGCCATCGCGCAGTTTCAGGAGCGATGGGAGCAAGACTTCGTGAAGTGAGCTTTGTCGCGCTAACAGTTAGTGCACTAACTATTAGCGTATGCTCGAACGCGTGACTTCCACTGCTACCGATCCGCTGGCGCTCGACCGTCAGGTCTGCTTCGCCCTGGCGGTCACCAATCGGACCGTTCTGGCCGTGTACCGGCCGTTGCTCGAACCGATGGGGCTGACGCACCCCCAGTACTTGGTCATGCTCGCACTGTGGGAGCAGTCCCCGCGCTCGGTCAAGAACATCGGTGCCGCTCTTCACCTCGACTCGCCGACGCTGTCGCCGCTGCTGAAGAGGCTGGAGGGCAACGGTCTCGTCGAACGCACCCGGAGCCAGGCCGACGAAAGGCAGCTGGCCGTCGCGCTCACGGAGAAGGGTGTCGCGCTGCGGACCCAGGCCGAGGGCATTCCCGGTGCAGTTGTCGCCAAGCTCGGAGTCGACATGTCCGAACTGGAAGAACTCCACGGAGTCCTCACTCGCATCAACGCTGCAGCACTGGCTGCCGACCGATCGGACCAGGTATGAACAACAAGGCGGCACGCACCAAGCCCACCTTCTTCCAATGGCTCGGTTACGTGATCTTCGGGAGGAAACTTCCGCTTTCGATGCAGGAGTGGGTGCGCAACGACCTGGTCGGTAAAGGAGCGGTTCCTCGCCACCTGTTCCGGTCCTTGCTGCCCTTCACGCCCATCTTCGTCGGGTTTCTCGTGCTGTTCCCCGGCCCGCTGTGGTTGAGGGGTGCGATGGTGCTCTTGAGCGTTCTGCTCGCCCTCTTCTACACCGCGGCGTTCATGGAGCTCAATCGCGCGCGTCGCCTCGAGCTACACGGGTTGCCCCGTGACCTGCAGAGCGACCGCAGGCGACGAGACATCGATTCGCAGCGCGCGCGATACGAAGCTCAGTATCCGCATCACTGAACCAGCACGAAGACAGGTCCCGACGGCGGACGCCGTCGGGACCGGTTTTGTGGCGACCTGGTGAGATCTACCGCCACCCGAGGGCAGGTGCCACGTCGCGGAGCAACGACTCCATGACGTGAGCGCAGTAATCCACACCGAGCTGATTGGGAACCGTCAGCAACAGCGTGTCGGCGGCAGCGATCGCTTCGTCCTCGGCCAGCTGCGCGATCAGCTTGTCGGGTTCGCCCGCGTACGTCTTACCGAAACGTGCCTTGCCGCCGTCGAGGTATCCGACCTGGTCACTGCTGCCGCCTTCACGACCGAAGTATGCCCGGTCGACGTCGTCGACGATCGGAAAAATGCTACGGCTCACCGAGACTCGCGGCTCGAATGTGTGCTGGGTGTCCGCCCAACGCTTACGGAAGCGCTCGATCTGCTCGGCCTGCAGCTGATGGAACGGCACACCCGTGTCCTCGCTCAATAATGTCGAACTCATCAAGTTCATGCCGTTGTCCGCGGCCCACTCGGCGGTCTGACGCGTACCGGCACCCCACCAGATACGCTCCCGGAGGCCGGGGGAGTGTGGCTCGAGGCGCAGAAGGCCCGGCGGGTTGGGGAACATCGGGCGTGGGTTCGGTTTCGCGAATCCTTCACCTCGGAGCAGGTCTAGGAAGACGCGCGTATTCTCTCGTGCCATCTCCGCATGGTCGGCACCATCGGCAGGAACATGTCCGAAATGACGGTAGCCCTCGACGACCTGCTCCGGCGATCCTCGGCTGATGCCGAGCTGCAGCCTGGATCCCGAGATCAGATCGGCTGATCCGGCGTCCTCCACCATGTAGTGGGGGTTCTCGTAGCGCATGTCGATGACGCCGGTACCGATCTCGATCCGGTTCGTCTTCGCGCCTACCGCTGCCAACAGCGGAAACGGGGACGACAACTGGTTGGCGAAGTGGTGCACCCGGTAGTAGGCGCCGTCGGCACCCAACTCCTCGGCAGCGACCGCGAGGTCGATCGACTGCAACAGGACGTCCGACGCCGATCGCGTCTGCGATCCAGGCGCCGACGACCAGTGGCCGAACGACAGGAATCCGATGTTCTTCATGCCCCGTTGAACGTTCAACCGCATACGGTCATTCCCCGCGCTGTCACGGAGGCAGAACGAGCAGAAGAAAACCGGCTCCCGCCACCATTCCCGAGGCACCGATCGCTATCGCGATCGCCACGTCCGCCCGCTCCGGAGCGTCTGCCGCCTCCGGTCCCTGCGTCGACCACACCGCGCCCGCCACGGCGAGCGCGCCCAGGACGATGCCGATCCCGAAAGCCCAGAACGTCACGATGGACATCGCGCCTGCCATGAACGACCAGTCGATCCCCGCCTGGCGGGACCGAGGAGCGCGTGTTCTGACATCGTGTGATCTATTGTTGCGAATTCTCCACCGGCGTAACATCTTTCGTCATTCCTCGTGTGCGAGCACAGGACAGAAGACTCGTCCATCGGATGTCGAACCCCATGGCCACCCCCGTCGCCTCGGCGAGCGTCGAAAGGGAAAGCTCGGTGCGTTCGCGACGCTCGTTCGGTCTTCCCATTGTGGTCCTCGCCCGGGAACGATGTCAGTCGGTTCGGCATACCGGGAAGAATTCTTTCGCCAACTCGCCGACCGCACAGGGCAGGCGTGGGCCGCAGGCTCACGACGGGGTGAGACAATTCTCCGGTGAACCCGCGCGTGAAGAACAATGTGACGACGATCGGTGTCGACGGCGGCCCGACGGTCATGCTCGCGCATGGTTTCGGGTGCGATCAGAACCTGTGGCGTGCCGTCGTCGAACACTTGATCACGCACTGCAAGGTGGTGCTGTTCGACCATGTCGGTTCGGGTAGTTCGGATATTTCCGAATGGACGGAGGAGCGTTATTCCACTCTCGACGCCTACGCGGACGACGTCGTCGACATCGTCCGCGAACTCGACCTGCACGACGTCGTCTTCGTCGGCCACTCGGTGGCGTCGATGATCGGCGTTCTGGCGGCGGCTCGGCATCCGGATCTCTTCGCCAAACTCGTGCTTCTGACACCGTCGCCCCGCTACATCGACGACGACGGGTACTGCGGCGGCTTCTCCGAGGCTGACATCACCGAACTGCTCGAGTCCCTCGACAGCAACTACATGGGGTGGGCGCAGGTCATGGCGCCGCGCATCATGGGCAATCCCGACCGTCCCGAATTGGGTGAGGAATTGACCGAGAGCTTCTGCCGTACCAACCCTGCGTGTGCACGCGCGTTCGCTCGGGCGACGTTCCTGTCGGACAACCGCGCCGATCTCGACCGCGTCGTCACGCCGACGACGATCGTCGAGTGCGCCCACGATTCGCTCGCCCCACGAGAGGTAGGACGATTCGTGCACGAGCACATTCAGGGCAGCACGTTGGTGACATTGGATGCGCATGGTCACTGCCCGCACGTCAGCGATCCGGGGTCGACGGCCGACGCCATTCTGACGTTCGTCGATGCGGCATGAAATATCTCGACCCCGCCTTGCGGGACACTGTGGACGATCTGTACGACAACGCCCCGTGCGGTTACCTTGCGACCTGGCCGGACGGCAAGATCGCGGGAGTCAATGCGACGCTGTTGAACTGGCTCGAAAGCACACGAGAGGACCTGCTGGACAAGCAGTTCGGCGATCTGCTCACCGCCGGGGGGCGAATTCACTACGAAACGCACTTCGCCCCGCTTTTGTTCTCGGTGGGCGAATTCGACAGCGTGGCATTGGATTTGGTGTCGTCGACCGGTGAGCGGCTACCGATGTTCGTCACCGGCAATGTACGGCGCAACGAGGACGGTGAACCGGTACTCGTTCGCATCACCGCGATCGACGCACGGGAACGGCGCGCCTACGAGCGTGAACTCGTCGAGGAGCGTCGACGTGCCGAGCGCGAACACGAGCGCGCTCAGGTACTCGTCAGCACATTGCAGCGCTCGTTGCTACCGCCGAAGCTGTTGCCTCCCCGCGGACTCGACGCCGACGCGTACTACCACACCGCTTCGTGGGACGATGTCAGCGGCGACTTCTACGACATGTTCCCGCTGTCCGAGGACAGTTGGGGATTCTTCCTCGGTGACGTCTGCGGCAAGGGCTCGGACGCGGCAGTCGTCACCTCGCTCACGCGCTACACGCTGCGCGCGGCCGCGGTGTACGACTCCGGTCCGGTCAAGGTGCTGCACAACCTCGACACCGTGTTGAACCAGGAGTTCGACCAGGCAGACGCTCGATTCTGCACGGTGATCTACGGGACCTTGTCACGGCGAGACGGCGGATTCGACGTGCAACTGGCCAGCGGCGGCCATCCACCGGCCCTTCTGCTGAAGGCCGACGGTTCCGTCCGTTACGTCGAGACACCGGGTGGGCAGTTGGTCGGCATCCTGCCGAACGCGCGTTTCGTGGCGACCGAATGCCGACTCGAGCCGGGAGACACGTTCGTCCTGTACACCGACGGTCTCACCGAGGCCCGAACCGGGCGCGGACGTGAGCGCTACGACGACCACGGCGCGCTGCTCGAGTTCGCGCGGCGACACGCGCCGAACACTCCGTCGGGCATCGTCGCGGACTTGAAAACGCTGATGGAGAGTTTCGACAGCGGGCTGGAGGACGACGCCGCAGTCATGGCGTTCGGCATGCCGGTGCAGGAGCCGGATTCGTCTACTCCGTAAGGCGTTTCAACAATTGCGGCAACGTGACGGCGAGGTCGTGCTCGGCTTCGACTCGGCGTCGGGCGGTCTCCCCGAGCCGTCGACGCATGCTTCCGTCGGCCAGTACACCCTCGATCGCCGTCGCGAGTGCGGCTGAGTTTCCTGGTTCGACCAGCACTCCCGCTCCGCCGGTGAGAAACTCGGTGGTCCCGCCGTGATCGGTCCCGACGACGGGTAGTCCGTGGGACATCGCCTCGAGGACGGACAGGGGACCGGCCTCCGGCGAGGTGCTCGCGGACACCGCGACGTCCCATCGACGTAGCGCGGCATCGGTGTCGGTATGACCGAGGAATTCGACGCGGCCCGCCAGATCGGCTTGGGCAGCACGACGTTTCAACTCCTCGACGTAGGCGGCGTCGCCGGGGAAGCTGCCGCCGGCGAGCTCGAGCCGGACGCCGGGGAGCGACGCCACGGCGTCGAGAAGGACGGTGTGTCCCTTCCACGGCGTGAGCAGCGCGACCATCCCGACGACGGGCGGATCGTGAAGGTCCCCGCCGTACTGTTCGACCGGCCATCGAACACCGTTGTGCGACACGACGGTCGGTACTCCGGCGGCTTTCAGTGGAACCGCGGTGGCCTCCGACACCGACACCGCGACGCGGATCGCGGGTTTGCTGAGCGCGACGACGGCCTTCTGCTTCGCGCTCGTCATCGTGTCGTGTACGAGCCACGACGCACCTCGCTTCGGTCCCGCCACACGGGCGACCGGAAGTGCGAACAGCGAGTTGACGACCGTCGACGTTCCGGGGGAGCGGACAATCGGTCGCACCGACCGGCCGGCGGCCAACCATCGACCGACCAGTCGACACGCTGCGACACCGCGTGCAAGCCCCCGCTCACCACCGAGACTCAGCTCCGGAATGGCGATGTGGCGCACTCCGTCCGGTAGCGACTCGGACAGGCGACCGGTGGGGCATGCAACCACCGCCCGGTGCCCTGCGGTCTCGGCCTCGTCGACAAGATTCAGCAGAACCTTCTCGGCCCCCGAAACCTGGCCGGTATGTGCGATGAACACGATCGTCGCAGCATCGGTCATGTTCGACCCTTCTTCGTTCGTGGTGGTGGGTTACGAGCCGCAGGTGTTCGGCGGCGGGGTGCCCGCGACACGCCCGTCGACCCAGTCCTGCACTGTCGACCCGATGTTCAGAATGCCGTGCCCCTGTCCGGGTGCCGCGACGAGTTGCACGACGTCGCCGGCCGCGCACGCCTCACCCACTGCGGCCCGGGTCCACGAGGGAGTGATGAGGGCATCCTGATCGCCGTACGCGACCAGCATCGGCTTCTGCGCGCGGGTTCTCGGAACGCTGTATTCGGCCAGCCATTCGCGTAGCCGCTCTGCGGCCTCGGGGCTCGACGGCAGGTAGTCCGACGCCGGGGTGTCCTCGGCGATATCGGCCTGCAGTTGAGCCTTCTCACCGATGCAGGTGTCGAAGGCGTCCACGCGGCTCGCCAATGTTCCGTGCACGTAGTCGTCGAGGTTCAGTTCGGGGTGCTTGACCTGCAGTCCCTGCAGGAGCGACGGCAGCACCGTGATCTGCTCGGGCGTCAATGTGCCGGCGAGCATGGAGTCGACGAACGGTGTCAGATCGGTGGCCGGGGCGACGCTGATGGAACCGAGGAGATTCAGGCCCTGCCCGTAGTCCCCGGACAACTCGTTCGCGGACCACACAGCCTGTCCACCTTGAGACACGCCGTACCCGAGCCAGGTGTCGGACGTGTTCGGCTCGACTTCCTTCGCAGCCCGCACGGCATCGATGACGTTGTATCCCGCGGTGACCGGTTCGAGGTACGGGTGCGAGCGAGGGGTTCCCAGACCCTCGTAGTCGGTCATTGCCACGACGTAACCGTTCACGAGGAACGGAATGACGGTCGGCAGGTTGCCGAGGAGACCGATGTGTTTCGACGGCGCGCACCGACTCGACGACCCGGTGGTCGCGTGGCCCACCGACACGATCGGCCAGCCACCCGCAGGAGGGTCACCCTGTGGAACGAACACGACCCCGGTGACTTCGGTGGGGGAGGAGTCGATTCCCGACGTCGACTGGTAACGAACGGCGACGGTCTTCTGCGTCACGGTATCGAGGGCCGCATACCCCTGGAAGTCCGTCGGCTCGGCGAGCAACGTGCCCGGTGCTTCCGGGGTCGAACTCGTGGTCGCGGAGGATTGGTCGTTTTCGCCCGACGAGCAGGCGGCGATCAGCAGTACGACGAGCATCGGTGCCAGCCTGCGCACCGATGCGAGGCTGGTAGCGGGGTGTGCGCCCCCGGCGCTAAGTCCGAACATCTCGCAGCAGGGACAGCGGGTCGCTGCACAGTTGCTCGAGTGCGGACTCGACGACCGCCGAGTCGATCATCTTGTCGCAGAACGACGCCGTGTACGTGCGTCCGCCGGCAACCTCGGCGATCAACATGGTGACGCCGTCGGGTCCGTCCGGTTCCAAGGACGCGGCGATCTGCGGCGGTCGACCGTCGTTCGCCCATGCCAGATGGTCGAACATGCGCAGTTTGCCGAGGTCGCTGACTGCCAGGCGAAGCCGATCGGGAACGTCGACGACGCCGCCCGGTTCGGGCGTCGACGGACGCGAACGCCAGGACAGCAGTTTGTCCTTGATCTCGGACATTCCGAGAATGGCGACGGGCCACCCGGAATCGATGACCTGCTTCATCGTGGACGCGATGTCCACGGGTGTGAGGTCGACGGGAAGGTGCAGCGGAATACCGACCGCGAAATTGCCGTGCGACGCAAGATGTTCGGGGCCCAGATAGCGGCGAGAATTGAACAGAATCATGACCTGCTCGGACAGCGGCACGTTCTGCGCCAGCAAAGCGGCGCGCCACAGCGCCACCGAAATCGATGCCGTGGTTGCGCCTGCCGCATTCTCGGACGCCCACTGGCGCAGTTCGCTCACGCGCGCGGGCTCCATGTACGCCGACCGGCTGACCTTCGCCGACTCCCAGTTCTCGATGCGTCGCGACGGTACGTTCTCGGACGCGCCTGTGTTCTTGTGCTGATTTCGCAAACGCCAGAAGTCCCGCAGTGCAGCAGGTTTCGCGGAATAGTGCTTCCGCAACGCGGTCCAGGTCGAACCATCGGGCAGACCGGTGGCCAGGCCGCGGGCACGTGCGTCGTCGACGTCGCTCGAGAACGCCGCCAGAAGCATCAGTCCCATCTGCCCGTCGCCGATGCCGTGGGACAGATCGACCGCAAGGTAGTCACCGCAGACGATCACTTCCAGAGCCTTCTTCGGCCCCGGACGGTTTCGGATCTCGGTCAGCAAACGACCCAGATCCGACGTGTCGAGGTCGGGAAGTGCCAGCACCGCGCTGTTGTCCTCGCCGGTGCGATACTCCCAGTCGCGACTGTCGTGCTGCGGCTCGAGAGCCAACCGAGGGGTCTCGGAAGACTGCTCGGCTGCGTTCATCACCGCACGTGCAGTGGCGGCGTCAAGCCCCTTGGTCGGACCCGTCAGTGCGATGATGCGTGCGTCCGCGAAGACACGGTCCATCGCGGTCGATCGGTAGCGATGGCGGGCTGCACCGGGAGCGTCAGATCGCGGCATCGACGACCTCCTGCATCCGGTCGCGGAAGTTGGCGCGCGAGAAGCCTTCCGCCCATGTGCGAATCTCGTTGCGGTCGAACTCGCTCGGGGAGAACGACCTCATCGCTTCAGCGAAGCCGGCCACGATCTCGTCGTCCGAACCGAATGCGACATGAAGGCCGGTCTTGCCGGGCAACACGGTGTCGACCGCTCCACCCTCGCCGAGGGCGATGACCGGGGTACCGGTGGCCATCGACTCCACGGGAACGATGCCGAAATCCTCGATACCGGGCATCAGGAGAGCGCGCGTCTTGCGGTGCAGCTCCAGGAGCTTTTCGTGAGACACCCGGCCGAGGAACGTCGTCTTCGGACCCGCGAGCTCCCGGCACTGCTCCATCGCTCTACCGTCACCGGCGACGACCAGCGGAACGTTGGCTTCGGCGGCCGCGCGCACCGCGATGTCGGGTCGCTTGTACGGAACCAGACGGCCGGCGAGCAGGAAGAAGTCCTCGCGCTCGACCGACGTGTCGGGCGTGAACCCCTCGATGTCGACAGGCGGGTGTACGACGACGGCGTCGTCCCTGCCCCACCAATTCGAGATGCGCTCGGCCACCGCCGTCGAGTTCGCGACGACGGTGGTCAACTTGGGGGCCGCCGACGTCTCGCACTTGCGTGCCACAGCAGACAGCGCGGTCAGAATTCCCGCACCGACCTTGCCGCCACCTTCACCGGCACGCAGTTCCGGATCCCACGCCCACCGCGCTGGACTGTGGACGTAGGCGACGACCGGGGCGTCCGTCGCGAACACGGTCTGTGTGGCGAACGCGTGATGGCTGACGACGACGGCGGAATAGTCGTCGAGCTTCAACCGCCGGAAGGCGACCGGCATCAACGGCAGCACCGGGGCGTAGGAGCGCTGGCCGATGGCGTTGTAGATGTTGTTGAGAAAGGTGGTGTGCGGCGGCGAGGACAGGCCGGGAGGAATGCCTTCGGCGCGGGCGATGGGGGCGAAGACGTCCGCGTTCGGCCAGTGGAGTGCCAGCTGCTCCATGACGTGTTCCGACCCGGCGATCTCGGTGAATCGCTCGTGTACGAGGGCGATCTTGTCAGCTGGCACGGGTGTCCACCTCCGTGTTCTGTTGCGGTGTCGCCTGGTCGGCCCGATGGTCCTTGTTCTTGTTCTTCGGTTGCAGAACCAGGAACGACGAAATTCCGAATTCGTGAATCTGCTTCAGCGCACGCGCTGCGGCCTTCTTGTCCTTGCCGGCCTTGGAGACCAGAACCGCGACGGTATCGATGTCCGCGACATCGACTGCGCGCCACCACTCGTCGGTGAGTCCCATCGTCACGACCACGGGACGGCCGGCCGCCGCATCGGCGGCGTATCCGCGGGTCGGTCGATACACGGCTTCGTCTCCGACGAGGACCACGACCACTGCATCCCGCTTGCTCGCTGCATGCCGCGCATTGCTCCCGGACACGGAACTTCCGCGGTGAAGACTGTCGATGCGCGACGCCAGAATCGGAGGCAGATCGCCGGACGACGTCGCGTCGAACGCAGCACCGTTCTTCTTCGCGACCCGCCTGGCCCACGAACGGTTGGGTGACGAGCCGAACCGGCCACGCAGCAGAACGATCAGCTCCGCCGCCACCACCAACGTGGCCAACGCTGCCACCAGAGCCTCGGACATCGGTTTGGGAGACACAGGCGCGGTGTTCTGCTCCGGGCTCGACAGCACGACCAACTGGTCTCCGCCGCCACCCTGCAGCTGCGAGAGCTGTTGTTGCAGTTGCGACAGCTGTGTCTCGGCGGCGCTGCGGTTCGGGTCCTCGGCGGCGAGAGAGTTGACCCGAGCCTCCGCCGCCGCGATCGATGCCTGGGCCTGCTCGACCTGGCCTTGGGTGTCGCGCGCGTAGTTGGCGTTGGCTGCCTGCGCCACGTTGGTGACCATGGACTGCGCGAGGGCGAGGGCTGTCTCGGGCGAGTCCGTCGTGACCGTGTACGTCAACAGCGCGGGAGACGTGCCGGGGACGAGTTCGAGACTTGCGCTGAGTTGCCCGGCGTCCATGTCCGTGTCCACCTCGGACAGAACACGATTCAGCACGTCCGTGTCCGTGGCCAGCTGTTCGAACGGTGCACGCATCTGTTCGATGAACGCGTCGCCCGGGATGAGTGTCTGCGCGGGCTTGATTTCCGTGACGATCGAGGCTGAGTACTGCTTCTCCGTCAGCTCACTGCGGACGTAGAACACACCGGCCCCCACGAGAACTGCGATGACGAACGCAGGCAGGAGAGCGCGCCCGAGTTCTCGCATGTGCCCCGCCAGATCGATGGGCGGAGGAACGTCACCGCGATGCACGGCATCGTCTACGGGCACCAAGAGGGGCTCCTAAGGTCGCATCTGTCAACGTGGCCGAGTGTTACCCGCCCGGTAGTGTCGTCAATCTCGATCATAACGCGATGTGAAAGATCAAGCGGTGCAGCGTGACCGGTGGGAACGTGCACGAATCTTGCTTTCGGCTCCATAGCCGACGGCGTGTCCGATTCGGTCGGTGACGCGGTCATGCGAACCTCCTTCTCTGCGGCGACTCAACGACGCGCATGGCGGCCCTTGTTCGCGGACGGAAGAGGCGAATCGATGGCACCGATGGCGACCAGGGCGAAGACGACGATTCCGACCAGCGCGGCGGCGACGATCGAGATGGGAAGCCAGATCGCCGAAAACGCCTGAACCGCAAAGTACCCGACCGCGGATACCGCCGCGCACACGACGATCACCGCCGCGACCGATCGGACCGGTAGTACCCCCGACACCGGCATACTGCGTTCGATGACGATCCACAGCAGCACCAGCGTCACCCCGATCGTGACGACCGTGGAGATCGCGGCGCCGTCGAACGACATACGTGGAATCAGAACCAGATTGAGCCCGACGTTGATCGCCAGTCCGAGCAGCGCGACCAGGGGGTAGTGGCGTTGCATGCCCGCCGACGCGAGTACGAAGATCCCGAGCATCACGAGAGACATGAGGGCCGCGCCCAACACGAGCAGCCGCGCCGCCTGCGCACCGTCGACGAATCGCTCACCGTAGAGCAACCGGATGAGCGGTTCGGCCGAGGGCCAGAACGCGGCGACGGCCATGGCGCCGAAGACGATGAACAACGTTGCCGCCGAACGTGATCGCTCGCGGAACGTCGTCAGATCGTCCGGCCAGGACGCGATCAGCAACGTGCTCACCGGGGCGACCGCCGCGAGCGTGAACGTGTCGATCATGTCGGAGAACTTGTAGCCGATCGAGTAGAGGCCGACCGCGTCGAAATCATCGAGCAGACTCAGCATCAACATGTCGATCTTCAGCATCGCGATGGTCAGCGCGAAACCGATGGCCAGCGGAATTGCTTCCCTGAGATACGCACTCCAACGGCGTATCTCGATGTGCCGCGACGGCCGCAATCCGACCGATCGGCGGCGGATTCCGAAGCCCTTGGTCACGAGTTTGAATATCTCGTTGGCGACGGCGGGAAGTACGAACCACAGCAGTGTCGGCGCGAACACTGCGGCGAGAACGGTCAGTGCGAGTTGCAGTACCTGACCGACGCTTTCGGCGACCGCCACGAGGAGCAGTCGGTGCCGAGCCTGGAAGAGTACGGAGAGTGCATGACTCGGTGTCGCGAAGACGACCACGAGTCCACCGACAGCGGTAGCGAGCACGACCTCGGACGGATACCCCAATACCACGGTGTAGCCGATCGCCAGCACATAGCCGACCAGTCCCAGCACGAAACGCAGTGCCAGGAAAGACGATGCGGTCCGTGCGATCTCCTCGGCGTCGTCGTCGATGAGTCGGGCCAACACGACTCGGCCGACTCCCAGATCGGTCACGACCGACATCAGGCCGAGAAGTGCGAAGACGAAACTGAACTGACCCCACTCGTCGGGACTGAGGGTACGGGCGATGACCACGCTGCCGATCCAGCCGAGAGCCGCGACGACGACGCGGCTCATCAGAACGGCCGCGGTCGCCCGGGCTGCGGCTTTCGGATCCGCCGCGATAGCCCGGTAGTCGGGTGGTGTCTCCATCCCGTCCGGGACAGTCGTTTCGGTCATCCGTTCACACTCCGGCGCCTCGGTACGCCTGCGCGGTCTTCTCGGCCGTTTGTCGCCAGCTCATTCGAGAGGCCGCCGCCACAGCCGCCGTGGTCGACGCTTCTCGTGCGGCGTCGTCGAAGACCAGTGGGCGAATGGCGTCCGCCCAGTCGGAGACGCGTTCGGACTTCAGCAGGGTTGCGCCGTCGCCGACGACGTCGGGGAGTGCACCGACCGCGCTGGCGACGACGGCACCACCACACGCCATTGCTTCGACGGGCGGGAGGCCGTAGCCCTCGTACCGCGACGCGTACGCGGTCACCGTTGCGGCCGCGTAGAGCGCAGGAAGGTCTTCCAGGTCGACGTAACCGAGGCCGACGGCCGACGTCGGCTTGTCGGGCCCCGTCGATCCGGCTCCCGCGAGAAGACAAGGGATGCCGACTTTCTCGGCCGCGTCCGCGACGAGTTGGACGTTCTTGCGAGGTTCGACGGTACCGACCTGCATGACGAACTTGTCCGGCAGCGAGTATTTCGCGCGGACCGCCTCGACCTCCTCTTCTTTCGGGGGCCGCGCCCATGCGGCGGGTGCCAGCTCCGTCACCACTGCGTCGCGTCCGCTCACCGACTTGATTCGGTCGGCGGTGAACTGAGAGACGGCGAGAAGGAGATCTGCGCGTCGGAGTGTGTGCCGGACGAGGCGTTGCTCTCCCAGAGCTCGGAACCGGCTCGATGCAGACGGCATGTCGATCACCGAGAGGTCGTGCACGGTGGCAACTTTGAACGCTCGGGTCACGAGCGGCAGATCCACATCCAAGCCGTGGACGACATCGGCGGATCCGACGGGGAGTGCGCCGAGCACGGCACGGACTGCGCCGTCGGCAACCCTGCGCGTCGACGGCGTGACGGCCGCAGGCAATTCGCCGACGGCATCTTCCTGCACGACGGCGTTCAGGTCGGCTCCCGGAAGCTGCTCGGGGAGCTCGTTCAGTAACTCGCGGATGTAGGTCTGAACTCCGCTTCCGCCGGGCCGAAGCGCGAGCGCACCGTAGACGTATCGTGTTGCGCGGCTGCGCATCCCACCACTCCTAACAGTAACCAGAAATAGACGTCGATCGGGAAGATCTCGAAATACGTGGACACCAGCGAAGCGAACATCGCGGCGACGATGGATGCACCGACGCCGAGTGCGAGGGCGCCGTCGCGGCCCGGCATGGACCGTGACAAGCGGGTGCACCACAGCAGTGCAGTGACGAGGAGTGCCACCACGACCCACAGTCCGATCGGTCCGAGTTCGAGAAGGGCCTTCACGTAGTAGTTGTCGGGTTGATAGTTGGTGGAGAGCCCGTCCTCGGTCTGGAACGAGGCGCCCGATGCAGTGGATATTCGGTCGGCTGCCGATCCGCTGGAACCGAGTGCGGTTCCGAGTGGATGAACTTGGATGCTGGCGATGATGTTGTTCCAACCATCACTGCGCTGCCCGAGACTTCTCGACGAGAAGAAGACCTCGGTGATCTTCGGTACGAACGGAACGATCACCGCCACGGCCGCCGCCGCCACGGCGAGGGGAGCAGCGAGGAATCGGAACCGGATAGCGATCAGGTAGATCAGTCCGACGATCAGTCCGAGGATCGCGCCGCGCACGATCGAACTGGCCATCGCCACGACCATGACCGGAGACGCGCACAGGAACAACAGGTTTCGGCGCCGACGTGGATCGGCCAGGGCGACGGCACCGCCGACCAACAAGGCGAGCATCACGTACAACCCGAAGGGGAACGGCAGGTTGAACGTGCTGAAGGTGCGCAGCAGGCCACCCGACGTGCGCACCTGCGTCCCGTACTCGTAGCCGAGGGAGACGAGCGCTGCCGGCCCCGCGATCAACTGGGCAATGCCGACGGCCGACGTGAAGGCGCCTACCCCCATCAGGATGCTGACGATGTCGTCGCGATCCTTGGCGTCGAACGGCGCGAGCCACATGATGCCGATCAACAGGATGTAGAAGAACGTCACCTTGATCGCGAAGATGCCCACGAGCCCGAACACCGCGAGGGCGGAGACGACGCCCATTGCGATGTACAGGGCCACCGCGGGCCACCACGGCATGAGAAGAGGGGCGCCGCCTTGTCTCGGGCCGCTGTCTCTCGGTCGCTTGTCGCGACGAAGCCACGCGCAGATCAACGTGAACAGGACGAGGCCTTCTTTCCACCCCGAAACGAACCCGGGGACCGGAAGCAGCACCAGTAGCCCGTTGAACGGGACCCCCAGTGCAAGAAGAAGAACGCCACGCTGCGGCCGGTACCAGATCGATCGAGCGACGAACCAGCCGACGATCACGACGATCACGGCACCGAACGCCGCAGCGACGACGGTGATCACGAGACGCCCGATGAGTCTTCGCGACTCATGGAATCAGTCCTCTGCCCGCTTCAACACCGCGAGCACGGTGAGGAACAAGATCTTGATGTCGAGCCAGACCGACCAGTTCTCGATGTAGTAGTTGTCCCACTCGGCGCGATCGGCGATGGACGTCTGGCCACGCAGACCGTGGACCTGTGCCCATCCGGTCACGCCGGCCTTGACGCGGTGACGCTCGCCGTAGCGTCGGATCTGCATCTCGAACAGGTCCACGTACACGGGCCGCTCGGGCCGCGGTCCCACCAGGCTCATGTCGCCCTTGAGAACGTTGAGCAGCTGGGGGAGCTCGTCGAGAGACGTCTGACGCATGATCTTGCCGATCTTGGTGCGGCGATCGACGCCTTCGACACCGCCGGGCGCCGAGCCCTCGGTGCGAACGAACTCGGCATCCTCCGGCCGCGGTGGACGCATCGAACGGAACTTCAAGCAGTCGAACGGAACTCCGTCACGACCGATGCGTTCCTGGGCGAAGAAGATCGGGCCGGGTGAACTCAACCGGACGAGCAGCATCAGCAGAAGAAAGAGAGGAGATATGAGCAGCAGGCCGAGCCCGGTCAGGGTGCGGTCCATCGCTCCCTTGACGAGGAACTGCCAGCCCTTCGGGTCGACGTGCGGCATGACCATCAACGGAAGACCACCGATGTGCTCGACTCTGGTCTTGTTGCCGACGGTGTCGAACAGGCGGGGTACCACCCACACCCGCATACCCAGCTTGTGTGCGCTACGGGCGACCGCGACGAGTTCCTCGTCGCGGACCGTCGAGAACGAGATGATGACCTCTTCGGCACCCGTGCGGCGCGCGATGGCCTCGAACTCGCTCGGTGTACCGAGGTAGGGGACCTCGATGTAGTCGGCCGCCGAGGGGTCGAGAGGCGTCACCGGGTCGACGTCGACGAGACCGACCGGCCGCAGACCGTACTCGGGGAACTGCCGCATGCGGGCCACGAGCTGATGGCCGATCGGCCCCGAACCGACCACCAGTGTCGGTGCGGCGGAGTGGTATTTGCTTCTGAGGCGCCGCTGGATCACGACGCGGGCGAGTCGGCCGACGGCGAGCAGAACCGCAGCGCACAGCCAGACGCGCAGCATCAGCGTGCTGGGTCGATAGTCGGTGCCTGCAATCAGCATGATCGTGAGCACGGCGAGCACCGCGAACGCGACGGACGTCTCGACCGGACCGATCTCGTCGAGGAAGTTCCGACGCAGGCTTCTGCGATACAGGGATTGCGCGCCGAGGATCGCCACGACGATCGGGATGAAAAGCCATGGCAGCCAGCCGAGCTCGGTAAGGCTTCCGCTCCTCCAGAGCAGACCGGCGACGACGGCAAGGGTCGCGGTCAGTACATCGACGGCGACGGTGACGACGGTGTGCAGCGGATCCACCCGAAGGCGATCGGCCAGGCCTTTCTGTGGCGCCGGATTGTCGGAGTGCGTGAGTCCGGGTCTAACCGGCCGTCTTTCGAGTGTATTGGACACGAGTCAAACTCCCGTTTGGGACCGATTTCGAGTAGAGAGCACCTTCGAACAATATCCGAGCCGGGCAATTCGGAAACGCCATTGCTCTATCGATCTCGTCACGAAAAAGCGGCAGACTTCCGGTTTCCATGCGGTTTTACAGGGCGGTAGTTTCGATTGCGAACGTTCAGCCGAAGATTCGCTCACGAACGATCCACGCGAGGTCCTGAAGAATCTGTTGGTGGCCGACCGTCCATTCCCGTGGCTGGTCGTCCCACACGCACAGAGTCCCCACCGCGTGGCCCTGGTCGTCTTTCAGGGGGATGCCCATGTACGACACGGCCAGCTTGTTCAGGACGGCAGGATGATCCTTCAACACGTCGTGCAGACGTGCATCCTCGACGGTCAGAATGTCACCGCCATCGATCGTGTACTGGCAGATCGATTGGTCCACCGGGAGTTCGCGTGCTTGGTCGAGTTCTATGGGCAGGCCCACTGCGCTCTTGTAGAACTGGCGGCGATTGTCGATGAGCGACACTGCCGCAGAGGGCACCTGCAGTGCGTCGACGACCATCGCGACGAGTCGGTCGTAGCTGTCTTCCCGTGGAGAGTCCAGGAGGCCGGTGCGTTCGACGGCGGCGAGTCGCTCCGGATCGTCGAGTGGACGATCGCTGGCCGGTGCCCCGGTCGGCGCCGGGGCCTCGATCTGCACCTCTTTCAGATGCCGCAGGAGTTGTCCGAGTTCGGACTGGTCTTCGTCGGTGAGTTCTTGTACCAAACGCGTGACGACCGCACGTCGCACGTACGCGTCCACCGATTCGCCTGCCTTTTCGGCCTGCTGTCCGAGAATCTCCTCGAGTCGATCATCGAACCCTGGAACTCCGATAGTCATTTTCCCGATGGTAGTGCAGACCGGTGAAAACCTCGCTTTCATTCGTTCTGTAAATTGAGGAGATTCTTCTTTTCTGTGATAGTGCGTTAACCTTCTGCGGTGATTCAGCGTGTACAGCTGAGCGTGACGCCGAAGCTGTTCACGCTCGCCACCCTTGTCCTGTTACTTCTTTCAGCGTTCGTGTCGCCTCCGGCGGCTCAGGCCGCACCGATGTCCGGCGGGAAGTGTTCCGGTATGTCGAGCGCACCTCGTATCGGTGTCTCCCCGGGTGCCTCGATCGGAGGTGCCTCCGACGCCGACGTCGACCGTGAGCTCACTCTGATGAGCAATGCGGGTGTATTCGGAGTACGCGTCGACATCGACTGGTCCGCAATAGAATCGGTTCGAGGCCGGTTCAATTGGACGAATACCGACCGGATTCTTTCGGCGATTGTCGGGCACGGCCTGTGTCCCCTGGGGATCATCGCCTATACGCCGCAGTGGGCGCGCGTGGCGGGTGCTTCGAACGACTCGCATTCTCGTCCGGCCAATCCGGACGCGTTCGCGGCCTTCGCGTCGACTGTCGTTCAGCGCTACCGCGATTACATGAATCTGTGGGAGGTATGGAACGAGCCGAACATCGTCGGCTTCTTCAAGCCGGCGCCCGATCCCACCCAGTACTCGATCCTGCTTCGCGCCTCCTACACGGCGATCAAAGCGGCGCAACCGGAAGCCACTGTGCTGTCGGGCGGACTCGCACCCGCGGAGAGCAACGGTGTCAACATCAACCCGAAAGCATTCCTGCAGGCGATGTACGACGTCGGCGGAAATCGGTACTTCGACGCGTTCAACATCCACCCGTACACGTATCCGTATCTGCCCAACGACCCGAGCACTGCGAGTTGGAGTACGGCACAGGCGATGTGGCCGATGCGCGACATCATGGTCGCGGGCGGGGACAGCGCCAAGCAGATCTGGCTGACCGAGTTCGGTGCGCCGACCGGTACCGCGTCGAATGCCGTCACCGAGCAGGTGCAGTCGGACACGATCGGGATCGTCATGGACGCGGTGCTCGGTAACTCCTGGATGGGTCCTGCATTCGTGTACGCCTCGCGCGATGCCGGTACCAACGCCTCGGACCCGGAGCAGAACTTCGGGTTGCTGCGGCGGGATTTCACTCCCAAGCTGGCCTACGACCGGGTCGCGAGTTTCACTGCGGGGCACCCCGCTTAGAACCGGTCGGGGGCTTCGTTGCCCGCCGGCGATTCGAAGCGTCGTCCCGAAGGTGGGTTTCGGACCGAGTGTGGCTTTCCGGTCACTCTGAGTGACTGGGGGCCGCCCTCGCTCCGTTCGGGGGACACGATGTCGGAGCGATGTCGGTGGATCCACGCGAGTGCACGCGCACGTGCGGGGTTCGTTACGCTCGCGGCGTGACCTGGGACGAGATTCTAGACGCGGACGAGCTGACCGACATGTTCGGTACCCCGAGCTACCGAGCTGCCAACAAGGACCGGTCGTCGTTGCACCCGATCGATGTCCGCTGGTTGGCGGAGTCTCCGTTCTGCCTCATCGGCACCGCCGACGCCGACGGCCGTTGCGACGTCTCGCCGAAGGGTGACCCTGCGGGCCTGCTTGCCCACGTCATCGACTCCACGACCATCGCGATCGCCGAACGCCCGGGCAACAAACGTATGGACGGCTACCGGAACGTGCTGGCCAATCCGTTCGTCGGGATCAACTTCTTCATCCCGGGTCGCGGTGACACATTGCGCATCAACGGCCGAGCACGATTGATCAAGAATGCGCCCTTCTTCGACGAGATGGTGGTCAAGGGCCACAGGCCGATCCTGTGCCTCGTCGTCGACGTCGAACAAGTCTTCTTCCATTGCGCCAAGGCGTTCATGCGATCGAAGTTGTGGGAGCCCGAGACGTGGAATCCCTCGATCCTGCCGACCGTCTCCGAGATCACGAGGGCGGTCATGCCGGACTCGCCCGAGTCTTTGGCCGAGCTCGAGCAGTATTACGGCGCGTCCTACGAGCAGAAGCTCTACGAGAAGCAGGCGGTCCAAGCGGATCCCCAGTGACTTCCCAGTAGAACCGCCGATCGTGTGAGCCAGAAGAACCTTCCACTCATACGAGGAGCTGAGACGATGGCCGTTCTCGAGAACTCACACCGCACGAGAAGTGTCGTGACACCGCAGTCCGTGCGCAACACCGGAATTCTGTTGGCAATCGGCACGACGGCCTGGGCCGTCGGAATGCCCGCGATCGGCGACCACCAGGGATTCGGGTGGCAATCGCTCGTCGGAGGCGCCACTGCGATCGCCTTTCAGATCGGCGTCGTCCGGCTGTTGCTCTTGCAGGTACGCACGCACGCGATGGGCGACGGCCGCGTCGCCCGCGGCTTCTACGTCGGACAGTTCGTGTTCATGGCAGGCGCACTGGTCTCGTCGACGTTGGACGCGTTCTGGCTGCTTCACGACACAGCGGTGTGGATGGCGTTCGACCTGTGCTGGCCCCTGTCGATGGTGGGCATGGTCGGTATCGGCATACGAGTTGCGATCGCGGGACGATGGACCGGAGTCGTCCGGTGGTGGACGCTGTGGGCTCAATCCTGGTTCGTCGCCACGATTCCGCTCGTGATGATCGTGCGTGACGCCGGACTGGTCGTCAGCTCCGTCCAACTGGTCCTCGGTTACACGATCCTTGGGGTACTGCTCGCCACGCGGCGATCGGTCACGTCCGAGTAGGTGGCGGACGTCCTGGGCCCGGTCCCCGCGCGGCGGGGTCCGGGCCCGGGTCGTGCCAACGGTGAGACGAAAGACCGGTGGCACTTTATGATCCATCGGTGTCGACAGATCAGGCCACCACGAACGCTCGCGTCGAGCTGCGCGTTCTGGGGCCGATCGAGGCATTCCTGAACGGCGAGCCGATTGCACTCGGTGGGCCCGTGCCTCGCGCGATCGTTGCCCGGTTGGCGATCGCAGGTGGCCACATGGTCGCCGACGACACCCTGATCGACGACCTCTGGGGCGACTCGCCACCGAGGACGGCATCGCTGACGTTGCAGGGCTACATCTCCACGCTGCGCAAGGCGTTCGAACCGAACCGTGGCACCGCCAAGCCGACGGTGCTGGTCCGGCGCGGGCCCGGGTACGCCCTCGTCCTTCCCGACGACGGTCTCGACTCGACGCGGTTTCTGGCGGGCGCGCACGCCGGGAAAGAAGCACTGAACGAACAGCGGTTCGCCGACGCCCACCGCATTCTCGGCGAGGCACTCGACCTCTGGAGTGGTCCCGCGCACGCGGATTGCGCCGACCGGCCGTTCGCCCAGGCGGAGATCCGGCACCTCGAGGAGCGTCGACTCGGGGTGTTCGAAGATCGCATGGATGCGGCGATAGCCCTGGGGGAGAACGCGTCGGCCGCCGCGGCGCTCGAGGCGCACATCCGGAACCATCCGCTTCGCGAACGTGCCTCGGAGTTGTTGGCGCTCGCGCTGTACCGAGCGGGTAGGCAGGGTGACGCATTGGCGGCCCTGCGCGCAACCCGCGAGAGTCTGGCCGATCAACTCGGCGCGGATCCGAGACCGAGTTCGATCGCGCTGCACGACGCCATCCTGCGGCAGGATTCGGCACTCGACGTCACCGTCGCCGAGATACCGGACGCACGTCCGCCGGCTCGGCACAGCCTCGTTCCGATCCCTTCCACACCGTTGGTGGGCCGGCACGACGATCTGCTCGCCGTCGAGTCTGCAGGAGCCACGAACAGGCTCGTCACGTTGACCGGACCCGGCGGGATGGGGAAGACGCGGCTGGCACTCGAGGTGGCGCGTCGGCGTCGGGATTCCGACGGCCCCTGGTTCGTGGAACTCGCCGACGTCCGGGAGGGCGGATTGCTCGTCGACGCCATCGCCACCGCGCTCGGGGTGAGCGTGTCCGGCGGTATGTCGTCGCTCGAGGCGATCTTGCGCGATCGTCGTACCCTCCTCGTGCTCGACAACTGCGAACAGGTCCTCGGGCCCGTCGCCGAGTTCGTCGCAGCAGTGCTCGCGTCGTGTTCGGAAGTCTCGGTACTCGCGACGAGCCGCGAGGCGCTCGGCGTGCACGGCGAGTACGTGTACGACACGCCGTCGCTGTCCTCCGGGGCCGGCGGCGCGGCCGTTCGACTGTTCGTCGATCGTGCGTCGCAGCAATCCGGCGGCTGGGATCCGAGTACCGAGGACATGAAGCTACTCGACAAGCTGTGCGGGGCATTGGACGGAATGCCGCTCGCCATCGAACTTGCTGCGGCACAGTGTCGTACGCTGTCGGTGCGTCAACTCGTCGACAATCTCGACGACCGGTTCGAGGTACTGCGCGGTGGACCGAGAACCAATCTCCGGCACTCGACCATGCTCGCTGCGGTCGAGTGGTCGTACGCGAGTCTGGCGCCGTCGGAAAAGGTGTTGTTCGAAGATCTGGCGATCTTCGACGGTGGTTTCGATCTCGACGCGGCGCGTACGGTAACCGGCCATCGCGGCATCATCGCCGACCTCGGCGCACTCATCGACAAGTCGCTGATCAAGTCCTCGGGCGGTGATCCCCGGCGGTACCGCATGTTGGAGACGTTGCGGAGTTTCGCTGCGCTGCATCGTCATCCGGCCCGGTCGGCCGAATTGCGCCAACGGCACTCCGAGTGGGTCGTCGCGATGGCGGAAGAAGCCTATTTCGGTCTGCGGGGACCCGAGTGCCCACGATGGATGACGCGCCTCGATCACGACATGCCCAACGTGCGTTCGGCTCTCGAACATCTGGACAACACGTCGGAGACCTATCTACGCATCGTCGGAAGCCTGTACTGGTTCTGGTACCGCCGCGGTCACGTCGCGGAAGGGCTTCGCTACCTGGAGTCGGCGATGAAGGCGAAGGACATCGGCATCGGTGTCCTGGTCCGGGCGGTGGCGGGACTGACCATCACGCGGTACCTCGCGGGCGACATCTCGGGTTTGCTCGAATCCTTCGGCAGGCTGGGGGAATTGGAGCCGGAAACTCATTCCGACAAGGTGGCGCGGTCGGACGTGCTCGTGTCGCTGGCATTCTTCGAGGCAGGTGCCGGGTTGACCGAACAAGCAGTCGTGCATGCCGACGAGGCGCTCGTCGTGGCCGACGCTCTCGACGCGCCGTACACGAAAGCCGAAGCGTTGATGTCCGCTGGGACGGCTTTTCTCCGCAGTGGGGACATGATCCGCGCCGAGGAGCTGCTCGAGTACTCGACGGCCGTGGCCGCCGACTGCGGGTATCAGTGGTGCGAAGCATCCGCCTTGTGGATCCATGCCAAAGTCGATCTTGCGCAGGGCCGTTGGGGAGGACCTGCCGAACTCAAACTCCAACGGATGATCGACGCGTGCGACTCCGTATCGGACACGTCGTCGTGGATGGTGGGGCTTGCAACGCTTGCGTACGCACTGTTCCGGCGGGGTGACATCGATTCGGCGACACGGTTGTTGGGCGTCGTGGATCGTCAGGTCGAGATGATCGGCTACGTTCCGTCGGCGATGGATCCGATCGACATCGGACGTTACGACCAGGAGATCCGGTCGGCCGTCGACGACGACACGCTCCGGCGAAACATCGAGGTCGGGCGTCAGCTGACCCGCGGCGAGGTTCGCGAACTCGTGTTCGCCGCGGTGCCGTCATCGCAGTGACAGTGCGTACATGACCTCCCATCCTCGCTCGGTCGCGTACGGTCCGAAAACCGCGGGGAGCGTGGCCTGCTCGACCCGAACGGCGACCGTGTCGACAAGATCGACGACATCGGAATCGCCGAACACGGCGCACGTCAGAGCCGAGGACACGCTGTAGGCGTCGGCCGCAGTGCAGACGAACACAGGGAACGTGACCTCCGCAGTCTCGTCGGCGCGTGCGTACGATGCGGCGCGCGCGTGCAGCCATTCGAGGAACATCTCGGCGTCGTCGCGGTCGCAGAACTGCACTCGCGCGGATCGTAGCCGGGTTGCGGTCTGCGGGGCGGCGAACTGGGGGAGGGTCGGTGCGCTCATGAGGGAAGACTGCACCCGCCCACTTGGAAACGACTTGGAGCTAGTCGAGCCGTCCGAACGCCACTGCACCGAGGATGGTGTGAGCACCCGCGATGACGTCGTCGAGAGACTCGGTGTCGGGAGCGAGGACCCACTGCTGCGTCATCATCAGCACGGCCCCGACGAGTCCGACTGCGAGAGTTCGACGGTTCGGCCCCGCGAGCCCGTGCGCTGTACCCACGGACGCGGCGAGCGCGAGGACTGCGTCGACGAACAGCGCCGTCGTCTGTCTGTAGAGCGCGTCGACCTCGGAAGACACGCCCAAGACTTCGAGCAGTACGATACGCGCCGATCTCGGGTCGTCCGCGACGCTGCGGAAGAAGTTCGCCAGGGCGGCCTGCAGCACCTGTTCGGCGGACGTGCTGCGGCCGTCCGACGGCACTGCGATGCTGCCGAGCATCGTGGCTGTCGCGCGACGGTAGACGGCCTTCAGCAGATCCTCGCTGCTGTCGAACGACTCGTAGAAGTAGCGCTTCGTCAGGCCTGCGGCTGCGCAGATGCGGTCGATCGACGCGGATCGGTATCCGCTGGTTCCGAAGAGCTCCACGGCAGCGTCGAGCAGCTTCTCTCGGCGGTCTTCTCGACGTTGGTCGGACGACGAACCGCGGTAGGGGCGCCCAGGGAGTGCTCGAGTTTCGGAAGTGCTCACCCCCCGATCTTGACACCGATCAGTATCAGATGGAAAGTGACACGTAGCAGTTCCCAAAACGGGGGACCGGAACATGGAGGTGGACTTCTCGTGTCCGTACTCGCGAACAAGGTCGTGTTCATCACCGGCGCCGCGCGCGGAATCGGCGCCGAGACCGCACGCGCCCTCGCTGCGCGCGGAAGCAAGCTGGTGCTCACCGATGTCGATGCAGAACCGCTCCGCGATCTGGAAGCAGAGCTCGGAAGCGACGTCGCGCTGGGCATCGTCGCCGACGTGCGAGATCTCGCGGCGATGCAGGCGGCCGCGACGGCGGGCATCGAGAAGTTCGGTGGCCTCGACCTCGTTCTGGCGAACGCCGGAATCGCGAGCTACGGATCGGTGCTGAAGGTCGATCCGGCGACGTTCCAGCGAGTGCTCGACGTCAACCTCCTCGGCGTGTTCAACACTGCTCGTGCGACTGTGCCGTCGCTGATCGAACGCAAGGGCTACATCCTGATCGTGTCCTCGCTCGCCGCGTACGCTGCGTGCCCCGGTCTCGCCGCGTACAACGCCAGCAAGGCGGGTGTCGAGCAGTTCGCCAACGCGCTTCGGCTCGAAGTCACCTATCAAGGCGTCGGCGTCGGATCCGCACACATGGCGTGGATCGACACCCCGCTCGTTCAGGACGCGAAAGCGGACCTCGGTGCGTTCCGGGAGATGTTGGGTGTCATGCCCGGTCCGTTCGGGCGCACGATGACCGTCGACCAGTGCGTCGACGCGTTCGTCGACGGCCTGGAGGGCCGCAAGCGCAAGGTCTACGTGCCTCGGTGGGTAGGTGCTGCCGGCTTCCTTCGTGGAGTGCTGCAGTCGGCAGTCGGTGATCGCGCCATCCTGAAGCACGTGCCACGCCTGCTCCCGAAGATGGACGCCGAAGTCGAAGCGCTCGGTCGCTCGACGAGCAAGCGCAACGTAGCTCACTAGCCTGCCCCGCCGACACGAAAGTGCTTCCATGACAACCATTTCCCCTTCGGAATCCCGTGAGTCCGAATCGTCCGATGCGGCCGAGACCGTCGACGTCCTGATCGTCGGCGCAGGTCTGTCGGGTATCGGTGCGGCGCATCATCTCCAGAGCAAGCTCCCCGGCAAGAGCTACGCGATCCTCGAGAGCCGCGGCGCGATCGGCGGGACCTGGGACCTGTTCCGGTACCCGGGAATTCGGTCCGACTCGGACATGTACACGCTCGGATACAACTTCCGTCCGTGGACCGGCGACAAGTCGATCGCCGACGGCAAGGACATCCGCGAATACATCGAGGACACCGCGCGCGACGGCGGCATCGACAAGCACATCAGGTTCCATCACCGCGTCGTGAAAGCCTCGTGGTCCACCGCCACCTCGACATGGACGGTCGTCGCGGAAAGATCGGACACCGGCGCGACCGTCACGTTCGAAGCGTCGTTCTTGATGTGCTGTAGTGGATACTACGACTACGACAAGGGATTCACGCCGGAGTTCGAGGGTGTCGACGACTTCCGCGGAACCGTCGTGCATCCGCAGTTGTGGCCCGAGGACCTCGACTACTCGGGCAAGAAGGTCGTGGTCATCGGAAGCGGGGCCACGGCGATCACGTTGGCGCCCAACCTCGCTCGCGAAGCCGAACACGTGACTCTCCTGCAGCGCTCGCCGAGTTACATCATGTCGCTGCCGTCGAAGGACCCGGTCGCACTCGCGCTGCGCAAGTACCTGCCGTCGAAAGCTGCGTACGGCATCACGCGTCTGAAGAACGCCGTCACCGCCATCGGTATGTACGTGCTGTGCCAGCGGTACCCGAACTTCATGAAGAAGCAGATCCGGAAGTTGCAGGAGAAGTGGCTGCCGGAGGGGTACGACCTGGACACTCACTTCACGCCGAAGTACAACCCGTGGGATCAGCGGCTGTGCCTCGTGCCGGACAACGATCTCTTCCGGTGCATTCGCAAGGGGGAAGTCGAACTCGTCACCGATCACATCGACAGGTTCACCGAGGACGGCATCCGGCTCCGGTCGGGGAAGCACCTCGACGCCGACATCGTCGTGACGGCAACGGGCCTGAACCTCGTCGCCTTCGGTCACGTCGACCTCGAGGTCGACGGCAAGACCGTCGATCTGACCGAGACGATGGCCTACAAGGGCATGATGCTCACCGACGTGCCCAACTTCGCGTTCGTCGTGGGCTACACCAACGCGTCCTGGACGCTCAAGGCAGACCTCGTCTGCGATTACGTGTCCAGGCTGCTCGGACACATGGACGAGTCCGGGTACCGAGAGGTGCGGCTGAAGCGCGATCAGTCGGTCGGGGAGGAGCCTTTCCTCGACTTCGCCGCCGGGTACGTGCTTCGATCCGTCGACACGTTTCCGAAGCAGGGATCCGAGGCTCCCTGGCGCCTGCGGATGAACTACTTCCGCGACCTGCCGGTTCTGCGATTCGGTTCGCTCGTCGACGACAACATGAGCTTCCGCTGACGTGTGACGCGTCATCACGCCGATTGCGGGTGTTGATGACGTAACACGAACCCCGAACATGCCGATTGGTATTGGAACGTTACTCGAACTCACGGCATTTCGGTTGGAGACGCAGGCTGCGAGCTGGCATTATCCTCCCGGAATGTCCGATTCGGTACGTGCGTAATCGGTTGGTGTGGAAGTGGGGCGGTTCATGAAGGTCTGGCGCGGAACGGTACTCGGCGCTGTCGCGGCACTCGCTGCGGTAGCTGTCCTGTCCGCTTGTGGAACGACGACGGAGACGACCGAGGCGGTAGCTCCGATCGATTCGAACCCCATTGCCGAGCTCATGAAGCCGAAAGTGAGCTCTACCGTTGCCGACGGTGCCGTCGGATTCTCGCCCGCCGACCCGGTGACCGTGTCGGTGACCGACGGCAAGCTCGGATCCGTGACGATGCTCAACCCCGACGGCAAGGTCGTGTCAGGGGCGATCGCGCCGGACGGGCTGTCGTGGACCAACACCGAACCGCTCGGCTACAACCGCGAATATCGTGTCCAGGCCGACGCGTACGGCCTCGGCGGAGCGTCGAGCACCGTCACCAGCTTCACTACGAGTCAGCCGGGGAACTTCACCAAGCCGTACCTGCTGCCGTCCGACGGGGAGGTCGTCGGAATCGGCCAGCCCGTCGCGGTGCAGTTCGACGAGACCATCACCGACAAGATCGCCGCGCAGAACGCCATCCAAGTGACCACGACGCCACCCGTCGAGGGCGCGTTCTACTGGGTCAACGACCGCGAGGTTCGCTGGAGGCCGCAGAACTACTGGGCGTCGGGCACCCGCGTCGACGTTGCGGTCAACGTCTACGGCCGCGACCTCGGTGACGGAATCTACGGGCAGGAGAACGCCACCGCGTCGTTCACCATCGGTGACGCCGTCGTCGCCACGGCCGACGACAACACCAAGCAGGTCACGTTCAATGTCAACGGCCAGGACGTCATCACGATGCCGACGTCGATGGGCAAGGACAGCACGCCGACCGACAACGGGGTCTACATCATCGGCGATCGGTTCGATCACCTGGTCATGGATTCGTCGACGTACGGTGTGCCGGTCAACTCGGCTGCCGGCTACCGCACACCCGTCGACTGGGCGGTGCGGATGTCCTACAGCGGCATCTTCTTCCACTCTGCGCCGTGGTCGGTCGGGCAGCAGGGCTACTCGAACGCCAGCCACGGCTGCCTGAATCTCAGCCCGACCAACGCCAAGTGGGTCTACGACAACACCAAGCGCGGGGACATCGTCGTCGTCAAGAACACCGTGGGTGGCACCCTGTCCGGGGTCGACGGTCTCGGCGACTGGAACATCCCGTGGGATCAGTGGAAGGCAGGCAACGCGACTGCGGTCTAGTCGCCGTCGTCCTTCTGGTACCGCGCGGGATCGATGCCGAGGGTTTTCAGGTAGGCGACGGGTTCGATGCTTGACCCGTTGTTCCTCACCTCGAAGTGCAGATGCGGGCCGGTGGAATTGCCGGTGCTTCCGACCGACCCGATGCGGTCGCCTGGTTGCACGGTGTCTCCGACGGAGACATCGATGTCCGATTGGTGTCCGTAATAGGTGACCGTGTTGCCGCTCTTGATCCGCACGAGGTTCCCGTACCCGTCACCCGCGTCACCCGCCTGTTCGACGGTTCCTCCCGTCACGGCATAGATCGCGGTTCCTGACGGTGCTGCGAAGTCGACGCCCTGGTGGAACTGAGCGCCGTTGCCGGTCGGATTGTTTCGTCCGCCGTATCCGGAGCTGATGTCGTAGCTACGCGCCGGGAGCGGCAGAATCGATCCACCCAGGCCGACGGACGGGGGAGCGGCTTCCACCTCCGGCGTCGAATCCTCCGACTCGTCCGTCGTGTCGGGTGTCGGTCCGAAGTCCGAGTCGAGAATGACGGCGGCAACCTCGTTGATGAGCACGCCCGTCGCATCCAGGACCGCAGTGAGAATTGCCGCGCGCTGTTGTGCGTCGGGCTGCGGGATCGGGATCTCGGGCAGATCGATGGTCGGCTGCGCTGTGGCCACGGCAGGGTTGATCAGACCCGCCCCGCCGAGGCACAGCGTTGCCGACAACACCGAACCTGCGATCACCGTGTGCATTCGTCGACCCACGTGACGTACCTCCTCGTCTCTGCCCGCACGCGTACGGCGGGCTTCGAACTGCTGGCGACGCGTTTGGGGGCACGACAAATCAGAGCCGCGTGATCACAGCTTCAACATCGGTACTTTTCTTCCCCAAAAGTGCCATCAGTAACCGTACGTCACATCAATCACATGCGAAACTCGAAAGATGAATTACAACAAGGTAATTCACGATTTTCGACCGTGTGTGCGAATGCGTGGCGGGTAGCGATCGGTGCCTGCTTGCGACACAAAAAAGCCGGCCTCCGTGCGGAGACCGGCTTTCTTGCTCTCGATGGGGTGAGTGACGGGACTCGAACCCGCGACACCCAGGATCACAACCTGGTGCTCTACCAGCTGAACTACACCCACCATAGCTACTTCTTCTTCGCCCGTTCAGGCTCTGTTTCAGCAGCGACGACAATATTAGCGGTTCGGTTCCCAGGTTCCTAATCGCCCCTACGACTGCGTGTCGAGACCCTCGACGATTGCTGCAATGTCGCTGGTGGAGGGGCCGGGCTGAGGTACGAAGACCGTCTGGCGGTAGTACTTCAGCTCCTTGATCGACTCCTTGATGTCGGCGAGGGCGCGGTGCGCGAGCCCCTTCGTCGGCTGACCGAAGTAGATCCGCGGGTACCAGCGACGCGACAGTTCCTTGATGGAGCTGACGTCGATCATGCGGTAGTGCAGGTAGGTGTCCAGGTCGGCCATGTCACGCGCGATGAATCCGCGGTCCGTCGCAATGGAGTTGCCGGCGAGCGGAACCGTCGACGCCACGGGCACGTGTTCGCGGATGTAGTCGAGGACCTGTTTCTGCGCCTCCTCGATGGTGACCGTCGAGGCACGTACCTCCTCGGTGAGACCGGATTTGGCATGCATCTTCTTCACGACGTCGGGCATGCCCGCCAGCGCCTCGTCGTCGGCGTGAATGACGATGTCGACGCCCTCGCCGAGAATTTCGAGCTCACTGTCGGTGACGAGCGCCGCAATCTCGATGAGTTTGTCCTTCGACAAATCCAAACCGGTCATTTCGCAATCGATCCACACAAGTTTGTCCTGCACGACAGACACACTAGTGCGCACGGCCGGTCCCTATGGTGTGCGGTGATGATCGACAGTGTGTAATCAGCGGGGCGCGTTCGTTTCAGAGGGAGTGGAGACATGTCGGTCGATCCGAATCAGCCGAGCAGCACCGAAACGTCGATGCCGGCGGAACGGGCGAAGGCAGCGAAGGCCGCGGCGGTCGAGGCCGCCCGGATCGCACAGGAGGCGGCTGCTGCTGCGGAGGCGGCGGAAGCGGCTGCAGCAGCGGCAGAAGCCGAGGAGAAGCAGTCTCGGGGCACAACCGATGCGGCTGTGCAGAACGACGTCGCCGCAACGATCGCAGCCGGGTACGCGACGTCGGGCGCCGCACTCGAACTCGGAACGGTGATGGTCGACGGCGTCGTCGACCCGTCGGCGCGCATTCGCATCCCGTTGGCGACGTTGAACCGGCACGGACTCGTCGCGGGTGCGACGGGAACCGGTAAGACGAAGACGCTACAGGGCACCGCCGAGCAGCTGTCCGCGGCGGGCGTGCCCGTCGTCATGGCCGACATCAAGGGAGACCTGTCGGGCCTGTCGGCGATGGGCGCGGACAACGAGAAGATCCGGGCTCGAGCCGTCGAGTGCGGTGAAGCGGAATGGCAGCCGACCGCGTATCCGACCGAATTCCTGTCGCTGGGGACCGACGGAATCGGCATTCCCGTCCGCGCGACCATCACCGCGTTCGGCCCGATTCTGCTCAGCAAAGTGTTGCAGCTCAACAAGACTCAAGAGTCCACCCTCGGCCTGATCTTCCACTGGGCGGACAAGCAAGGCCTCGCGCTGCTGGACCTGAAGGACCTTCGAGCCGTCATTACCCACCTGACGTCCGACGAGGGCAAAGCAGACCTGAAGGGTATCGGGGGAGTGTCGGCGGCCACGGCGGGCGTCATCCTTCGCGCGCTCGTCAATCTCGAGGCGGACGGTGGCGACACGTTCTTCGGCGAACCCGAGCTCGACACCGAGGACCTTCTGCGTGTCGGTGCCGACGGCAGAGGCGTCGTCACGTTGTTCGAACTCGGTTCGCAGGCAGCACGTCCGGTCATGTTCTCGACATTCCTGATGTGGGTGCTGGCCGACCTGTTCCAGACGCTCCCCGAAGTGGGCGACATCGACAAGCCCAAGGTGGTCTTCATCTTCGACGAGGCGCACCTTCTGTTCGCCGACGCGTCGAAGGCGTTCCTCGAACAGGTGGAACAGACCGTCAAGCTGATCCGGTCGAAGGGCGTCGGCGTCATCTTCTGCACGCAGCTGCCCACCGACGTCCCCAACGAGGTTCTCTCGCAGCTCGGTGCGCGAGTCCAGCATGCTCTGCGCGCGTTCACACCCGACGATCAGAAGGCGCTCACCAAGACGGTGCGCACCTACCCGAAGACCGATACCTACGACCTCGAGGAAGCGCTGACGTCACTGGGCACCGGCGAAGCGATCGTGACGGTCCTGTCCGAGAAGGGAGCGCCGACGCCCGTGGCGTGGACCAGGATTCGGCCGCCGCGCTCGCTGATGGACACCATCGGGAACGACGCGATCACCGAGGCCGCGTCGGCGAGCGCCTTGAACGGTAAGTACCGCACCACGATCGATCGTGAGTCGGCCTACGAGAAACTCGCAGCCCGTGTCGTCGACGTGCCTGCACCCGACGAGACATTCGACATCCCGCCGTTGCCCGCCGACCTTCCCGACCTGCCACCTTCGGCGCCCGAGGGGCCGTCCGCGGCCGAACGGATCATGAGCAACCCGGCGGTCAAGAGCTTCCTGCGATCGGCGGCTTCGGCTGCGGGGCGGGAGATCTCGCGCAGCATCTTCGGGACGGGGCGTAGGCGTAAGCGCTGACGCACCCGTGAGTGCGAATGTAGAGCCCGCTCTACATTCGCACTCACGAGTGGGCGTCAGCTGCCGAGCTTCTTGTAGAAACTGCCGATGATCGGCGCCGAGATGGCGCGCGGGCTGTACTGACCGGCGACGGACATGCCCTTGCTGATCAAGCCGGGTACGACGCGCATCTTGTTCTTGGCCAACGAATCCAGCGACAGCTTCGCGGTGTAGGCGCTGTCGATCCACAGGAAGCCGGGGACCACCTTGTCGACGATCGACGCGTCGGCGGGGTCGGGAGTCTCGGTGCGGACCGGACCCGGTGCGAGCAGCGTGACGTTCACGCCGCTGCCTTTCAGCTCGTCGCGCAGTGATTCCGAGAACGTGTTGGCGAACGCCTTCGTCGCCGCGTATGTCGCGTTGTTCGGGATTGCCATGTTGCCGGCCGCCGAGCCGACGATCAGGATTCCGCCGCTGCGTCGGGCAACCATCCCGGGCAGAACCGCGAGGGTCAGATCGTGGACGGTGACCGCGTTGAGTTCCACCTGCGCTCGCTCGTACGACGGGTCCAGGTTCGCGACCGGCCCGAACGTCGCGATGCCCGCGTTGTTGCACAGGATGCTGATCTCACGCTCGGCAAGCTCGTCGGTGAACGGCTTGCGCGCGTCACGGTCCGACAGGTCCACGACGCGCACGTCGACGGTTACGCCGTGGTCCGCGCGCAACGTGGCGGCCAGTTTCTCGAGGAGGTCACCGCGTCGGGCAGCGATGATCAGGGAATGGCCCCGGGCGGCCAGTTCGGTCGCCAACGCCTCTCCGATTCCGGAGGAGGCGCCGGTGACGACGGCGCGGGCTTCGGGTGCAGGACTCGGCAGGCTCACGGTCAGCCAGGGTAATGGATGCGGTCACAACCGTGCGGCGAGGCGTGTGCCCTGCTCGATCGCGCGTTTGGCGTCCAGCTCCGCGGCCAGGTCGGCGCCGCCGATGACATGCGTCGTCACGCCTGCTGCGTCGAGGTCGTCGGCGATGTCGCGTACCGATTCCTGGCCCGCGCAGACGACGATCGTGTCGACGTCGAGTACGCGCGGCTTCTCGTGCTTCTCGCCGAAGGAGATGTGCAGTCCGTCGTCGTCGATGCGCTCGTAGTTGACGCCGGAGATCTCGTGCACGCCCTTGGCCTTCAGGGCAGCGCGGTGGACCCAGCCGGTGGTCTTCGCAAGACCTGCCCCGATGCGGCCCTTCTTCCTCTGCAGGAGAAAGACCTCACGGGGCGACGCCGCAGGCACGGGCGTCGTCAACGCGCCGGGCGCGGCCTCGGGTTCGGTGACGCCCCATTCTTGTTTCCATTCCTTCAGATCGAGCGTGGGGGAGACGTCGGTGGTGAGGAATTCGGAGATGTCGACGCCGATGCCGCCCGCACCGATGACCGCGACGCGATCACCCACCGTTTTTCCATGCTCGACGACGTCGGCGTACGACAGCACCGATGGGTGATCGATGCCTGGAATCGACGGGATGCGGGGGACGACACCGGTTGCGACGACAACCTCGTCGAACTCGCCGTCCACGAGCTCCGCTGCCGTGACGCGCCGACCGAGATGGAGGGTGACGTCGGCGTCGCGCAAAGCAGTGGTGAAGTAGCGGATCGTCTCGGAGAACTCTTCCTTGCCCGGGATGCGTTGTGCGATACCGAATTGACCACCGAGACCGGGACGTGCCTCGAACAGGCTGACGGAATGCCCGCGGCGCGCGCACTCGAGCGCAGCGGACAGACCTGCAGGGCCTCCGCCGACGACCGCCACCTTCTTGGTGCGCTTCGCAGGAGACAGCTTCAACTCGACCTCACGGCCGGCCCGGGGGTTGACCAGGCAGGACACGGTCTTGTGGACGAATGCATGATCCAGGCACGCCTGATTGCACGCGATGCAGGTGTTGATGGCGTCGGCGTCGTCCGCTTCGGCCTTGCGCACCCAGAACGGGTCGGCGAGCATGGGGCGAGCCATCGAAATCAGTTGAGCGTCACCGCGAGCGAGGATGTTCTCGGCGATGTCGGGCATGTTGATGCGGTTCGACGCCGCCACCGGGATGTCGACGTGCTTGTCGAGTTTGCCGGTGATGTCGGCGAATGCGCCACGAGGTACCGAGGTCACGATGGTCGGGACACGCGACTCGTGCCAGCCGATGTCGGTGTTGATGACGTCGACGCCCACACGTTCGAGATCCTGTGCGAGAGAGACGATCTCGTTCCAACTTTGTCCGCCTTCGACGAGGTCGGCCATCGACAATCGGAACATCACCAGAAAGTCGTCTCCGACGGCGCTGCGGATTCCTCGTGCGATCTCGACGGCGATGCGTCGGCGCTTCTCTGGGCTGCCACCCCATTCGTCGCGTCGGCGGTTGGTGCGCTCGGACAGGAACTGGTTGATGAAATAGCCCTCGCCGCCCATGATTTCGACGCCGTCGTATCCCGCGGATTGGGCGAGCCGCGCGCATCGAACGAAATTCCTGATCTGCCATCGCACCCCTCGAGACGTCAACCTTCGAGGTCGAAAAGGATTGATAGGAGCCTTGATCGACGACGCCGATACACTGAACGGCTGGTAGGAGTATCGACCCGCGTGCAGAATCTGCAGAGCGATCTTGCCGCCTTCACGGTGCACGGCCTCGGTGACGCGGCGGTGTCGGCGTGCTTCCAGTCTGTTCGTCAACTTCGCGCCGAACGGGAGCAGCCAACCCGTTCGGTTGGGCGCATAACCGCCGGTGACGATGAGCGCGACGCCCCCGCGGGCCCGCTCGGCGAAGTACTCGGCAAGGCGGTCGATGTCGCGCGCACGGTCCTCCAAGCCGGTGTGGATGGACCCCATGATCACACGGTTCTTCAACGTCGTCCTGCCGACAATCAACGGGGACAACAGAATCGGATACCTGCTCGCTCCGATCACAGTCTCTCCAGAATCTCGTCGCACCATTGCGTGAACCCCTCCTCGACTCGAATTCCGCCCCGCAGCACCAGGTATTGATGCAATGCGGCTCCCTCCACGCTTTCCGGTGACGGAAAGTCCCGCTTTTCGATCAGTCGATACATCTCCAGACGCTCGGAATGCACCTGGCGGTGGCGTCGGACCTCGGTTCTCACTGCCTCGACGTCGCCGAGTGCGGCTCCCCTGATCTTCACGGCCAGTTCGTCCCGTAGGCGGCTCGGGTCGGCGGGCTCGGCGATCCAGCGATCCAGCTCGGCCCGGCCCGCGTCGGCGACGGAGTAGACCTTCTTGTCGGGTCGGCCGTCGCGGGAAACAACGGTGCCTGCGACCCAGCCAGCCGCGTCCATGCGCGTCAGCACGCGGTAGATCTGCTGGTGGGTGGCGCTCCAGAAGAAGCCGATCGACTTGTCGAAGCGGCGGGCAAGCTCGTATCCCGAGCCGGACTGCTCGGAAAGAGACACCAGAATCGCATGTTCGAGAGCCACGGGCATCAGTATGTATGCAACGAGGTGAGTATGCAACTAGTTGCATGTGCGCGGTTATGTATAGAGGGGTATGTGTGCTGTCTACATAGATGTGAGACACGATGTCTACATAGATGTGAGAGTCGATTCTAGGCGGCGGGGGCGTGGAGTTGTCCTTGGTATCGCTTGTCGCGGTCGAGGTGTAGGTGTCCTAGAACAT
>NZ_JAAFYV010000025.1:0-86505 GCF_011770055.1 Rhodococcus sp. B10 | reverse complement strand
GCCCTGGGTGGGGGCGGGGGTGCTCTGGTAGAACGCCGGTGCCGATTCGTACGTCGTGGGCAGCTGGCGGCCGGCGTTGTAGTCATCGGTGGTTCGGTACTCGGTGTAGTCGTACTGCGGGGTGTAGCCGGGGAGGTAGTCGGGCTCGGCAGGTGCAGGGGCAGGAGGGGGAGTGACCGGTTCTGGAGTGGTCGTGACCCCTGGCTGCGAACCCTGTGGAGTCGTCACGCCGGGCTGCGAGGGAGCTGCGTGTGCCGGGGCTCCCACCGCCAGGCTGGCGATCGTGACCGCCGCAACTGCGGGAAGGGACCTGATCACCCGTTGACGGGTCTTGTGTGCGCGGTCCTGGTCGATTTGCGGGTGTTCGTTCATTGCACTGTTGATCCCTTCTGGAGATGACCGTAATGGCAGTTCTGGTTGATATCAGTTGGCGTGCAACCATTCTGGCGCTGTAAAGCGGATGTCATCATGCGTTGATCGGCGCTGGATCCGACCAAGCGACCGAGATGGCCCCGTCGACGCTGAAGGTCTGATGCATTCCGTGGTTGTGCGGTTCGCGGTCGCACACATGAGTCAGTCCGGTCCGCCGATTCTGGATACGAGCCGAGCAGGACTCGGTCGCTTCTCGCGGTGAATGTGAGCCTGTGTTGTCCTCGTCGATCGTTGTCACCCCCGTTGTACGGTTTGCCGCTAGCGCATCAAAAAATAGCAAATAAAGAGATAAAAAAGAAGACACCGAGGCAGTTCGTGTGCGTGGACGGGGCCCCAGAGGCGTCAGATCTGGTGTAATTTTCAGTTACTTGCTGTTATTTGGTGGCGAACATATGGTGTAGCGGTGGACGGTCCTGGACGATTGGCTGAGAAGGTGTGGCGGCGACGCACCGAACTTGGCTTGAGTCGTGCGCAGGTGAAGGAGCACGGCGGACCGTCGATCCCGACTCTTCGTGATGTCGAAGCGCACACTGGGCGCACAATTTCCGCGTCGACGTTGAACAAGCTGGATGTAGGCCTCGGGTGGGAACCTGGCAGTGCGGCCGAGGTGCTCAGGGGTGGGGACCCGGCAGTCAAGAACGTCGGCCGAAGCGCTCAGGCGACGTTGGGGCCCGATTTCGTTCCCATCGGGATACCGATCGTCGTGGAGCTGTTGGCGGTCTCTCAAGACCTGGAGGACCTGGCGTCCAAGCATGATGGGATACCGGAGATAGACGCGATTTCGAAGCGGGTGGCGACCGCCCTGCACCCGATTTACGGCGAGTACGTAACCAGCCTCTTCGAAGCCAACCGTCGCGAACACGGGGCATTGTCGCCGGTTTTCACGGTGTTCGGACGACTGCTGGAGGAACCGAACGACTCTCTCGACCCCGCCGAGTACGAAGAACGAGCGTATCGACGCTGGTTGGCCGGCCGGGATCAAGACTTGACAGGTGAGCAACGCGACCGCTTCGAGCGACGCTTCCAGGGAGGTGCGCACTGATGAAAGAACCGAGCGACTTGCCAGCTCTGCAACACCGAATCGATCTGCTGTTTCGCGTCTGGCGGCGCGCCGGCGGCGAAGAGCGGTCGGCGCAGGAAGTTGCGACGAGCATGCACGACCATGAAATCGCTGTCTCTGCCGAAGAGGTCGTACGCTGGCGTGCCGGCACATCAACTCCGACAGTGAGCGAGCTGGAAGCCTTGGCCAAAGCCTTTCCGGGGGAATCGAATACGCAGTACCTGCTGGGTGGAGGTGATGCCGAATCGATCCATTCACAACTCGAGCTGGTTCTGGAACTGATCGAGGGAGGCATCAAGGACGTCCGGCTACGTCGGGAGCATGCGGGGGTACAGCAGCGGGAGCTGACCGATCTACTGGAAAGGCTTCGCGCTCAAAGACAATGAGCATGAAGGGCAGTACGTAATACGAACCTGGGGAGGGAGTTCAGGGGTGGAAAATTCGAGCCGACGTGTTCTGAAGACGACGAACGCGGTACGTGAGCTTGTTCCGACGCCGTGGGATCGCAACGACTTCGTTCGGGAGGTCGGACGTCTGCGTGGCCGCCGGCTGGTCCTGAAACCGGTGCAGGCCACCGCGATGAGCCGATTGCCATGCGGGTTGTGGCTGGCGCTCAAGCAACATGACGAGATCGCCTATGACGCAGACTCATCCGAGTATCACATCGACCAGACCATTTTCCATGAGGTCGGACATATGCTGCTCGAACACCATTCGGAAGGGGGCGCCTTCGTCGGGCTTGCCGAGCTTCTGCCGGACATCGACCTCGATGCGCTTCAGTTCGTCATGACACGAAACAACTTCGATGACGAGCAAGAGAGCGAGGCAGAGCTTTTCGCTGATCTTCTCATGTCCACCGCCGTCAGTCGGTTTCGTCGGTCCAGCGTCATGACCGATGTGTGGGGGCGTCGATGACATCGTCTGTTCCAGAGATCTACTCCTATCCGATCATTGCTCTTGCCGTCGCAGCAATCTGTGGACGGATGATCGTTCTGGATCGGACACGCTCGTCGATTCGGGTTACCGCAGCAGTGTCGGCACTGACTGTGTCAGCGTTGATGCGCGAGGAAAGTATCCAGCATTTGATTGCCGATACCACGGGGAACTGGCTGGACATTCAGCTAGTTCGGCAGCTGAGCACTGCGTTCTTGATGCTGACAATGGTTCCTTTGGTGGTAATGGGTGCAAGGTGGGTTTTCGGACAGCGAAGTGAAGGCTGGGCCGGCTACATCTACGGGGCAGCAGGACTGTCGGCTGCACTGCTGATCGCTGTGGGAACGCCCGCGCGTGAGTCGGGAAACTACATCGACATCACTGCCGGATGGGAGACGATTGCTTACTTTGCGATCTTCTCGGTGTGGACTGCAACCATGGCCACCCTCTACTTGTTCGTCTCTGCCCGCGAACTCGCCCGTGGGCTGCTGCCTCGGCGCTTCATATCCATGTTCATCGCCTTGGGGTTGCTGTCGTTGTGGGGTGTGGAGGAGACGTTCTCGATCCTGTTCAGCGCAGTGCTCGCGGGAACGGGCCACCCGAATGCCTTTGTGCACTGGAGGGTTGAAGCAAACGAATTCAACATGATCTTCATTCTGCTGGCGGGAGCCACGTACGCAGCAGTGCCAGTCATATACCGGTTGGCCGAAAATCTCGGTGTCGATCACTGGTCGCGGGCCGCGAGAACGCTTGAGCCTATGTGGCGAGACATGACGAGTGCGTGTCCTGAAGTGCTGCTGGCCAATCAACCATCCGATCCGACGTCGCGTCAGCGTCTGCACCGGATGTGTATCGAAATACGTGACTCTTTGAGTGTTCTTGCGCGCTTTCGTTCGTCCTCGCTGGACGAGCGGAATGGCGGCGGGCGGCCTCGTGCGATCGCCGAGGCGATGCGAGAGAAGAAGGCGGGTGCCTTGCCGAGCACGTTCCGGTCGTTCGAGGTCCCGTCCGCTCGAACCCTGGAAGACGAAGTTGTCGTGCTTACTTCGCTCGCACACGCCTGCAAACAGACTGAGATCAGTTCAGTCCGAATCTGATTCGCAACATCACGTCCAACTGGGGGACCGACATGACAACAACCGACTACCGTCGCCAGAACGCGAGCGACAGGGTGCTCCCGCATCCTCCGTACCGGATCCCGCTGCTGGGTGACCTCTGGGACCTCCACGTCACGGACTCGAGTCAGTGGGGGTGGCGCGGCGCGCAGAAGTATGGCGCGATCTACGAACGCAACATCCTCGGATCGAGAGTGACGTATGTGTCCGGGCCTGCCGAGGTTGCCGAAGTCAACAACGAAGACAGATGGGCGAAGTTCCTCGGTGTGCCCATCCGAAACCTACGCGCCGTCGCCGGGGACGGCCTGTTCACTGCGCACAACTCCGAACCCAACTGGGCGGAGGCACACGCAATCCTCGCCCCAGCCTTCCAGCAGTCCGCGATGCGTACCTATCACTACACCATGGTCGAATCCACCCGACAATTGCTTCGGTACTGGGGTTCTCAAGGTGACGATGTCTGGCACGACGTCTCGGCAGACATGAGCAAGCTGGCTCTGGACGTGATCGGCCGTGTGGCGTTCGGCTTTGACTTCGAGACGTTCACCCGCGCGGAGCCACACGATCTAGTCGTTCGCTTTCAGCGAGTGTTGCGATACATCAATCGCGCTGCCTATTCGCATCCCCTCGTCGAGGCGACAGTCTTTCGTTCGCAGCGAGATCAGCATCGTGCCGATATTGCCGCTGTACACAGGATCGTCGATGACATCGTCGCGACACGGAGAGCTGAGCCGGCGCGGAGCGGAGGGGGGGACCTCCTCGATCTGATGCTCACCTCCCGTAACCCGGAAACCAACGAGCCGCTCTCCGACGAGAACATCCGCAATCAAATTCTGACGTTCCTGGTCGCCGGGCAGGAAACATCCGCAGGCGTCATGTCGTTTGCGTTGCACTTTCTTTCCACGCACCCGGAGGTCGCGGACAAGGTCCGTGGCGAGGTCGAAACAGTCTGCTCTGAAGGTGAACTCACCTACGATCGGGTAGCCAAACTGCGGTATCTGCGACGGGTAGTCGACGAGACCTTGCGGCTGTGGCCCGTCGCTCCTGGTTACTTCCGCAAAGCGAAGCAGGACACCCGCGTCGGTGGTCACCCGTTCGAAGCGGGAGAGTGGGTGTTCGTGGTGCTCTTGCAGCTGCATCGAGATCAGGCGTGGGGCGACAACCCCGAAGCTTTCGATCCGGACAGATGGGAACGCGATCGTCGGCCCGCCGACTTGGCGAACCTGTACAAGCCCTTCGGCACCGGGATGCGCGCGTGCATAGGGCGGCAGTTCGCCTACCAAGAGATCCTGACTGCCCTCGCGCTAATTGTTCGCAACTCCGAGCTCACAGCCAACCCGGATTACGAGTTGAAGATTGTTGAGTCAATAACCCTGAGACCTTCCGAACTTAAGCTCCGCATCAACCGCCGGTCTGCGATTTAGAGCGGAATTCGAGGCCCGTAAGCTGCTGCGCCGCGCCCATTCACGAGGCCCATGATGTTGGCGACGTAAATTGCATTTTCCGCACCATCTCTCCCGAATCGCCAGCTCAGCACAGTTTTGCTCCGCAGACCGGTTGGTGACCTGCGCTAGGCTGCTGAGATGGACTTGCGACCAGGCCAAACACCTCCAATGACCACACCGGCAGGCGCTGCGGGACTTGCGTCGACAGCGGTGGAACCCGTGATCCCGCCAGCCGTGGCCAAGCGGATCGCGAGAGCAGTCGAGTCGTCCCGGTCCCAGGGGACCCGGCGTACTTATGCCGCAGGGTGGCGGCGCTTCGCCGGGTGGTGCGCGCGAGAGGGACACGCCGCGTTGCCGGCGCACCCGGTGATCGTCGCTGCGTATCTCCTCGACGCCGCCGACACCCGCGCCGAAACAGGGGACCGGGCCTACGCCGTCGCCACCTTCGGCACCTGGATTGCCGCGATCAACCACCAGCACCGCACCACCGGACACCTCTCACCGTCCGCGCACGAGCTGGTGACCGCCACGCTGTCCGGTATCCGCCGGGAGTACGCCGCGTCCGGGGATCGGCCGCGCACGCCAAGGGATCCATTGCTGGTCGACGACATCAAGGTCCTCATCGGGACAGCCCGCGAGCGGTGCCGAGGGTGGGCCGACGAGGTCCTAGAGCGCCGGGATTCGGCGATCCTGCTGCTGGGGTTCGCCGGCGCGTACCGCCGCAGCGAGCTCTCGGAGTTGGTGTGTGGGGACGTCACCGTGCACCGGCATGACGGCCTGCACGTGCGGCTTCGGAAGTCGAAGACCGACCAGGAGGGTAGGGGAGCGGTCAAGGCGTTGCCATACACCGGGTCTCACGAGACCCGCCCACCCTGCGCCTATGTCCGCTGGATCCAGGTCGTCGCCGCGTTCGACACCGGTGGACGACCGTCGGTGATCCGCCTGCTCCGCAAGCGAGAGCCGTTCGACAGGCACGTCTGCCGAGGGGGAGTACCCTGCACCGCGGCCCGCGCACCGCTACTGCGGGCCGTCGCAAAGAACGGCAACCTCGGTGCCACCGCTCTGTCCGGAGCGGCGATACACCAGACCATCCGCCGTCGCGCCGAACACGCCGGCTACGACCCCACCGCACTCGCGAAGCTCGGCGGGCACTCTCTGCGCGCAGGCTTCGTGACACAGGGCACCCGCAACGGTGCCGATGGATCCGCCATTGCCCGGCAGACCGGCCACGCCAGCGTCGATTCCGTCGAGGTCTACCGCCGCGAACATGCCCCGCTCGCAGGGAACGCCGTCAACGGGATTGGGCTGTGATGCAATAGTTCTGCTAGAACAATGTGCAGCCTTGCGTGCAGGTCCTTGCTGCTAGCCGCGTGAGTACGACGTAGACATTCGAGGTGTTGCACCACGCGGATGCAGCTCAATTACGTTCGCAGGCGTAGCAGGTTCCCAATCTGTCCACGATTCGAAGTATGAGCGATGTAGACCAGTAAGTCTCGCCGCCTCATCTATTGGATTCTCCCCTGTATACCGCTGGGCGATAGCGCGGCCTAGCCAGATTGCACGCTCGTTGTCGACGTCGACGGGTTCGTTCTTGTTCCAGCCGCGTGCGGAGATCTGCTTATACAAGCTCCGCGCTTGGTCGACGTCTATCCGATTCAGTTGCTGCAGACGAACGACCATTGCTTTGACTGAAACACCCCACCGCTCTTTCAATCTGGCGAGTGTTGCCAGTGTGACTCGTCCCCTGCCTGTCTGCTCCAGGTCTTCGAGAAAGGAGTCACCAGGTAGCAAGAAGGCGGCGGCGAACCGGTGGGCCTGCTTTTCGATCTCTTTTGCTTGTTCAGCGCTATCGGGCGGACGGCAGGACGAATGGAGGGTGACGTGACCGAGTTCATGCGCGACTGTAAATCGTTGACGATCACCGGGTATGCCCCCGTCCCCGGATGGGCGGCTGACACGGAGTACGGGGATCCCGTCCACGAAAAGAGACATCCCGAGGTGCTTACCCAATTCGTTGTCCATGGGCAGCACTACGCATCCGAGCCGCTCTGATGCTCGGGTGACGTTGGGGACTTCCTGCATGCTTGACACATCGGCAGCTTCGCGAACTTCGGTCGCGAACGCTTCGATCTCGTTGTCGTCACTCAGATCCCCGGTGAAGACGGGAAGTCGCTCTGGCAGCCTCTTTAGGCGCAAATCCGAGAAAGCTTCGAGCGCGAGCAGCGTATCCGCCAGGTACTGCTCGACGACCTTTTGGGGAGCGTCTGCATAAGCACGCAACCAAGGCCGCGTGTAGAGCGCGTCGGAAGTTGGTCGTGTCAGGACTTCTTGACTGCAGTCGAGAGCCTCTGCAAGTCGCACAGAGTCGTCGTTTTCGATGGGTTGATGCCCGCTCAGGACACGCGATAGCGCACTTGTAGGTATGTCGAGACGCCTCGCGAGCTCGGCTTGAGTCATACCTCGAGCCGTTCGCAGCCGTTGTACTCGTCCTTGGTCAGGGTACAAGTTCATAGCGCTTATTCCGTTCGCTAGAACACCACATTGAAGTGGGGCAGATGGGAAGGACAACGTGAGGTCAGGCGTCAACCGGCCGACGCCTCACCTGCACCGTCTTCCGTACCGCTGTCACCGTCGAAATCATCACCGAGACTGTCCTCGTCCGCTGGCCTGAATCTGCCGCTGGGGTTGGGCGCGGGGAGGTTGCCCGAACCAAGTGCGACTACTGGTCCCAGTCTCAGGTGCGGCACCGCGTCGCCTGTCATGCCGAGCACTTTCGCGGCGAAGATATCTTCGACCAGGCCGCTCGGGTCGACGGTGTACCCCAAGACCCACCTCTCGGCCTTGAGTAGCGAGTCCTCCTCGGCGTCGGAGATCCTCAGGATGGAGTCCGAGCCACCGATTATCTCGTACGACTCGGTCTCGAGACTGACCGCCGCTTTCCGCACCCTGAAACGTCGGTCTGAGGTGTCGGTTACGTCGATGACGTCATGTCCGCCACCACAACCAGTGCGGAAACCCAACCCGAACCGACTGGCAGCGGCCTCTATTGCGTCGATGACGAGATCTCGACCCAACGCTGATTGGGACCGTTTCGACCTGTGGAACGCTGGATCGAGCTGAGTTGCCTTCTCGATTTTCCACCCGCGATCCTCGAACGTCTCGCGGATCTCATCTGCCAGCTCATGCATACGCTCCATGCCAACAGTGTGACATATTGATGAAACGGTTTCAAGCCAATGTCACTCCCGCTTAGGGGTGGGTTTCCGCTCCTGCGTGTGTCGGGATGGAGCAGTGGAGTAGTACGAAGTCACTGCGGGTGGTCGCATCTGGTACGTGGTGGACATCGACCGACGCACTCTATGGCTCAAATATGCAGGGATGGGGCATCCTAAACAGACTCAGTGATGTCTTAGCGGAATGCGGGCTTTGCCCCTTATCGGATTATGCTGGAAACTGCCACTCTGCGGTCGTATCGCCGAGATCATCTTCCATCGGCCCGAGGGCTTGTGCTTGCCGCCGCCGACTGTGTGGAGCCAACGCTGATCGCACCACCAATGATGGAGTCTCACGAACCGCAGCCACTTCCACACCTGGATCTCATGCGAGTCGAGGTTTACGCGCACGAACTCGGTTCGAATCCCCTGGTCTGCCACAGCATCCCACGAAACTCCGAACCACACCTGCGGTGTTTGGCGAGGCGGGCGCGGCGAGCACGCAGCATCCGGCCGGTCAGCACCTACACACCGACAGTCGAGGTCACCACCGCGCCTTCTCGTATACCGGAAACGGTGGCCACAGTGGCGAACAATGCAAGCACCCCGAGGCCGTCGAGTACCACCGTCACCAGTGGTACGTCGAGCAGAATCGACTCGGCCCGAGCACCATCTTCAGATTGTCTCGGGGCGCGACAGCGTGGGCTGTGCGGTCGGCTGCCACAAGGGCAGCTGCTTCCAATCGGGTGGGAACCCCATCTCGCGTGGAGTGCGGATGGAGGAAGGCAGAAAAGAACGGTCGATCAGGCTTTCCAGCTGCTTGATCCACGTGCTACCAGGTGATGTCGTCTGCAGCAGGAACGCGGCTGCAGAAATTGCGCCGTAGATTCGTTCGGACTGAGCGGGAAGCCCGTCGAACGCTGCGACCGACCGTAGCGAACTTGTTCCGATCGGAACGAGCGTCCGATTCCACAGCCGGGAATGATGAGCAGAGATATTTCGGACGATGGTGAGCTGCTCGAGCAGGTTAGCCAAGGTACTGCCTGGGCCCGCCGCTCTGCGTCGACGGTTGCGTCTGCTAGCTGATGATCCACGTCCGCGTCGCGGGGTGGTGGTTTCCGGAGCTGGTGCCGGGATGTCGAACCATCGCGCGATCGCGTCGCGGTCATCCTCCTGCATTCCGGCAAAGAGCTTCGATAGGTCGCTGAAGTCCAACACATCAGTAAGGACCCAGATTGGGATACGTCCGTCGTAGTTGTCGAAATGATGCTTGAGAGCCTGATCTTTGCTCCTTTGGCGTCTCACCCGACCAAACGCTGTTGCGAGCCAGTCCATATGCTCACCGCTACCTACGAACAATGGGTCGAACTTGTCGCCATCGAGGTGCGACATCGGCCCGCGGGACCCGAGGGTATGGCCAACCTGGCTGCGCATGGCGACTTCCACACGTTCGATCGCCCTCAGCATGTACGTCTTCAAGTGCCGGTCGAACTCGTACAGGCGGACGATCTCGTCGAATGTTGTCCCCGTTACGAAGCGGTCCCCCAAGCCCGACTCGACATTGGTGTCCATGAACGGATACCAATAGCCGCTGAGGCGGTAGTATCCAATCGCTCTCAACCAACGATCCACGATGTCGGGGTGCGGGATTGGCATCCCCCGTGATTCCAGGCGCTCGATCTGTTGGTCGATCGTCAGGAAGGGTTTGAGTTCAGCCATCTCAAGAGTATAGAAATCCGGCCCGCACCCAGCAGAGCTGAGGCGGGCCGAACGATTGGGGAGAGCATAGCGCAGGCAATGCCTCGGCTACAAGCCGGTTGGTGAACGGAACCCTCCCACACCTCTTACTCCCGGCGCCGCACTCTGTCGTCAGAGCACTGGCGGGACTGCGAACGAACTCCGGTGCGGGAATTCAGCGACATCACGGAACCCAGCACTCAAGTGTCGGACCCACTTAAATATCCTGATCGAATGTTCAGAGCCTGCCGTTCGCACGGTAACAGGTCGGTAGCCGACCAGGATGGCGTCGCACCCGCGCCCAACCCAGACCACGCATGGAAGACACTTGCGTTGGTAAACGAGTGGATTCGGCATGCGGACGCCAAGGCCGGTGTGACGCTTACATCGACACACCCCTACTCAGAACTGCTCATTTGCCGGCAGCCTTACAGACACGCGCGGCAGCCGCAATGCAGCCCCAGCAGTGTTCGGTGCCCGGACTCGACTGCCGGTATCGATGTCTTGAGTCTGGGAATGATCGCCCTGACTGCGCTTCGGAAGTGTCGCCTCAGTGTCATCTCGTTCCCTGATGTGCGGCGATGCCCAGTCGGCGATTTGCAAGTACAGGAATGACAGTGCGTGCTCGCTCCGCTGCGGACATGTCCAGCGTGTACACCAGCTCGTCCTCGTGGTCGTCGAGTTCGTGTTGAACTTCTCCCATCGGGGAAACCACCAAACTGTGCCCGACGCCGAAGCGGGGGCCGCTGGGTTCGATGATCCCAGTGGTGCTTGCATCCGCCTGATCACAAGCCACGATCCAGGTTGTCGTATCGACGGCGCGGGCGCGGTTGAGCAGCCGCCAGGCATCGACCTTGCCTGCGCCAGCTCCCCAGTGTGCAGTGACGAGAACAACTTCTGCGCCCTTGTCCACAAGGTCGCGGAACAACTCGGGGAAGCGTACGTCGTAACATGTCGCAACGCCGACGGTGATGCCATCGACATCGAATACGAAGGGTGTGTCGCCGGGCTGCACGTCGGCTGATTCGGAGAACCCGTACGCGTCATAGAGGTGGATCTTGTCGTAACCGTCATGAATTCCTTCGCCGGTGACGAGGATCGTGTTTCGAACGCGGCCGTCGTCGCCCGGAGTGAACGTTCCGACAAGCACGATCACACCGAGTTCTCGTGCTGCCTCGCTGATGGCCTTGGCCCATGGTCCGTCGAGCGCTTCGGCGAAAGGAGCGGGGTCGACACCGAATCGGACGAGAGACGCCTCGGGCAGCAGCACGATGCGGGCGCCACGCGCTGCAGCGGACCTGATCGATCTCAGGACCTTGTCGAGGTTTTTGTCTGGCTCTGCACCGGTGGCGATTTGAGCGATCGCCACGGTCAATGTTCGGGTTGTCATAATTTTCCTTTCGATCGCGAGGAGAGGGTGAGACCGTAGATCAGGCGCTGTCGCCCTTGACGGCGAGCAGTTGGTCGCGGAATGCGGACGAGATCAGGAGCGAGTCGACGGCGGGACTGGAGACAATTCGGGCCCCCTGGGCACGGATCGCTGCGACCTCTTTCGGGTTGTAGGCCACACGCCAGCTTGGAACCCCTTGGGCACGAAGCACTTCGGATGCCTGTTCGATGACCTCAGCAACCTGCGGATGCGCAACGTCGGCACCGTGGTCGTAGGAGCGGGCGAGATCGGCAGCGCCGAGCATCACTCCGTCGAGGCCTTTGAAGGATGCAATGTCGGAGATGTTGTCGATACCTTCCCGATCCTCGACAAGCGCGAAGATCATCACGTCGGATTCGGGTCCGAGTCGGTCGGCGACCTTGTCCAGTCCGTAACGAACGTTGCGCGTGGACGGGTCGATCCCGCGGTCCCCTCCGGCACCGCGGTAGCGCACGACGGCGTTCAAACGTTCCAGGTACGAACGGTCTGTGACATGGGGGGCGAGTATCCCCTTGATTCCAACTTCGACCAGTCGCAGCGCGGTGTTGAAGTCCCGGTAGCTGATACGTGCGAGCGGGGTGACGCCGGATGCCTCTGCAGCGCGGACCATGTCGAGGACGGTGCGCATATCGATCGATGTGTGTTCGAAGTCGATCACCGCAAAGTCGTACCCTGTCCATCCCAGGATCTCGATGATCGCTGGTTCGGGAATCGATACGAACGTTCCGTACACGGTTTCTCCGGACTTCAGTTTCCCGTGCATGGCTGACGGCGCTCCTGTGTGGGTCACAGCGAGCCTCCGAGCGCGAGCGCCGTCGCACTAGACGTCGTTCGTTCGAAATGTCGAGCGATGTGGAACAGGAGCTCTTCGGAGTTCTGCGGGCCTGATAGTTGCATCCCCACCGGAAGTCCCGACCGAACCGCGCACGGGAGTGTAAGTGTCGGGCCCAGCGACAAGCACCATGGATGGGTGAATCTGGTGACTATGGGGCTGGTCTTGACAGTGGTCGATTCGGAAATCAAAGGTGCGAGAACGGGCGTCGAGGGTGTGAGGACGATGTCGAACTCGCTGAACACGGTGTCCAGCGTGCGTCGCCATGCCGATGCCCAGGACAATCCCCGCGAGTATTCGACGCCTGATGTCGCGAGACCTAGCTCGAGGCGGAAACGGACGTCGTCGCCGAATCCGTCGGGATTTTCGGCGTGCCGGGCCTGGTGCACCGCCGCGAAGTCGGGAAACATCGTCTTGACGATCATCGATTGTGCGTCGTCTGCTCCGTCGAGGTGAATGTCGCTGACTGTGCAGCCCAGTTCTTCGAACGTGGCGCACGCTTCGTTCAGTGCGTCGGCGATCTCGGCGTCTTCGGGGACGAAATGGTTACCGGGGACGGCAATTCGAAGACCATGGAGCGTTCCGGGAAGATCTGGAATGGGCCGACGGTCTTGGATCTGATAGGCGTCCGCGGCTCCGGTGCCAGCGATGGCGGCGAAGGTCCGGCGCATCAGCTCGACGGTGGGGGTGATCGGCCCGACTCGATCAAGTGAGTGACTGACCGGAAGAACACCGATGTTGGAAATTCGCCCGATGCTGGGGCGAAGCCCGACGACACCGTTCAAGGCTGACGGCGCCAAGACGGATCCCCCGGTATCGGTCCCGAGTGCGATATCCACCAGGCCTGCCGCCACCGCGACTGCCGATCCGCTGCTCGACCCCCCGGATATGCGTGTGTTGTCCACTGCATTGGCGACAGTGCCGTAATGCTGGTTCTGACCCGTTGCGCCCATGGCGAACTCGGCGAGCGAAGTCTTTGCGATCGGTAACGCACCTGCTGAACGCAGGCGGTGCACGACGGGGGCATCGGTGCCGGTGAAGTTATCGGCGAAAAAGGTCGACCCCATGGTCGTCAGCGATCCAGCTACGTCGATGTTGTCTTTGATTCCCACGGTGATTCCGGCGAGCGGCCGCTCGCCGGTTACCTGTCCGCCTGCGGAGTCGAGAATCGACTCCAGTGGCAGTGTCGACTTCACCGCCCCGAGGTGCTGGTGTTCGTTCATGCGCGCGAACTGCTGTTCGATGTGCGCAATCGTTACGTGGTCGGGTTCGTGCTGTGTGTTCGACATTGGTCAGTCCTGTCGGGTTGCGATGGGGGTCTCGGCGCGCTCCGCGCTTTCGCGGGCGGTGATCGGCTTGCTTACGGTTGTGAACGCGCCCAGGGTGATCGCGCTGATAACCGCCCCGGCACCGAGCAGAACCGAGGGTGCAAGTTCCCATCCTGTGGTGTCGATGAGGAGCGTGGCGAGGTAGGGGCTCAGTCCCGCTCCGATGATGGTGGCAAAGTTGTAGCTGATGGCCATGCCGGTATAACGAACTGGAGCTGGGAACTGTTCTGTGTACATGGAATAACACATCGATTGCACCATCGGAAAAGGCAACGCGAGCACGACGAATGCGAAGGCGGCAAGGGCGAAGCTGTCTTTGGTCATGAGCGTCATCATGGGGAACGCCAACACCGCGTAGCCGATGAAGCCGGCCATCAGAATCGGTTTGCGGCCGACCTTGTCCGAGAGTAGGCCCCACAGGGGCATACAGGCTGCCAGCCCCAAAGTGGTGAACGTGACGAGCCACAGGACGGACGCTTGGGGATAGCCCTCGAACTGGATGAGAAAGGTGCTCATGAACGTGATGCCAACCCAGTAGCCGACGTTCTGTCCGTATCCGATGAGGATAACGCGTGCCAGCGCACCCTTGTGACTGCGGAACGTCTCACGGACGGGTGCGGTTTCCTTGTTGCCACTCGCCGCTAGTTCGAGATACTCCTCGGACTCGGTGATATGGCGTCGGATCAGGATTGCGGCAACGATCAGCGGCACACTTACGAGAAACGGTATGCGCCAACCCCAATCGCTCATCTGCGAATCTGTGGTCGCAGACGCCGTAATGCCTGTGACCAGGCTCGCCGATCCCAGTCCGAGCGCAACACCGGTAGGCATGAAGGCCCCGAAGAATCCCCGCTTCCCGTCTGGGACCGATTCGGTCACGTACGTCGATGCGCCGACCTGTTCACCTCCGGTGAAGAAGCCTTGGACCAGACGGCAGACGAGGAGGAGAACGGGGGCGAGCACGCCGATTGTTGCGTAGGTCGGGAGCAAGCCGATGGCGGCCGTGGCGATGCCCATTCCGACGATGGTCGCCATGAGTACATTCTTTCGGCCGGTGGCATCGCCGATGCGCCCCAACACTATTCCGCCGAGCGGACGGATGAGGAAAGCGATCGCAAAGAGCAGGAAGGTCGCAAGCAGTGCTGCGGTGGGATCCGCACTGGGAAAGAACAGTGGGGCGATGGTCGGCGCGAGCAACCCGTAGATGCCGAACTCGTAGAATTCGATCGTGGTTCCGATCAGCGCTGCCATTCCCGAGCGTACGGGGCCGGAACGGGAGGGATTGTTACCCGTGTGTAAAGTTGAGGACACAGTGTTTCCTTGTCTCGAGGTTCCGCTGTTCGAGGTTGCCGCCTGCAATGCGGCAACCTCGTTTTGTTTGCTTGACGCCGATGGAGGCCGGACAGCGTCTACGCAGTTCGTAGTTGGGCAGGTTCCAGCGAGGGAAGCCTGGTGACGACGTAGGACACGCGGAGCGAACGCGCGCGTCGCTTGTCGGTCAGTTCGACCGTCCAGCGGTCGGCGTACTGGGCGTCGGGATCGAGCATGGGGAGAGTGCCTCCGAGAAGGACGGTCCCAGGTTTCAACAGACCTGCTTTCGTCAGAGTCTCGAGCCAGTACGCCGGCGTGAGCAACTGGTCTACAGTTCCGCTTTGCAGCAGGGTCTCGATACCGTCGGGGGTTGTTCCCCAACTTTTCAATTCGACGTTTCCATCGGAGGTATCAACTTCCGACAGCAGCCACGCGGATTGCGACAGCACGTCCGGCGCGATCTGCTTGCCCCAGTCGATTCTGTGCACCTCCAACTGGCGGTCGGTGTGATCGGAGGCGACGGTCAGCAATACTTCACCCGAATCATCGACGACCAGTGCCCATTCTGCTTCACCGGAGGTTCGGTCGCCGTGCACCCACACCTGCTGTTCCTGACTGGCGACTGTGGGCGTCAGGTTGTAGAGCGTGGGAACACTGCCGGGGCGTGGGACGCCGAGTTCGGCAAGTTCTTCGATGTGAGCAAGAACGGATTCTTGATCCGCGCCAGCAAAACCGGCGTTGAGAACGTTCGTGACGTTCACGGTCCTCGGGCCGTGTCCTGATACATCGAATGTGAGCGTGGCCATGGGGTGTTCCTCTCGATTGAATATTGTCGGTATACAATTTTTCGGAGCGCTATACGACTTCCGACGACATGTCAGTACACGCCGGTGTGATGCGGATGCAGTAGCAGCATGCTCTCCAACGAATGGGCCAGATGGCGGTCGATGACTTCTTCGAGCGCCTCTCGGTTACCGAGGCGCAAAGCGTCGACTATCTGGCGGTGCTCGTCGAGGACATGCGCTCGGCGGCTCTCGTCGCCGAAAACCGCAAGTGCCCCTACTCTCAGCTGCTGCGACTGCAGACTTTCGTAGGACTTCTTGATCAACGAGTTGTCGACCGCCTCGATGAGAGTGAGATGGAAACGGAAGTCGAGTCGGATGAACTCAGTGGCGTTCACGCTACCGGTCAGCAGCTGCATTTGGCACGTCAACAGCTGTTCCATACCTTCGATGTCGACGTTGCGACGTTCGACTGCATTGTCTATCGCACATCGTTCCAGCACCGAGCGGAACTGGATCAGCTCGTGAATCTCTTTCGACGTGGGTGCGGAGACGAAAACTCCGCGGCGTGGGACGAGGCGGACCAGATTCTCGGTCCCGAGCATGATGAGCGCCTCACGCACCGGGGTACGCGACACTCCCGCTCGTAGAGCGATCTCCTCCTCGCTGATGAAACTGCCCTGCAATGCGGGGTCGGGAAGAATATTAGTCCGGATGTATTCGTACGCAACCTCTCGCCCCGACAGGCTCTGCGGCATGTGAATCCTCCTATCGGTCTCGCTGTACATGCACGGTATACGATTGTTCGAATACTGCGAGGTGTTTTAAGTAAATGCTTTGTTACGAGCCCGGCAGGTCGTGATGGTGTCCCGTTCCGTACGCGGGCGCGGTCCCCACGGCGCAGTCGATGAAGTGATCGACCAGGGGTTCGGCGACGTCGCGGCAGATCAAGGACAGTTCCAATGCAACGTCCGGCGCACGCAGTTGCCGAAAAACTACGGAACCTTCGAATCCGACGGCGGACGAGTGCGGGACGATTGTCACTCCCAACCCGCAGGCCACCATGGCGAGCTGGCTGGTGATGGAACTCGCAAGATGTTGGGCTTGCGGACTGAACCCGGCGTGCCTGCATGTCGCTGCCATGTCGTCGTGGTAGCTGGGCGATATCTCTCGCGGCAGCCACACCCAGGAATCATCGGAGAACATCTCCAGGTCCACCGGGCCGCGTTGCGCGGCAAGTCGGTGTGAGGCGGGTACCGCCACAACGAACCGGTCCCTGCGTAGCGGAAGCGCGCGGAGGCCTCGGCTGCCCGTCGCCCGAATGATCGCGATATCGAGCTCGTGTCGGGTGACGGCATCGGCGCCCCAGCTTGTGTCGATTTCGCGTACTTTCAGATTCACTCCCGGACGAGACGAGCGATACGCCTCGAGAATTCGTGGCAGTACTGTAGTGAAAGCAGACGTGACAGCGCCGATCGCAACTTCTCCTAGAAATCCGTTGTGCGCCTGCAGTGCAGCGATGCCAGCGCGCGACGATTGGTCGACCAATGTGCGGCAATGTTCGAGGAAGACCGAACCGGCAGGTGTCAGCGTGACAGCGCGCGACGAACGTTGCAGAAGTGGGACGGACAGCTCCTTCTCCAATTGCCGGATCGCTTGCGACAGCGGCGGCTGGGACATGTTCAACCGCGTCGCGGCTCGACCGAAGTGAAGTTCTTCGGCGACTGCGATGAAGTAGCGAGCTTGCCGAATTTCCACCATCAGGTCGCTCCTCATATCGATCCGAGTCGTGATTGAACCTTCACAATATCGTTGACGCGGGTTTTGATGAGTCCATGACCGAAATAGAAGCATTAGCGGCGTTCGCCGAGCTGGACAGCGCCGCAGTCAGCGACGCACTGGACGGACTCGGCTTGCCGAGCGGCATAGGCGGTATCACTCCTCAGACAGGGACAGACCCACTCGTCGGATACGCCTTGACCGTACAGCTGGAACCGTTCGTTCCAGGCCCCAGCGGAGCACACATCGCAACCACGGCGGTCGCCACCGCAACGGAGAACGACATCATCGTCATCGCCAACGGTGGGCGCGAGGACGTGTCCTGCTGGGGTGGGCTGCTGAGCTTAGGCGCCAGCCTCCGTGGTGTGCGCGGCACTGTCGCCGACGGACGGTGCCGCGACATCACCGAAGCCCGCGAACTCGGCTACCCGGTGTTCTCACGAGGCGGCGTTCCTGCCACTGCACGCGGTCGTCTGCAGCAGCATTCGACGGGTGAGCCGGTGAACATTGCAGGCGTGCGAATTGCCCAGGGAGACATCGTGATCGCCGACGACACCGGAATCGCCGTCGTGCCGATCGAGCGATCCGACGAAGTACTGGCATTGGCTCAGACCATCGCGGCCCGCGAACGCGCGATTGCTGCCGATCTACGTAAAGGTGTCGCGTTGCCGGACGCGATGCATGATGCTCGACTAGCAGGAAGTGACACACTATGACGACCAGAACTATCTTCGAGCGCCTCGGGGCCATCCCGACCGCCTCGATCTCCGATGCCCTCGACGCTCTCGGCCACCCCGGTTCGCTGCTTGGTATCGGCCCCTTGGATACCGGTTCGCTCACCGCTGCCGTGGGGCCGGCCTTCACCGCGCGGTACGAGCCCATCACCGACGAAGGCGGAACTGTCGGCGACTTCCTCGACGACGTCGAACCAGGTTCGATCATCGTCATCGACAATCAAGGTCGTACCGACTGCACTGTGTGGGGTGGAATCATGACCCAGACCGCCGGTGCACGCGGAGTCGCAGGCACGGTCATCAACGGCACCTGCCGCGACACGACCGTCACACTCGAGCAGCGGTACCCCATGTGGAGTACCGCACGATTCATGCGTACCGGAAAAGATCGAGTGCGGTTGGTCGAGGTACAAGGGACGATCGAAATCGACGGAGTAGCAATCGAACCAGGTGATGTGGTCGTAGCAGACTCCGACGGTGTGCTCGTGGTACCCGCAGCCATCGCCGAGGAAGTCGCCGAACGGGCGGAGAAGATCGAACAAACCGAATCGAACATCGTCGCCGCCGTTCGAGAGGGGACCTCACTACACGCAGCGCGCACGAAGTTCGCCTACCACACACTGCAGAGCGTGCAGGCATGAGCGATCCCGCCCGCGATCACGCGACCGCCACACTCTATGAAGCTTCCAAACTCGACATCGCTCTCGATCCCGGTATCAAGCCGGCGTGGCCCGGTGCCCGGATCGCCGGCCCGGCCTACACCGTGCAAGGCGCCGGGGGGGACAACCTCGCTCTGCACAACGCCGTCGCACGGGCACCCGCCGGACACGTTCTCGTCGCAGATCTGGGCGGTGCGCTGCACGGGCACTGGGGTGAGGTTCTTGCCCTCGCAGCACAGCAACGTGGACTTCTCGGGCTGCTCATCGATGGCGGAGTCCGAGACACCGTCGAACTCGCTCAACTCGGCTTCCCGGTCTTCTCCCGCGGAGTCGCCATCACTGGGACGCGCAAGGGATACTCAGGAGCTTTCGGTGTTCCTGTGTTCATCGGTGGAATGCGGATTGCTACTGGGGATTTGATTGTCGGCGACGCCGACGGCGTTGTCGCAGTGCCCAGCCAGCATGTCGATTCCGTGTTGGACCGCTCTGATGCGCGCGTTGCTGACGAGCATCGGATCTTCGAGGAGCTGCGAGCTGGTAAAACCACCCTCGAACTGTACGGTTTCGGTGCAGACGCATGACGACGGCAACTCCGGACAATCCGATCTTCGCAATTGCGGCACGTGCCGAGGAGCTCAGGGCGCAAGGACGCGACGTTATTGTTCTTGCCGCGGGTGAACCGGACGCACCGACTGCACCGCACATAGTCGACGCAGTCCGTCGTGTGATCGATGATCCGATTCACCACCACTACGGCACCGCATCGGGACTGCCCGCCCTACGCGATGCCGTCGCTGTCGATACCGCCCGCAAGACTGAAATGAGTTGGAGCGGGTCGGACGTGCTCATCACATCGGGCACCAAACACGCGTTGTCCCTTGCAGTAGGTGCCGTCACCGACATCGGCGACGAGGTGCTCGTCACCCCTCCCGGGTGGCCGGGTCACCGAGGTGCGACTGTGGCCGCCGGGCCTGTGCCCGTCGACGTTCCCGTGACCGCAGAAGACAACTTTCTCACCAGTGTCACTGCACTGGAATCGAGCTGGACACCCAAGTGCCGTGTCCTGATCATTGCAAGCCCCGCAAACCCCACCGGATCGGTGTACCCACGAGAACAACTCAAGGACATCGCAGAGTGGGCGGAGCGCCGCAATCTGTGGTTGATCCTCGATGACATCTACGACGCGTTCGTGTACGAAGGACAACGCGTCGGCATGCTGAACGCTGCCCCCGAATCCCGGAATCGATGCATCCTGGTCAACGGAGTGTCCAAGGCGCACGCGATGACAGGGTGGCGCGTCGGCTGGTTACTCGGCCCACCCGACGTCGTACGGGCAGCAACCAAGCACGTCTCTCGGACGGTCACCAACGTTCCCTCGATCACGCAGATCGGCGCGCTTGCAGCGCTGACGGCCGATCCGTCTTACGTCGTCCGCACCGTTGAGGCCGCTCGAAACAAACGAGACCGGATGGTCGACGCGCTCTCGTCGATCGAGGGTATCGATTGCCCGTCACCGGATGGCGGAATGTACGTATTCCCTTCCGTCGCTGGTCTACTCACCGACAATCGGCTGGCTCTATCGACGAGCGCCGATCTTGCGACGTGGCTGCTCGAAGAGGTCGGGATTGCTGTAGTACCCGGTGAGGCATTCGGCGCACAAGGCCGACTTCGGCTGTGCTTCGCAGTCGGTGACTCGGTTCTCGACCAGGCGCTGTCGCGGCTCTGCTCGTCGCTGACCACGCTCAACAGCAGCTGAAGGCTCGGGCGCGCGCACCCCAGCTGCGAGATCGCCTCGGCGCTGGGGTGCACGCGCCCCCTTACGCCAAGCCCCGTGTTCTGCCCACCGACCACGTGGTAACGAAATCAGTTATTCGGCGCCACATCTCCGTTGGGTTCGAGTACATGGGGAAATGACCACTGAGAGGGATCTCAGCCAGTTCAACGCCATTTATCGACAAATGCCTAAGGTAGGACAGGCCGGAGTTTTGGGTTCCGAACATGAACATCGTCGGGATCTGCAATCCGAGAAACCGCGACATGAGATCCGCGTGATCCGACAGATCAACCATGGACTCGAAAATGCCGCGCACCGAACTAGATCGCACCTTGTACTCGAGGCTGGCCGAGTACAGTGCGCTCGAGTAGAAGCGGGAATTCCAGGCGCGCGCGATGAACTCTTCCAAAAACGCAGCGGGATCGGAGTTCCCCTCCACGATCTGTCGACTCAGAAAGCAGTCCTCCGGTGCGAGATTGCCTTCGATGTCGACGAAAGACAACATCCTGCCTGGGTGATCGGATGCGAGCATGAGCAGAGTCAGACCCCCCATAGAGTGACCTACAGCGTGGAAGATATCGATGCCCTGAGAGTCCAACACAGCCAATGCGGTGGAGACAAGGAACGGAATCGACAGCCGATCGGGGTGCTCGCAACTCGACCGCCCGAACCCCGGCGCGTCGTAGGCGAGAACAGGGCGATCGCTCAGCTGCGCCTGCTGGATCACATCCGCGTAGTCCTCCTTAGTCGAACCGAATCCATGGAGGAAGACGATCGGGTCGCCGTCGCCGGGGCGGTGCATCCCCGACACGTCTATGCCTACTCCGTCCACGACCAGCGACAGGTCGAACTGCACCAATTTGTTCAATTCCACCATCGAAATACTTTCTCCATCCCTCGAACGCGACGACGGCCGGCAGCGACCTCGGAGGCCAGCCCAGATTCATCGAACCGCACCGTGGGCATGAAGAGAAGGTCTGACTTCGAATCGGATCGAGTCGCTTCGCGACTCGAAGCAGCGCGGCGAGCGACGTCGAAGCACGGAACGCAGGCGTAGCAATGGGCGTGTCGCCTGGCACCCCTCATTGTCAATGGCCCACGCGCGCAACCATTGTCTTCTACTTTACGAGAAGTAGAGCGAACGCCCGCTCGAACGCCGACAGCAGCATTACGCTCGATGGACCCAGCCGCTCCGTTTCCAGTCCCCCCTCAAGATGGATCTGCGAACTCTGTTCTTACGCAACATCATGGGGCATAATGGAATGGTGGCCGCTCGTTCACCTGCCCACAAGCGGTGAACCAAAATGACCGCTTACAGCCTTATCTGATCTGCAGTGTCGAAGTTCGGCATGGGACGTCATCGGTGAACCGCCACTCCAGACAAGAGTGACTCCTGTCGTAGCCACCCGATCTACCAACCACCGAAACTGGCACCTGATGTCGCCGAACCTACCTATAACCTTTTAGGAGTAGACGATGCGTTACCACCCTGCACCCGTACTGTTGCCGAGGCCGCAAATGGCGGAATGGGACCTTGTGACCGGCGTGGATCGCTGCGACTCCGAGACCGATCAGGGTGTGCGACTTCACGGACCCGGCGGGCCCAATGATTGCTAGATTCGATTGCGTCCGAACCCATTCCAGGCTGGACATGTAGTCGAACACCTTCGGTTGGATCGACGACGACGCGATGTCGAACGACTCCAATGTCTCCGTCACCGGGAACGCAGCTGCTTTGAGCCGGTTGACGATGTTGGAGGCGTCGCGTGCAGCGAGCTCGGACTCGACCGACGTCGGCAACACTTCTTCCGGTGTCCAGCGTTGGGTCTTGGCGGTGAGCAGTACCTCGGGTGCGGTCCTGCGGATTGCAGCGAGTTTGGGTCGCCTCGCCCTGCATCGAGATCAGCTGCAGGATCAGGACTCCGCTGTGGTGCAGCAGTCTTGGGCTTGCTCGTGGCCGCCTCGGTGTCGGTATCGGTCATGACTGCACCTGCTGGTCACCAGATGACGGGCGAATCGCGTAGGCATCCAAAGACCGAGTCGGAGCGGTCGGCAGATCCAAGATCAACGCATCCCCGGCAGGCCGGGCTGCCGTGTCTGAACTCCCGCGGCGAGAATCGAGCGGACATCGGCAGCTCTGAACCGCCGGAATGCCACTGCACGCGTCAACGCCCCGATCGAGGCTTCATGGCCGTGCGCGGCGCCGGGCACAAGAAGCACTCGAGCTCGGTGGACAACCGGGTGTTACCGATTGCCGCGGCACCGACCGAAGACCGCTTCGCGCGCTCGCCGAGCGCACAGATCTGTTGCTCAACAGTGGTTCTCGGTCGCGGTCCTCGGTTCGGGGTCCTCGGTTCGGGGCGGGCCGGGCGCCGTCGTAGTGCTCGTCGAGGACCGATGCTGTTCCCGGCTGCGCGAGTGTATGTTCGGCCACAACTTCGCCCGAGGGCGAATCGACGATCACCAGCCGGCCTTCGACCTGCGTGAGCATCACCGCCCGGCCGATGAACCTCACCGGAACCGAGTAGCGGGCCGAGACGAACCGAACGCTCGAGAGGCGGTCGACCTTGCGGGTCACCGGTGGTGGCCCGATCTGCAGGCGCAGGGAAGGCAACGCCGAGAGAAGTTCTCGCTCCGATTCGAGCTTCTCGTCGGGGACGGCGCAGGTCTCCGAATGCACTCGTGCGTTGACTTCCGCGCACCAGATCTTCGCGGCCGCGTTCGCAGCGTGGACATCGACGGCAGTGCCGACGACGGCTGCTTCGGTGAACAGCGGCACGGCGAGGTCTCGTTGGGCGTACCCGACGAGGTTCTCCACTACACCTTTCGACTGTGGATCGTTGGCGTGGCTGAAGTCCGGTGCGAACCCGTAGCGGGTGGCGAACCGGACATAGTCCGGTGTCGGGATGACGACGTTCGCGACGACACCAACTCGGACGGCATCTCGGCTGCGAGCTGTTGTACCGCACCCAGCGGTCGGTCGCCCTCAGCCCTGCGGGCGCCGTGTTCCTGGAGCGCTGCCGAGCCCTGATCCGCCAGGCCGAGGACGCCGAGATCGCCGCTCGGCACGCGGCCACAGGGCAGGGCGGGCGGCTGAGTCTGGGCGCCGTTGCTTCGGCGTTCTCCTGGCCGCTGCCGCTCGTGCTCGAACCTTCCATCAGGCGCTGCCCGAGGTCGAGATCCGTACCCAGGAGTTCGATACGCACGAGGCCGGGGCTGGACTCCTCGACCGCATCCTCGACTGGGCGATCGTGCGCCAGACAGCGCCCGTACGCGGCACCACGGCTACGTCGCTCTTCGTCGACAGGTTCGTCTCCGCTCTCCCCGTCGGCCATGCCGCGGCCGACGTCACGGGCCCCTTGGATCTGGCGGAACTCTCCGGCGACACCTGGGTGTGGCTGCACCGGCACATCTCGCCCGACTACCACGCCGCCATGGCGGCCATCTGCCGAACCGCCGGCTTCAGCCCCGTCCCGGCGCACTGGGCACGATCAGTGACCTCGCAGATCGCCATGGTCGAGTGCGGCCTCGGGGTCACCGTCGTACCCGCCGCAGCGTCCGCGGCACGCCCCGCCGTCCGGTTCAGACCGCTCCGGCACGCGACGGCGACCATCGAACTCACCGCCATGACCAGAACCCACCCCAGTGCGTTGGCCGCACGCCTCACAGACATCGCGACATCACTGACCAGGGCACTGGAACCGCCTCCGCACATCTGACCGCGCACGCGGCCTTCAGGGGGTGTGCCCTCCCGGAATCCCCACCGCGAACTGCACGCGGTCACCATGGCCGGACACGCCCATCACCCACTGATCGCGGTCTTCCTGACGCTCCTGCGCGATGTGGACCTAAGACATCACCGCAGGCTGGGAGGCTCCCGCAGGAGCGACCAGACCACATTCGGTCACCGTAGAGTCGGGCATATGCGAATCGATCGTCTGGATCATCTGGTCCTCACCGTCACCGACATCGATGCCACAGTGGACTTCTGCACCCGCGTTCTCGGCATGGAGGCGGTGAGCTTTGGCGCGGGCCGCACCGCGCTCGCATTCGGGCACAGCAAGATCAACCTGCATCGGGCAGGTCACGAGTTCGAACCGAAGGCCCACCGACCGACCCCCGGAAGCGCAGACCTCTGCCTGATCATCGCCGATCCCCTTGACGGGGTGGCTGCCGAACTTGCCATGCACGGCGTCCGCATCGAGGAGGGGCCGGTCCAGCGCACCGGCGCGACCGGCCCGATTCTCAGCCTGTATCTCCGGGACCCCGACCAGAACTTGATCGAAGTCAGCACCTACGCCTGACTCCTGGGAGGTCTTCCTTCGTCCGTGGGCCGCGTCCGGGCCTTCAGGCCCGAACAGTCGTGGCCGGTGCGGGAAAGGCGACGCCGGCCAGTTCCTCGGAGACGGCCCACAGGCGACGGGCGGCGGCCGGGTCACTGGCCGCCGCTGAGCGGGCGACCAGGCTCGGTGTGCCACGCATCTCGCCCCGGCCATCGGGGCCGACGAAACTTCCGCCGGGCAGGTCCTGCACGGCGGCATACAGGGGGTTGAGCGCACCGGTGTGGCTGTCCTGAGCGACGAACTTGTTGCCCAGCCGTAGGAACAGGCGCCGCAGGAAGCTGGCGTCGTTGCTCTGGAGGTTGGTGGCGGCCCAGCCGGGGTGCGCGGCCAGGGCACGCACCGGCGAGCCCGCGGCGGTGAGCCGCCGCTGGAGCTCCAGCGTGAACAGCAGGCTGGCCAGCTTGGACTGGCTGTATGCCGTCATGGGGTTGTACTCGCCGGTCAGGTTGAGGTTGTCGAAGTGGATGCGGGGACTGCCCGGGGTCTTGTGCGCGGTGGACGACATGGTCACCACACGGTCGGTGATGTGCGGCAGCAGCAGGTTGGTCAAGGCGAAGTGTCCCAGGTGGTTGGTCCCGAACTGCATCTCGAAGCCGTCCTTGGTCGCGGCCTCGGGGATGTTCATCACGCCGGCGTTGTTGAACAGCAAATCCAGATCGCCCTGCCAGTCGGCGGCAAACGCGCGCACGGAGGACAGGTCGGCCAGATCGAGACGGCGTACCTCCACACTGCCCTGCACGGCCGAGGCGGCGGTTTCGCCGCGCTTCACATCCCGCACGGCGAGGACGACGTGGGCGCCCGCGCCGGCGAGGCCCTCGACGGTCGCGAGGCCGACTCCGCTGTTGGCGCCGGTCACCACGGCGGTGCGGCCGGTCTGGTCGGGGATGTCGCTGGTGCTCCAGGGCTGGGTGTTCGTGTTCTTTGCCATGTCCTCAATGTATGTGATGCAAACAATGTGTGCAATGGGTACAATGTGTGTATTGTTCACATCGGGGTTAGGGTGGGGGCATGAGGAACCATCGCCCCTACCACCACGGCGACCTTCCTGCCGCACTGCTCGAACGTGCCGAGCAGACGTTGCGCGAGAGGGGATCGGGCGGACTGTCCCTACGGGAACTGGCCCGCGACATCGGGGTAAGCACCACCGCTCCCCATCGCCACTTCAAGACCAAGCAGGCCCTGCTGGACGCGCTGGCGCTGACCGGCTTCGATCGGCTCGACGAATTTCTCACGACTTCCCAGGAAGGCGCAGGCGAGTCGTTCGCCGAGCGGCTGGCCGCCGTTGCCCGCGCCTATGTCGACTTCGCCGCAGGCAATGCCGCGCTCCTGGACCTGATGTACTCGGTCAAGCACGGCCCAGAAGCGTCGGAGGAACTGCGTGCCAGCGCCCAGCGCTGGGCCGGACAGATCGTCGAACTGATCGGTGACGGCCAGCGCCGGGGCGAGGTGCGAAAGGGCCCGCTGGAGCAGGTCGCCCTACCCGTCTTCACGACCCTCCACGGCTACGCCGGCATGACGGTCAGCGGCATGCTGCCACCCGAGATGAGCCAGCACGGACTGGACAACGTGCTCGCGTACATCCTCCGCGGCTGCACACCGGATTAGTGCCGCCGGGTGGGCGGGCCGAGGGTGATCGATGGCCTAAAAGGTCTTGGACAACGTCCTCCGGAACTCCCTCGGCGATCCACTCGGTTGCCGCCATGCACCCACCACCGAGTTCACGGTCACACCAATGCCTTTCACCGACTCCGCCGCTGGGCAGCGGGGTCGGTTTGGGCTTGCCGCCGAATCAGCGCCTCCGCAGACGGCCGAGCGTATCTACCGAGGGACCTCACCGAGGTGTGGCCGCTCATGCGCATCAGCATCGGCGTGGACGCCCCGTCCTCCGCCGCGTGCGTCAACCGGCTGTGCCGGAGCTGATGCAGCGTGAAGGGCCCCCGAGCGAAGTCGGCGGTGTGTGGTCGAACAATTCCAATGCCCGCCGATACGACAACCGCCCCCGCAGGGTCGACGGGTCGATATCATTCGAGGCCACAACAGTTTGCACCCTTGCGGTTAGTCAGGAACTCCGGCCCGCGCCTGTGGCCGGCTAACAGATGCGGCGGCAGCCGCGCGGTCCCGGTCTGCCAGGCGTCCACATCCCTGGCCCCGCCCTTTGCGGGTGACAGTTTCACACCGGTTGGCCGTGTTCAGATCCGGGATGTCGAGCAGCAGTAGCTCGTCGGCGCGGGCGGCGGTCTCGTACAGCATCGTCCACAGCACCCGCTCTCGCAGCGACGCATCCTTCGCGAGCAGCCCGGTCACCTCGTCGCGTGTCATCGCCTTCGAGTGATCCGGCGGCACCCTGCGCGGCACCAACCGGAGGGCGGGATCACCCACCAGCCACTCCTGTGCCCGCCAGTACTCACACGTCCCGCGCAGCGACGCGAGGCGGACGTTGAACGTCTGCGCCGAACTACCACCCAACTTGAACGTGAACCAGCCGCCGACCCGCTCGGCCTCGAGCAGTCCCACATTCGTATCCGCGCCGAAGTCGCGTATCAACTGTCTGAACGCCACGGCGTACCCGCGCCGAGTGTTGACGCTCGGGATCGTTGACAAGAACTGATTTACCGCATCCTTGAGTCGAACGCCCCGCGCCGGCAGCGTCCGCACCTGCCCCCACGCTCAGTCCTTCCATCGGTGTCACCGGAGCCCCGATCGGCACTACTGCAGATAACTTGCGGAGTCACCTCGTTCGCGGAAGGCATCTCGCAGCTCGCCACCGAGGTTACCGCAGATATCAGGCTAATATCTGCGGTAAATCCTTAGCGTGACTTTCATGGATTTGGGCATAGCATCGTGCCGCAAAGACCAAAAGGCATTGCTGTGCAACTCGTCTAGCAACTTTGTGGGTTGTCAGATGCCACTCAGCGCGACTTTTCTCAACTGGGCCCCCATGCCGTCACCGCGCCGCCGCAGCGACTCGGCGATGACGGGCACGATGCCTGCACGGCCAGGATGGCCGACACGATCTTGCTGACGGCACTCTGTGAGTCGAGACGAACTTCTCCTACGACCACGGCCACTGCACTCTTCAGTGCAGCGTCGAAACCGTTGGCGTCGAGCATATAGGCTGCTCCGGGTCGGAGCGTGGCCTCGTACTGCGCCCACATTCCACCAGCGAAACCGCCTGCAGCTCCCGTGCCGGAAACGCCCCGAGGGTCGCGGCAAAGTCGTGAGGCGAGAACGCCGAGTCGGTCCGTCAAGACGTCCACTGCGCCGGCATCGGCGCCTTTCTGCGGTCCGAACACTCGTGCAGCGTCGATGAAATCTGTAGTGACATCGGTCAAGATCTCCATCCGAGCGCTGGGCAGTCCTCCTTCTTTCTCGATCGCCCGAATCGCCCCCGCGTCACCATCGGTCGTCGCTGAGCCGCCCGCTGCGATCACGATGGATCTGGCGCGGTGTCGGTATGCATCCACGATCAATCGACCGTGGCCATAGGTATCTGCCGTCATCGGATCGCGAAACCCGTTGCGCAGCGTCATGAGTCCACTGGCGGAGGTGTTTCGATCAGCGCGGTTTCATCCTGGGCTAGGCCGTAGGATCCGCAGGTGGCTCACCCCAAGGGTTGCACGACTCGATCTCTACAACATCGAGTTCGAGCGGCGACACGAGCGCGTCGAGAGTTCCTTCGCCTCCGTCCGTCACCGGTATCTCATGCGCTGGATACAACTCACCGCGAATGCCCTCTCCTATGGCACGGGCGACTTCCGCCGCCGTAAACGTCCCCTTGAAGCTATCGGGCGCGACCAGAAACCCCCTTCACCCCTAGCTCATATCGTGGGTTTTAACCCACAATATAGGCTATTTGGGTGTGTCGCGGTGGTTCGCCGCATTGATCGTGCTGCGGCGTTTCGCTCCATGAGTGAAGGTCCTGCAGTTCGGTTCAGAACGGTCCGCTGGTGGGGAAATTCGATCCGTTGATTTCGAGGTCGCCGGCGTCGAATCGAATACGACCGCATACAGCGTGCCCCTTGAATTCAACTCAGAATAATTCGCATAACGCACGTTCGCAATCCAAAGATGCAGTGAGGGAGATTGAATCACGGCGATTGTAAGTCTGTCGGTGCTGAATACTGATGTATACGTTGGTTCTGTTCGTACAGCCGGAGACGCTGCGTTGTCGCACCATGAAACTGATGGAAGCAGGATATGAGTACCAACTGGCGCAAGTCCGCCTTGGCGTTGATTGTGGCCGCAACTACATTGGCATTGACGGCCTGCGGTTCGGGAGACACTACGCCCGGTGAGTCCAGCGGACCGGCGCAGGGAGGGACGTTCACGTTCGCCCTGAGCTACGACTCCAAGAGTCTCGATCCCCAACGCAACATCAGCAAGGGTGGGCCGCCTGTCCTAAGACAGTTGGTCGCATCATTGACCGACCAGAACACCGAGACCGGTGAACTGTCTCCGTGGCTGGCGGAAAGTTGGACGCAGAACGACACCCTGACCGAATTCTCGTTCACGTTGCGCCCGGGCATCACGTTCAGCGATGGCACCGCACTGGATGCGGCAGCAGTGAAAGCGAACTTCGATACGGTAGGCACGCTGGGGCCTACTCACAGTCTCGCCGCCGGCTACCTCGAGGGATATCAAGAGACTCGGGTCACCGATCCGCTGAACTTCACCGTGGTGTTCGACAAGCCCACTGCGCAGTTCCTGCAGGGCACCTCCACGATCTCGCTTGGAATCATCTCACCTGCCAGTACGCAGCTCAGCGTCGATGAACGAAAGTCCAAGGGTGTGGTGGGGTCGGGACCTTTCGTTCTCGACAGTTACAGTCCCGACCGTGAGATCGTGCTCGCGAAGCGCGACGGTTACGACTGGGCGTCCAGTCAGGCCACCCATTCCGGACCTACGTATCTGGATCGGATCGTGTTCCCGATCGTGCCCGAAAGCGGAGTCCGGGTCGGACTACTCACCTCGGGCCAGGTGGATGGGATCGATGACGTACAGGCTCAGGATCAGCCGACATTCGACGGCAACGGGTTCTACCTCGCATCCGCGATCGGCGCAGGTCTGTCATACAACCTGACGCCCAACGAGTCTCGCCCGATCATGAGCGACAGAAACGTTCGACTTGCCCTTCAGCACGCGATCGACCGTTCCGAGATCGTCGAATCTATCCTGCAGGGTGTTGCCGAACCGGCGACCAACGCACTGTCCAGTACAACCCCGGGCTGGTACGACGCATCGAGCGAGTTCGCCTACGATCCCGCACTGTCGAAAGAGTTGCTCGACGACGCTGGGTGGACAGAGGGGCCGGACGGTGTCCGCGTGAAGGACGGTCAGAAGCTCACGTTGGAACTTCCCTTCTTCCAGGACGAGACAGATCGTCTCACCCTCATCCAGCAGCAGTTGTTGGCCGTCGGTATCGATGTGAACCTCGAGCGAGTCGACAGTGCCACGCTCGATCAGAAGGTCAGCGAAAACCAGTACGACCTCTACTACGTGAATTGGACTCGTGGTGACCCCGACATCCTTCGGTTCTATCTTTCGACGGATTTCGAGAACACCAACAAAGTTCTCAATCCTGAGGTCCAGTCCTTGCTCGACACGCAGGCATCCGAGCCCGACGCGACCAAACGTCTCGACCTGGTGCACCAGGCCCAGTCGTTGATCTTGAGCGAGGGCCACTTGGCGCCGCTGTGGGAAATCGTCCAAACCAAGGCGTACCGCGACGGGGTACACGACGTGCGCTTCGACACGGGCGCTCGCTTGTCCTTCTACGACACATGGGTCGAGTCCTGAGCAAGCACACGAACTGGTCGAAAGGGACTTGAATCAATGAGCGCATCTCGATTCGTTGTCGGACTGTCACTGGGACAGCTCACCGCAGGAACCGATGTCGACATCGCCGCCCTCCTCGATGTCGCGCGAACTGCGGAATCATCGGGCATCGGTTTTCTCCTCGTCGAGGACAGCTACGGCGACGAAACGTCGCAGACCACACTCGATCCGATTGCTGTGACCTCCTTCCTCGGCGCGTCGACCACCTCGATCGGTGTCGTGGCGACGGTGCAGCCCTTGTACCTGGAGCCGTTCGACATCGGTGAGGCGCTGGCCACCTCGGACTTCGACACCCTGGGTCGAACCGGATGGTTGCCGGTGCGACCCAGCGCGGCCGCTCACGCGAACCTGTTCGACAGACCGGTCACCGAGGATCCAGACGAGATCGACGCGGAAATCGACGAGTTCATCGGCGTGACTCAGCGATTGTTCGACGGGTGGGAGGACGGAGCGGTCATTCGCGACATCGAGTCCGGGCGCTACCTGGATGTGGCCAAGCTTCATCGAATCGACCACCACGGGAGGAGTATTCGCGTCCGCGGCCCACTGGTCACCCCCCGCTCGCCTCAGGGCCGAGTGCCGACGTTCCTGCGCACCAGCTCACAACGCGCCGGTACCGATGCCGATTCGGCCGAGGTGTTGATCGCTCCTCTCGGCGATTCGACCGAGATCGCCGCGGCAGTCGGCGCGACACCTGTGCTTGCACAGCTGGATTCAGAAGAAATACACGCCACCATCGATACCGTCGCGTCGTTGCGTAGACAGGGTTATGTCTCAGGCGTCCTGATCCGACCGATGTCCGGCGCGGCACTGCGCGGACTACTCGCACACACCTGGGGTGATGTCGGTGCCGCGGGCACACTGCGCGAGATGTTCGGTTTGAGTCGGCCCGACAGCATTTATGCCGTCGGCACGTTCACCGAGGTCATGTCATGACCGAGCCGTCCGAACGTCCACTGCACCTGTTCGCATTCTTTCCGGGCACCAATCCGGAAACTCTGTGGAGTCACCCCGACGCGGGGAGTCAGATCGACGTCGACTCGTTCCGCGAGTTCGCCTCCGTTGCCGAACAGGGTCTCTTCGATGCGGTCTTCCTCGCCGAAGGGCTACGCATCCACGAATCCAACGGCGCTGTCGTCGACCACAACGTTGCCGATCGTCCGGATCCGGTCACGAGGTTGTCGGCAGTAGCGGCGTCCACGGATCGGATCGGACTGATCTCTACAGGCAACGCGACCCACAGCGAGCCGTTCGATCTCGCTCGCCGCATTCTGAGCCTGGATGTGCTCAGCGGTGGGCGCGCAGGCTGGAATCTTGTCACCGCCAGCGATGATCTGATCGCCGCCAACTTCCGACGCGGGCGATTCGTTCCCCACCAAGATCGGTACAACCGTGCCGAGGACTACCTGACGGCCGTGCAGGCAGTGTGGAACGGGCGGGGCGAGGTGGACCACCGTGGTCTCCACGTCACGATCTCCGGTTCGCCGTCGCTGCCTGTCAGCCCTCAGCAGAGACCGATTCTGGTGCAGTCGGGTGATTCCGATGAGGGACGTTCCCTCGCTGCGAAGTACGCGGATGCGATCTTCACCGAACGCAGATCCCTAGACGAAGGACGTGGGTTCTACCGCGACATCGAACGGCGGTTGGTCGGTTTCGGTAGGAGCCCTGATGCGTTGAAGGTCATGGCCAGTACTCGGTTCGTACTGGGAGAGAACGCAGCTGATGCACTCGATCGAGCGGAGTATGAATTGGCCTTACGTGCAACGCCGGCCCTTGTGCGTTCCTACGTCGAGGACGCATGGGGAATCGATTTCCCCGATCTCGATGTGGATTCCCCCCTTCCATCCATTGCTCCGGCACCAGGCCACCGGCCGAGTGTTCGGATCACGACCCGACGCGCCGACGCACCGCGTACCGCTGAGCCGATTGTCGAGCGTTGGCGCGAAATGGCATCGAGTGCGAATCTGAGTGCGCGGGGTCTGGTCATCGAATTGCTGCGGTCCAGAGAAAATTGCGTCGTCGGTGGACCCAAGGAGATCGCGGAGCAGCTCATCGAGTGGGTCGATGAGCAGACCTGCGACGGTTTCGTGATCTCGCCTTCGGTACTGCCTTCTGGAATCGGAGAGTTCGTACGCAATGTGGTGCCCGAGCTACAGAATCGTGGGCGATACAGAAGCGAGTACGCAGGGCGTACGCTGCGCGAGCATCTCGGGGTCGCAGATGCGCCCGCGGACAGTGCACTGTCATGACTCGGTATCTGATTCGTCGTATCGCGCAGGCGGTAGGCGTGCTCTGGGCTGCATACACAGTCACGTTCGTCGTGTTGTACTTCCTACCCAGCGATCCGATTTCGATCATGCTGCGCACCGAGGGGGAGTCCGCCGGAGCGGTGGATCAGACTCGCGCCGCGGAATTACGCGCCCAGTACGGATTCGACCGACCGATCATCGAGCAGTACATCGCCCGCTTGTTCGCCGCCATCCGGGGTGATTTCGGCACGTCGATCCAGACGGGCGACTCGGTGTCGCACAGCATCGCCACCGCGATACCTCAGACCGCGCAGCTTGCGGGCGGGGCGATTGTCATCGCCGTGATCGTCGGTGTTGCACTGGCGTTGATTGCCACCTACGTCGAAACCCCCTGGCTGCGCAACTCGTTGCAGAGCATCCCACCGTTGTGGTCGGCGCTACCGACGTTCTGGATCGGTCTCGTGCTGGTGCAGGTTTTTTCGTTCAACCTCAGACTGCTCCCGGCAATCGGAAACGATGGGTTCGAGACTCTCGTACTGCCTGCGATCACGCTGTCGATCCCGACAGCTGCCGTAATATCCCAGGTCTTGGTCAAGGCTCTGACCGAAGTCGGTGAGCAACCCTACATCGACACAGCCACCGCCAAGGGCGCCAGTAAGCATCGTGTGCACCTGCGCCACATGTTGCGCAATGCCGCCATACCGGCAACTACCCTCGCCGGTGTCGTGTTCGGCGGGCTGTTCGCGGGCTCAGTGGTGACCGAAACCGTGTTCTCGCGGGTCGGGGTCGGCAGACTTACCGAGCAGGCAGTGAAGGCACAGGACATACCAATGGTGCAGGGTCTGGTGCTACTGGCTGCCACGATGTTCGTAGTCACCAGCCTCGTGGTCGATCTCGCGTACCCCCTTCTGGATCCACGAGTCACCCGTCCGGGCAGGAAGATTCGTATAGACGAGGAAGTCTCGGCATGAACGTATCCGTCGAATTCGAGGCAGTCAGAGCAACGGACTCACCGGTCCTCGAAGCAGATCTCGGATCGGACCGCCAGCCCGTGGACCCCGTGGTATCCCGACGCGGCGGACGTCTTCGCGCGGCCTTCCGGCAACCGAGCCTTGCGCTCGCAATCGTGGTCATCGCGGGCGTAGTCGGATGGGCTTTGATCCCATCACTGTTCACATCACGCGATCCGTTGTTCGCCGAACCGCGAAACCGGTTGCAGGGCCCGAGCGGTGAGCACTGGTTCGGTACCGACAACCTCGGCCGTGATATCTACGCGCGTGTCGTACATGGGGCATCACTGTCTCTGCAGGCGACGATCGTTGCCGTTCTCATTGCACTGATGGTGGGTTCGCTCATCGGCCTGGCGGCCGGATACATCGGCGGGGCACTCGACGATGTGATCATGCGCGGAGTCGACGTTCTGCTCGCCATTCCCGGGCTGTTGCTGTCCCTGATGGTGGTGACTGTTCTGGGTTTCGGCACCTTGAACGTCGCGATCGCAGTCGGTGTGGCCGCCGCAGGATCGTTCGCTCGTGTCATGCGGTCCGAGGTGGTGCGTGTACGTGGATGGGCATTCGTCGAGGCGTCGTCGATGGTGGGCGGTCGTTGGTACAAAGTCCTGTTCCGCCGAGTCCTGCCGAATTCTGCTGGTTCGGTGCTTTCCCTCGCGGCCCTCGAATTCGGGTCGGCGATCTTGTCCGTCGCTGCTCTGAGCTTTCTCGGATTCGGCGCACAGCCCCCTGATCCGGAGTGGGGCCAGATGATCGCCGAAGGGCGCAATTTTCTGGCGTCGGGATGGTGGTTGACCACCTTGCCGGGAATAGTCGTCGTACTGGTCGTCGTTTCCGCGAACCGAATCGGCCATGCAATCGAAAGAGATCTGCGATGAGCCCGGATGAGGACCCCTTGCTGGCGATCGACAACCTGACCGTCGCGTACGGCAAGGGCACCCGATCTCATCGAGCTTTGCAGGACGTCTCGTTCGTTGTGCACCCCGGGGAGACCGTGGCGGTCGTTGGTGAATCCGGTTCGGGCAAAAGCACACTGGCACATGCCGTACTCGGGCTGCTCCCGAAGGGCTCGGAAGTGACCAACGGGACCGTCGCGTTGCGAGGCCGGGTCACCTCGGGGAGACCGCGCAAAGAACTCGATGCTATTCGAGGGCGCGACATCTCGCTGGTTCCCCAAGATCCGACGGTCTCGCTCAATCCAGTACAACGAGTCGGCGTACAGGTCGCGGAAGCGCTCCGACTTCACGGGCATTCGAAAGACAGCGCGCAGACCCGAAGCCGGGCCCTTCTCGATGAAGTCGGGCTGCCCGATCCAGATCTGGTCGCTCGGTCGTATCCGCATGAGTTGTCCGGTGGTATGCGTCAGCGTGTACTGATCGCCATTGCCATGGCGTGCGCTCCGGCACTGGTGATCGCCGACGAACCCACTTCGGCTTTGGACGTCACTGTGCAAAAGCGCGTACTCGACGCGTTGGGCTTGATGGCCGACAAGAGCAAGACGTCGGTCCTCCTCATCACCCATGACCTAGGCGTCGCGGTAGAACGTGCATCTCGGGTGCTGGTATTTCAACACGGCCGACTGGTCGAGCACGGCGACTCGGACGCCGTTCTTCGGACACCTACTCATCCCTACACGGTTCAACTCGTCGCGGCGGCACCCACGCTCGGCCTCACCGGACGCATTCGCCCTCGCGTTGTTGACACACCGGTGGTGTCGGCGTCTGAACCCGGCGCTCTCGTCACCGCGGCAGGATTGAGGAAGACATTCCGCGCCGGGGGTCGTGGCCCCAGCACCGTCGCACTCGATGACGTGTCGTTCTCCATCACGAAAGGGACCACACACACCCTCGTCGGCGAATCCGGCTCGGGCAAGACCACTGTCGCGCGTCTGGTCGCACGTCTCGAGGTTCCTGATTCCGGCACGGTATCGGTGGCCGGGCACTCCGTCGGCGCGACTCCTGCAGGAGGCTCTCGCGCGGAGATCCGGCGGTGGCATCAAGGCGTGCAGTTGGTGTATCAAAACCCCTACTCCTCACTCGACCCTCGGTCGAGCATCGAGTCCATCGTGCGCGAACCTCTCGATTCCTTCGGCATCGGGAATCGAGCGGGCAGAGGAGCGCGGGTGAGGGAGCTCCTGGACGCGGTTGCGCTACCGGAACGTGTCGTGCGGAGCAAGCCGCGCGAGCTGTCGGGCGGCCAGCGCCAGCGTGTCGCCATCGCGCGCGCGCTGGCGCTGCAACCCGAGCTGCTCATTCTCGACGAGCCGGTATCAGCGCTTGATGTATCGGTGCAGGATCGAGTGCTCCGACTGTTGGTGGATCTACAGGCCGAGCACCACTTGACCTACCTGTTCATCACGCACGACCTCGCTGTCGTGCAACAGGTGTCGGACACGGTATCGGTTATGAAGAAAGGCATAGTGGTCGAGGAAGGAACTACCCACGATGTGCTCACGGAGCCGCAGAAGCCGTATACCCGGCAACTGATCGACGCCGTGCCCAAAGTGGGGACCTCCGGCCTCGCCGAACCGGCAACCTCCGGTTGAGCGTGAACGTCGAGAATCCGCATTCGAGAAACGAGCACGGGGAGACCTTGTGAGTACACAAGATGTGAGTACACGGACCGAGGCCGGTTACCGTCGCATTCGCGACGATATTGTCTCCGGGGTCCTCTCGCCTGGTACGACGCTCACCGAAGCCGGACTGACCGGCCCGTACGGGATGTCGCGTACTCCGATCCGTGATGCCCTCAGTCGGCTCGAGCACGATGGTTTGCTGCGCCGGGTGGTGCGCGGGTACGAAGTTCCCCAACGCGATGTCGAGGAAATCATCGATATCTACAACGTGCGCATCGCGTTGGAAGTGACCGCGGTCGTTTCGGCGTGCGAAAGAGCAACCACCCGCGACATCAGTGCGCTCAATGCAATGTTCGAACGTGCATGTAGTGAAACCGATCGCGCTGTCAAGACGGAACTGAATCGAAAGTGGCATCTGTCGGCGGTATCGATAGGAAAGAACCGCACCGCCTCGGAACTGTTGGAACGTACCGTCGCTCAGCTTGCACCGTACAACTCCGCCCGAATCGAGGTCCACGAAAACCTGGAGGAGACCGACGCTGAGCATCGGGGTGTGATGGAAGCGATCGCCTCACGTGACCAGGATGCAGCCCGTCGCCTGTTGAGTCGACACCTCGAGCGAGTACGTGATGTCCGAATTCGCGCTTGGGAGCAGGATGTGATTCTCGGCTACGAACACTGATCCACACATGCTCCAGACGTAGTTTTTGCTGAAAGGTAGTAGCAGATGGTCGAGTTGAACAGCGGTAGCTCAGTGGCCCCCGAGGTTGCACATCAGGTGGTGTCCGACGGTGGAATTCTGATCGATGTTCGCAGGGTTGCGACGCGAGAGGAGGCCGGCGTCATCGACGGAGCGATCTCGGTACTCAAGCCGGATGTGGCAATCCGATTCGGATCCGGAGGCGACCTCGAGCACGCTGCACGTGATCGGCCGATCGTGGTCTTCTGCACAAGTGAAGGTGGCTCTGGTCCTGTCGTGGAACAACTTGCCGCCTTGGGGTTTACACCGGTCGTCCAGGTGTCCGGAGGGTATCCCGCGTGGCGTGAGGCGGGGCTTGATCCTTTGCCCGAGTCGGCGACGGGTTCGTGGTCGTGAGCGACACCGCACCGCTTCCACTTGCAGGTGTTCGGGTCCTCGAGCTCGGCAACTACATCGCCGCACCCACGGCCGGCCGACTACTCGCAGACTTCGGCGCAGAAGTCATCAAGATCGAACGCCCCCTCGTCGGTGACGAGCTCCGCAACTGGCGCTTGTACGAGGGAACGACCTCGATGTTGTTCCGTACGGTGAATCGGAACAAGAAGTCGGTGGTGCTCGATCTCCGCACCGATGAGGGCAAGCAGACCGTCCTCGCCCTCGCTGCCACGTGCGATGTCGTGCTCGAGAACTTCCGCCCGGGCACGTTGGAGAAGTGGGGACTCGGCCCGAACGAACTTACCAGCGTCAATCCCGACCTCGTGATCACCAGAATCTCGGCGTTCGGCCAGACCGGTCCGCTCTCGGGCAAACCCGGATTCGCCGCTGTTGCCGAAGCCGTTGGGGGAATGCGTGAACTCGTCGGCGATCCGGATCGGCCGCCCGTACGCGTCGGGGTATCCATCGGTGATTCCATCGCGGGACTGTACGCGGCTTTCGGCACGGTCATGGCGCTCTTTCAGCGTCAAATTCTCGACGGACATACGCTTCCACTTGTCGCTCGCACCATCGATGTGGCGTTGAACGAGTCCATTCTGTCGATGATGGAATCTCTGGTTCCCGATCGCTCGGCGTACGGGGTCACACGTACCCGGACCGGTGGGCGGATGGAAGGGATTGCGCCGTCGAATGCATACGTCTGCTCGGACGGGCGTTCGATCATCGTTGCCGCGAACGCAGATTCGATCTTCGGGCGATGCATGAGGGTCATCGGACGCGATGATCTCGCCCAAGATCAGGGTCTTGCCACCAATGCGGGCAGATGGGAGCGCCGCGATGAACTCGACATCGTGATCGGTGGGTGGGCCGGGTCGTTGACGAGGGATGAAGCATTGGCGATTCTCGACGAAGCAGAGGTGCCCGCCGGTCCCATCTACACAGCCGAGGACATCATCTCCGACCCACAGTATCTCTCGCGTAACATGATTCAGAAGATTCCGGTCGAGATCACGAATGGCCGCATCGAGGACGTCGCGTTCTCCGGCATCGTGCCCGTCATCGGTGAACGATCCATCGACATCGAATCGGCCGGACCGGATTTGGGCGAACACACTGCAGAAGTACTCGCCAGTCTCGAGTCGTTCGCCAAGCATGCCCCGTCACAGTGAGGATTTGACCATGAGTTTCCAGTTTCAACCCAGCACACTCGTTCGCGACGTCACACTGCGTGACGGCCTGCAGCTGACCAAGGTAGCGCCCTCGACCGAAGCAAAGATCGACCTGATCCGGCAACTGATCCGACTCGGCGTGCCAGAGCTCGAGATCGGTTCGCTCGCGAGGCCTGATCTTGTTCCGACACTTGCCGACTCGCTCGATGTCGTGCGCGGTCTCACCGAGGACGAGCTCGACCGGTCGTGGTTGTGGGTGGCTACGCCCCGGCATGTGGAAAAGGCCATAGACGCCGGTGCGAAAAACTTTCAATATTGTCTGTCCGCATCCGACTCGCACAACAAGGCCAACATCGGCCGCCCCACCGAGGACAGCATCGCGGCGATGCCTGCGGCGATCGAGAAGGTCAAATCAGTCGGCGGGCGCATCCAGCTCACCCTCGCCACGTCGTTCACGTGCCCGTTCGAGGGATATGTGAGCGAGGACCGCATCATCGAGATCGCAAACGACCCGCGCACCGACGGCGCAGACGACATCGTCATCTGCGACACGCTCGGACAGGCGGTACCAACTCAGGTGTCGAGGCTGATCGCACGAGTCGTCGGCGAAACACCGGCACGGCGCGTGGTGTACCACGGGCACGACACCTGGGGTCTCGGCGTCGCCAACACTCTCGCCGCAATCTCCGCAGGCGCTGCCATGGTGGACGGTTCGCTCGGCGGTCTGGGCGGTTGCCCTTTCGCGCCCGGCGCCAGTGGTAATACCTCGACCGAGGACATTCTGTTCGCGACGAGGCCCGAATGGCTCACACCAGAGTCTCTCGGGGAAATCGTACGCACCACCGAGAAGTTGCTGTCCGACCTGGGGGAGCCGAACCGGACCAAGACGGCGCAGGGAGCACGGTCGACCGCGAATGCGTTCGAATGGGTCATCGCCGATTCTGCGAGCTGACATCCACCCACAAGTTCGACAACGTAGGAAACACGATGACATCGCAAACATCCCGCCATGCCGTGCTGGTGAGAGCTGAGGAGCTCGCTCGACCCAATTCGACAAGTCGCACAGTGATTCTCGACGTGCGCTGGGCCCTCGGACGCAGCGACGGCCACGAGTTGTACCGGCATTCGCATATCCCAGGTGCAGTGTATGTCGACCTGGACACCGAGCTGGCCGGCGCCGCCAGCCCAGAACACGGTCGGCATCCACTGCCCGACATCGCAGATCTGCAAGCCGCTGCCCGTCGATGGGGAATCGACGACGGAGATGACGTCGTCGTGTACGACGCAGGTCCGAGCACCTCGGCAGCACGCGCCTGGTGGCTGCTTCGGTGGGCCGGACTCGAGAACGTGAAGATCCTCGACGGAGGATTCGACGCCTGGGTCCGATCCGCCCACCCGATCGAGGCCGGCGACGGGTCCATTCTTCCCGGCGACGTGACGTTGCAGGCAGGCAACCTCGAAACTATCGACGCCGACGGCGCAGCCCGAATCGCCGACGCCGGCGGACTGGTGGATGCACGTGCCACAGAACGCTTTCGCGGCGAGGTCGAACCCGTCGACCCGAAGGCCGGACACATCCCCGGGGCAAAGAATCTGCCGACCAGTGCACTCCTCGATAGCGACGGCACGTTTCTCGGCGACGACGACCTTCGGAAGGTCCTGGCCGATCATGTCGGTACGGGCAGCGAAGTCGCAGCGGTATATTGCGGTTCGGGAGTTACTGCCTCGCATGTCATTGCAGGACTGAACATTCTGGGCGTCAGTCCTGCCCTCTATCCGGGTTCCTGGTCGCAGTGGTCCAACGATTCGTCGCGCCCTGTTGCCACCGGACCCAACTAACTACGACTGGACAAGCCAATGTGTGACTACACGAAACCGCCGATCACCGGTTGGGCCGGATGGCCGTGCGAATCAACCTCCGCCTACACGCCGGTCGGGCCCTGGCTCGATGCGACACACGTCATCGACGAGAACATTCCGCGGATGGTCCCGTTCGACGCCCCGGTCTTCAGCAAATTCCGCACACTCGAAGACGACATGATCAATGTCAGTGAGATCTCCATGGTCGTCCATATCGGAACCCACGTGGACTCCCCCCGCCACTTCTACGCCGACGGTCCGGCATTCGAGGATGTACCACTCGAACGCCTGACCGGTCCAGGAGTGGTCGTGCAGATCGACGTCGAGCCTGGTGGGGTCATCTCCGCCGAGCATTTCGAGAATGCGACACCGAGTATCGAGCCAGGCGACATCGTCGCGCTAGACACCGGCTGGGCGGCTCACGTCGGCACGGACACTTACCTTCAGCATCCGAGCATCGACCTGGCGGGTGCGCAATGGCTCGCCGACCGTGAAATCAAGATGTTGGCAGTCGATTTCGGGTCGCCCGATCTGCCCACTTACCAACGTCCCACACCGTTCGACTGGCCCGTCCACCGACTGCTGCTCAAAGCAGGTGTCCTCATCAGCGAGCACCTCAAACCACCGACCGAGGTATCCGGTCGACGCGCCGAATTCATTTTCGCAGCGCTGAACATCCGAGCTTACGACGGTGCGCCGGCGAGAGTGCTTGTGCGTCCTACTGCCTGAGGTGCACACAGAACCCAATCTCGGAATACCTCTCACACTGGTCTTGGCGGCCCATGCGAGGTTCGGTCGAGCAACCTGTACGTGGGCCGGATGCAGCACGCCGGTGCCCGATCTCTCTTCTCCATCGGAACAACGACGCCGACTCGTGGCCCAATGTCTGCACGGGCTGCAGTTGCGAGCGGTGATACCTCGACCCTGCGTATGTACTGCGCACGGTCGAGGTTCTGGTCGTCGAACTCCGTAGAAGACCAGACTCTTTCTGAATCACCGCGCGTACAAAGCGCGACCTGTTAACGAAGTGCACCATCGTTGCTAACAGGTGGGCGTTGAGGACACCGCGCGTGGCGGTGCCGGGCAACTCAGCACGAGTCGTTCGCGAATCCAGCCGCCAACGTCCGTGGGGCGAGTTGTCCGTGGGTCGAGTTGTCCGTTGGTCGAGTCTTCGACTCCGGCGCAGCTCGACTCTGTGGGCCGTAGCAAGCAGGTACTCGAACAGTGTCGGGTGAAGCAGGATGACCCCACCGTGAGACTGTAAGCACGGGTGCGGGGACAGCACTGTTCACTTATGCATACTGCGCGGTAGTCGCTGTAGGTGCGCATTGGACGTTCGACCCTTCGACCGAGTTGTGTGCGTCAGCAGGCGAAAGCGATCTCTGGTTGTGACAAACGTGCTCACACGCGCATGTCGACGGTCGCGTAATTCCCCAGGGGTAGTTGTCACGTAATTCCCCATGCCGGGAGCTGCTGAGGTGAGGATATCGGTGACGGACTCGGTTGTCAGGTGGTCTTGGCTCCGGGTCGTTTGCGGGGTCGGTAGGACGGCCCGTCCATGAGGACTTGGTGGCTGGTGTTGATGAGTCGGTCGAGGAGCGATTCGGCGACGACGGGGTTCGGGAACAGTGGGTACCAATCTTTGGGGGCTCTGTTGCTCGTCAGGATCAACGGTTTACCGGCGATCGCGCGATTGGACACGAGGTCGTAGAGATCATCGGATTGAGTGGTGGTGTGCTCACGCATCGCGAAGTCGTCGATGATGAGTACGTGCGGTCGGGTGTATTCGCGCATGCGTTGTCCGATGGTCCGGTCGGCGTGTCCGCCCGCGAGGTCGGCGAGCATGCGGGAACATTTGACGAACCGGATGTCGCCTCCGCGGCGGGCGACTTGATGGCCGAGTGCTTGTGCGACATGGGTTTTCCCGACACCGACCGTTATCAACGGGTGTTATTCCACTGTCCGTAACGTCCACGACGACGGTAGTTGGTCTTGCTCGGTCATCGTTGTTTCGGGGTTATCGGAGGGACCGCAACAACGAAGGGGATGATGTGTGTGGCATTCGGATTGGCGATTACGCCTGCTGGAGGGACCCGTACCTGGACTGTGGTCGACGCGTTCTACCGCACGGTAGTACCGATCGAGCAGTGGTTGGAAGCTCACCGGCACCTGTGGTCGCCGAACACCGTGCGTGGGTATGCAACATCGCTGGCGCAGTGGTGGTCGTTTCTGGAGCAGCGAGGCGACGAAGGCAACTGGCACAATGTGGGCGCCCCGGCAGTGACCGGATTTCTGTCCTGGTTGCGCAACGACCGCAAAGTCGAGCACAGCCTCGTCCCACCCGACTCAGCGCCGCAGGCGTCGACGTTGGAGGCCCGCCTTGCGGCGGTGGTGTCCTTCTATCGTTGGCAAGAAGCAGTATTCGGAGTTCCAGTTGCGGGAAAGTTGATGCGCGGAACGTCGCGGCGGATACCGACACGGGGTCTGCTTTCTCATCTCGTTTTTCGCGCTGCACCGCAACCATCGTCACTGGTGCGGGTGCGCGGTCATCGCGGCACTCGCCGTCCACCGATACTGTTGCCCAACCAGATTCAGGCCATCTTGGATGGATGCGCGGTGTTCGATGCCGTCACCGCAGAGTGGGAAGGGAACCTGCGAGACCGGTTTCTCTTCGCATTGCTCGCAGACACCGGTATGCGGCTCGGTGAGGCTTTGGGGTTGCGGATCGGCGACTTCGTGATGGGTCGCGGCGGGACACCGTTCGTCGAGATCGTCCCGAGAGAGGACAACACGAATGGGGCTCGAGTGAAAATGATGCGTCCGAGACGGGTTTACGTCGGCTCCGACCTCGAACGTCTTTTCGCTGACTACCTCACTTACATCGTTTGCAGGGCTGCTGAATTCGGTCTGACGTTGACCGAGGACAGTCCTCTTCTGGTGAATGTGATGCGCCCACCTCTGCTGGCTGCGCTGCGCGAAACGACGGTACGAGAGAAAGTGTCGGCGCTACGCAGACACGGCGCCGGCCCACCCGAGTGGACTCCACACTGGTTTCGGCATACGCACGCCACCGCGTTGCTTCTGGCCGGGACACCCGACTGGGTTGTATCGCGCCGACTCGGCCACGCCCACGTGCAGACCACCCTCGACCTCTACGGGTGGGTCCGAGAAGACGAGGCCTTGCGCGCTGCAGCGAACTGGGCCGCCTATGCCGGTGCGATGCAGGTAAGACGATGACCCCTCAGCGGCAGGACCCGCCCGTTGGCGTCGGCATCGGTATCGACCCGATCTGGCGACTACATGACGCACTGCCGCCGCAATGGCACGGACCGGTCCTGGGCCCCGGCATCGAGAACTGGGCAGCGATCACCGAGAATGACTGGCCTCAGCTCGATTTGAGTTCGATTCCGGATCCCTTTGCCGCGGAGTTGGCGTGGATGGCACATTGGCAGAGCGAAGACGGCACCCGTGTAGCGGTGCTTGCGATTGCGCAGTTGGCGAACGTGCTGCGCCGCGCAACAGCAGAGGGGCATCGGGTTCCGTCATCGATTCGCGAGATGGACTACGACGCTGCCGTCGCACTGCAGAGCTGGTTCTATCTCAGTAGAGGCAAGTCGGTGCCCTCTCACAAGGGACGTGCGCGGCTGCGGGTGCTGTTCGGTTTCGCCCGCCAGGCCTTGATCTCGGCGTGCCACGACGGTCCTTGGTGGCAGCTCGACGAGTGGCATCCGCGCTGCAATCCGCGGATCCCACTGACCGCGAGGGAGCCATGCGGGAACTACGGGTGTTCGCCCGGGCAGATCACCCAGCCATGGCTGCGGTCTGCAGTGAAATGGTATCTGGGCACCATGCTCGAGTCCGGCACATTGCGGTGGACCACGGTCAGCCAGGAACGAATCCTGAGCTTACGTCGGTTCGACACCTGGCTCAGTACAACACTATCCGACGCGACCGACGTCCTCGGTGACCCGGCCACCGCCGTAGAGCAGGCCGCGGCCTTTTCCCGCTGGACCGCGGATCGCCGCAATCGCGCCACCCGCCAATCCGATACCCGACACCTCGGCACACCCGTGGCGATCCGCGCCGTGAACGACGACCTGCGTGCCGTCGCCGGTCTCTTCGAGTTCATCGCGGCCAACCCCGCCGAGTCGCGCACCGTTCTGGGCCCCGGCCCCTGGCAGCACGTGACCACCACCCACGCGGACAGCTGGTTCGGCCGAGTAACCCGAATTCCACACCACCACGGGTTCAGCGACACCCACTACATCGACGACCATGCGCTCAGCCAGATCACCGCAGCTCTGCCGTTGATCGGGTTGCCCCGCGATCAACAGCTCACCCTCACACGCGGCGACGGTACCGACATCACTGTCGACGGGCTCGAGGATCCGCAGGCCATGCGCATGATCCTGCTACAAATCCTCACCGGCCGACGTTCGAGCGAGATCCGAACGTGCGATTACGACTGCCTTTCCGCCACGGCCGATCAAAGCGCCGACGCCGACGGAACATTGTCGAGGTTCCGCTACGCTCAGAGCAAGATCGACGTTGCACCGGACACCATCCTCGTCGACCGTGAAGTAGCAGAAATCATCGCCGAACAGAAACATTGGCTGCACACTCACTATCCGAACGTCGATCACCGCTTCCTGTTCGTCCAACGCAGCGGCAACCGTCGCGGCGACAAAACCTATCCATCCGGCACATACAACTGGGTTTTGCGCACCCTCAGTTCGGTGATCCAGATCAAAGATTCCCGCGGACACCGGGTGCAACTGAGTCACACTCACCGGTTTCGTCACACCCGACTTACCCGCCTGGCCGAACTCGGTTTACCGGTTCACGTGCTCCAACGCTATGCCGGCCATGCCACCCCGACGATGACCATGCACTACATCGCGGCCCGCGACGAACACGCCGAACAAGCATTTCTCGCGACCACGAAACTCCGCGCCGACGGCACGCGCATCGCATTGTCCAGCGACGACCACGACAGCCTGCATCTGTTCCGCAGTGCCGACCGAATCCTCCCGAACGGCTGGTGCATGCTTCCTCCACTGCAGACATGCGGAAAAGGCAACGCATGCCTGACATGCTCGGTCTTCGTCACAGACATCACTCACAGCAGCGTCCTCAAACGTCAGCTTCACGAGACCACAGAGATCATCGACAGAGCCACAACAGAATTCGAACAGAAACACGGCCAACCTATGCCCTCGGACAACGTCTGGCTCAACCTCCGCCGCGCCGAACACACCGCCCTTACAGACCTCCTAGATACCCTCGAACGCACACCCGAGAATCCACTCGACGACATCACCCCGCCGTGCAACCGCTCCACTGCCGGGCCGATCGCACTAACTCTCGAGCCGATCAAAGACCGCAGAGGCACACCATGACCGACACCCGAGAACGCCGCATCGCCGTCCTCACTGCCGCCGCGAAGGCCAAATCTCAGCGCGCCGCACACGCTGCCGATCAAGCAATCAGATCCCTGGTCAAACGCGGTGAACCCATCACATTTCAGTCCGTGCAACGAGAGGCCGGCCGTCTCGCACGCCTTCCTTTACAAGCACTCCGAGCTTCGCCGACGCATCGAATACCTACGCGGGAAGCACCTCTCAACGACAACCGCACGCCCCATCGCCACCGACGAGAACCCGCTGGTCATCACGCTTACACAACAGATGACTGAACTCAAGAAACGTCACCGACAGCAAACCCAAGCTCTGCGCGACGCGCTCGAACAAGCCCACGGCGAAAACCTCGACCTACGACGCGAAAGGGCCCGCCGCGGCAACACCCAACACACTGCTGAATCAATCGAAACGACAACCTGACCCGCACACGAACCACCGTTCTGACCCAACCCATAGATAACACCCGGTCCGTAGAGGATGACCGATTCACGGGAGTGTCCGATTAACGGTGGATCCGATCTCGGCGTCGGTTAGTTACCGTTCGGGGTGATGCGTCCTTCGAAGGTGATCGCGAAGGCATTGAGCGCTGGCTTCCACCTCATTGCCCATCGTGCCTTACCTTTCCCTGTGGGGTCCAGCGCTCGAGTCGCCAGATACAAGCACTTAAGCGCCGCCTGCTCGGTCGGAAAGTGCCCACGAGCACGCACAGCACGCCTGTATCGGGCGTTGACGGACTCGATCGCGTTCGTCGAGCAGATCACCCTCCTGATCTCCACGTCGTAGTCCAGGAACGGAACGAACTCACTCCACGCGTTATCCCACATCCTGATGATCGCCGGATACTGCTCACCCCATTTCTTCCTGAACTCGGTGAACCGTTCCTTCGCCGCCGACTCCGAAGGCGCGGTGTAGACCGGCCGCAGATCACGCGCCATCTCATCCCAGTATTTCCGTGACGCGAACCGAAAGGTGTTGCGTATCAGATGAATAATGCATGTCTGCACCACCGCCAGCTCCCAGACCGTGTTGATCGCGTCCGGCAATCCCTTCAGTCCGTCGCACACCACGATGCACACATCGGCAACGCCTCGGTTCTTGATCTCGGTGAGCACCGAAAGCCAGAACTTCGCGCCCTCACCACCGTCGCCGGCCCAGATCCCCAAGATGTCGCGTTCACCGCCCACGGTGACACCGATCGCGACATACATCGGCCTGTTCGTGACCTGCCCGTCCCGGACCTTGACGTGCACAGCGTCGATGAACATCACCGGGTACACCCGTTCGAGGGGCCGGTTCTGCCACTCGGTCATCTCCCCGACGACTTTGTCGGTGATGCGGGAGATGGTGTCCTTCGATACCGTCGCACCGTAGATGTCCTGGAAATGCGCGGACACCTCACCGGTCGTTAATCCCTTTGCAGTGAGCGACAATACGATCTCGTCGATACCCGTCAGACGGCGTTGACGTTTCTTGACGATCTGCGGCGCAAACGAGGAGTCGATGTCGCGGGGAACATCGATTTCCACCGGCCCGATCTCGGTGAGCACCGTCTTCGAACGGGTACCGTTTCGAGAATTCCCGCTGCCGCGGCCGGCAGCGTCGTGTCTCTCATAGCCGAGGTGCTCGGTCATCTCAGCATCCAGTGCGGTCTCGAGGACGTTTTTCGTGAGCTGATTGAGCAGCCCGTTCGGGCCCATCAACTCCACGCCCTGCTCCTTGGCTTGAGCCAGGAGCTGCTCGGCCAACTGCTTCTGATCCACCTCGTCCGCCATGGGCTCCAGTGTTTCGGTCATCGTCGATCCTTCCTGCCAAGCTCAGCTCGGCGTGTCGAACCAAGACCGGATCAACCGTTTATCTGACAGTCCCCGATTCACCGGCGTCGAGCCAGCGTAGCGCGGCGAGGTCGCGGAGCATCGCGGCGGGGAGTTTCGGGCTGACGGTGAAGTCGAAGTCTTCGAAGGTATTGGCTTGTTCGAACTTGGCTCGGCGGACTCGTCTGGTCAGGGCGGCTGATTCGCGGCGGGCGATTTCGTCTTCGCAGAGCACTTGCAGGAATTCGAGGTGCCCGAGTTGCCCGTCGCGGGTTTGCGCCAATCTGGCGTCGAGGGTGTCGAGCATCCCGGTGAGTTTGAGGGTCTTCAGCGCGGTTCTCAGAGAAGGGTCGTGAATGGTCATGGTGTCCTCGCTATCGAAGGTCGTTCGTAGACGGTGCGTTCGGGATTTCGTCGCGTCATGCTGAACGTTCGGTGTCGAACGCGTCGGGGCCGCGGAGCATCGCCGGCGGCAGCGGAACCGACGGTTGGTCGTCGGGGTGCTCTCCGTGTTCGTTTCCTGCGACGAGGAGTCCTTTGATGGTGCGGTAGTGCACGTCGTCGAGTTCGAGCGCTCTGGTGCAGGCGGCGTCGAGGCGGGTGTCGTCGTATTTCTCGCGGAGTCGAATGATGGCTTGGATGGCCCAGAGTCGGTGGATAGCGTTGACGGAGGACAGTTCGTCGATCACTTGTGTTGCGCCGGAACCGATTTGTTCGGCTTGCGCTCGGCACCAGGTGACACTGCGCAGGGTGTGTGCGACTTTCTGCGGAGGGTAGTGCTCGAGGTTCGTGGACCGCCCGCTCAGGTGCAGGACGTGAGTCGCGGCGACGGCATCGTCGTGAAATACCTGGACGATGTCCCCGGCGGTGCGGATGATGACTTTTTGTCCGAGCAGGCGCCAGGGCACTGAGTAGAACGCTTTGCCGGCTTTGACGTGGCAGTCCGGAGCGACGGTGCCGACCGAGTAGTGCACGGCCTCGAACGGTCGGGCGGGGAGCGGTGCGAGGGCGGATCGTTCGACGGCCTCGAACATCGCCGAGGGTGATACGCCGTCGAGTCCGCGGTGCTGGTGACGCCCGTATACCTCTGTGGACCAATGCAATGCCGCGCTCTGCATCTGTGCGAGTGAGGTGAACTCGCTTCCGGCCCAGAAGGAGTCTCGAATGTAAGGCATGGGACGTTCGACGCGGGGTTTGTCTTTGGGTTTGCGGGCTCGGGCGGGATCGATGAGAGTGCCGTAGAAGCTCGCCAACTCCTGGTAGGCGGGGTTGATCATCGGGTCGTAGAGGTCGGGTCGCTGCACACCGGTTTTGAGGTTGTCGCAGACCATCCGTGCCGGGACGCCGCCGAAGAACTCGAACGCCGCGACGTGGGAGGCGTTCCACGATGCTTGATCCATCCGGAAGACGGGTTGGACGAACATTTTGCGGGAGCAGGACAGGATCATCACGAACGCCCACACGGTGATGCGGCGGCCAAGGCTCGGGTCGAACCACATGCCGAGTTTGCCGTAGTCGATCTGCGCTTCGCTGCCCGGTTCGACGCTGCCGCGTGGCACGGTCACTTTCTCTTCGAGACGTTGTTCGGCGAATGTTGTTGCGATGTAACGTCGGACGGTCGATTCAGACACATCGACACGGTGGTCGTCGCGGAGCCGCTGGGCGATGGTGGCGACGGTGACAGGGACGTCGAGCTGGCTGGTAATCCAGTCGTGGTGCGGTGCGATCTGCTCCCATGTGAGCGCGCGGGCCGCCGGGTCGGTGAGTGCGGGGAACCAGCGGTCGATCCGCTCGCGCCAGAGTTGTTCGTCGAACACCTCCTTCGGCGCTGGTTCGATGTCTTCGGCGACCGCTGATTGGAGGTATTTGCGGATGGTTTTGCGGTCGAGTCCCAGTGCTTCGGAGATATCGACCTGGGATCGGCCGGCGTTCCAGTGTCGGAACATCTCGATGAGATCGTTCACGGTGAATGACTTCCTTGCCACCTCAGGCCCCTTCCACGAGCCCTTGGCAGGACCTCGTGTCAGGAGCGAACCTGAGCAGCACCCCAACCCCGCACCGACACGCCCCAGGGTGGGGAATTACGTGACAGCGGGTGAGGAATTACGTGACGGACAACCCCTCAAGCCTGGGGAATTACGTGACCGCTGACACGCAGGCCGCTCCGCATCATGGCTGTACCGATTCGATCGCTCCGAGACGATGGTGCTGCTGAATTCGTGGGCCCACCGGAACGCGCACCCGAACCCTCGAATGAGCCTGCAGCCGGTACACCCACTGAATCCGAGGAGCGAGCGTCGATCGGGCTCAGTATTCGTCTCACCGCGCGCAGTTCAACCGACTCGTCCACGCCGGGACCCACCCCTCCTTCGGAGCTCGATCGCCGAGCCGCACGATCGCTCGACATGCGCGACCTCATTCAGAGCGGCCTGGCCGTCCTGTAGTCCGAGTGAGCTGAGATTTTCGCTCCTGCCATCGTCTGCGACCATCCATCGCCTGCGACGCCCGGCACATGAATTTGCACGTCTGTCAGCAACAGCTGGGTCCGACGAGAGAGGAGCGTGATGCAGGCATGCTTCGCGGTTTCCGGTGTTGACAGTCACACTCATACCGTATTACGGTCTTCTCGTATTACGGAAGGAATTCACATGGCTGACACATTGGCGTGGCACCGGGGCGGAACCGAGAAGCACACCATCGTTCTGATCGATGGCCCGAACATGCCGAACCTGGGCAAACGCAACAAGAGGGTCTACGGGCCGATCTCGTCGATCGACTCACTGCACGACTACGTGAAGAAGATAGGTGCTGGCCTTGGTGTCGAGGTCGAGACGTTCACCTCGAATTACGAAGGTGCGATCCTCGATTTCGTCCACGAGTCCTCCGACCGCGCCTCCGGTTATTTGCTCAATCCGGCAGGTCTGACCACGACCGGCGAACCCACCCGGCACGCTCTCGAGGAGACGAAGAAGCCGTTCGTCGAGATTCATTTCTCCAATATTTCTGCGCCTCCGTGGTCCGGTCGTGGACTACCCGGCGGTCCGTGGCAGTCGAATTTCACGCGTACCGCGACCGGCATGTCGATGGGGTTGCGTGAGCACAGTTACCTGGGCGCGATCATCGCATTGGTGTCTGCCCTCGATGACGAAAACTTCCTCGGGCAGAATTCACCGTTGTGAGCATCACCGGTCGGCCCTCGCTTCCTTCTCGAGTAGCAGCACCGCTGCGTCTGCAGGTGGTCGAGTTGCTTCGCGAGGCTTTGGCGTCGGGGGAGTACGGCCCGGGTCAACGGCTGGGAGAACGCGAACTGTGTGAACGGTTCGATGTCAGTAGGACTGTCGTTCGCGAAGCCTTGCGCCATCTCGAAGCTGAGGGTTTGGTCCAGATGGTCGCCAATCAAGGGCCGATCGTGGCGACCTTGACGGCGAGCGAGGCAGCTGCGTTGTTCGAAGTGCGAGGGGCTCTCGAGGCCTTGGCGGGGCAGTCCTTTGCTGTCCGCGGCACACCGAAGCAGAAGCGCATGCTGGCGTCTTCTCTGCAGGATGTGGAAGAAGCCATGGAAACAGGCGAACTTGCAGATGTACTGGTCAGCAAGGACGAGTTCTACGCGGTTCTGATGGCCGGCGCTGGAAACGAGTTCGTCTCGACAATGCTGCGGACGATCCACGCACGGGTTCAACAACTGAGACATCTTTCGCTCGGGGCACCTGGTCGACACGTCGACACCATCCGTGAGCTACGAGCGATCGTGTCCGCAATCGAGGACGGCGACGCCGAAGCGGCCCGAATCGCCTGTGTCGAACATGTCCAGCAGGCCTCCAATGTGGCTCTCGCACGTTTGGCAGCCGGCGCACAGGTTTAAACAGCCGAGTAACAACACCCCTGCCGACCACACATCGGCTCTATTCAGCATGCCCATAATCCCGCATGCCCCGACAAGGACCCGAACATGCAGAACAACATCTCTGCGACGAACTCCCCGTTTCTCGGCGAGGAATGGCAGACGAACTGGCAACACGCACTCTCCCGATCTCGCGAAGTCGAACTCGTCGGTCGATGGACTTCGATCACCCTCGTCCTCAAATGTGACGAACGAACCCTGACCTGCCGCTTCGTCGACGGGGTACTGACAGGGAGAACCGACGTCGAAGACGGCGGTCGGGACGCAATCGTCCTTCGCGGGTCCTCTCGCGCATGGGGGATGTTCCTCCTGCCTACTCCTCCACCTCTACACAACGATGTCTTGGCATTGGACCGTCGGCAAGACGATTTCGCCGTCGAATCGGGGCGACACACACTCATTCAGAACTTGCGGTTCGTCCAACTCGTTCTCGCGCTCGCCAGGACAGCGGTGCAGAAGGTAGGAAACGATGCCTGACTACGAGCACAATCCCTATGTCGAAGAAGTTGTCGGTCGATACATCACGCTCTCCATCGACGGTGTCGACAATCGCGTGTACTTCGAAGAATCCGGCTCGGGAACCCCCTTGGTATGCCTACACACCGCGGGTTCCGATTCCAGGCAGTACCGTCACCTCCTCGCCGACGAGGCAGTGACCGAACGTTTCAGGGTGCTGGCTTTCGATTTGCCATGGCATGGAAAGTCCCTTCCCCCGGCTGGGTGGTGGGAGCAGGAATACCTGCTTACCACGGATCGGTATATCGAGACCGTACTCGCGTTCTGCGACCGGTTGGAACTCGAAAGCCCTGTCGTGCTGGGATGTTCGATGGCAGGATCGCTTGTACTCGAGCTCGCGCGCACGCATGCGGATCGATTCACCGGCGTGATCGGACTCTCCGGAGCAAGCACCGTCAAGGGCCGGTTTCACGATTGGCCGCTCGCGCCGGACGTGAACTCCAATCAAGTTGTGCCGTCCTGGGTTTCCGGTCTCATGTCACCGACGAGCCCTGAAGAATCGCGTCGCGAAGTGTGGTGGGAGTACAGCCAGGGTGGTCCCGGTATCTACCGCGGCGACACCTACTTCTACAGCAACGACCTCGACCTACGCGGCAAAGAACACGAGATCGACACCGTGAAATGCAGTGTCCACCTGCTGACCGGTGAATACGACTATGCATGTACCGCCGATGAAACCGAGGCGACCATCGCAGCGATCCCTGGGGCGACAGGTGGCCGAATGACCGACATCGGACACTTCCCGGTCTCGGAGAACTACCCGAAGTTCCGCGAATACCTCTTGCCTGCACTGCGCGACATAGACAGTCGGCGCGCGGACTCCACCCACTGACCCACCAAAAAGAAAGGATCATCAATATGACACTGCAGCAGGACAACAACCTCGACGAGGCGCAGGACTACATCGATGACATGGCCCGCAAACGCGGATACGTGCTGCCGTACCACAAGATCATGGCCAAGCAGGACTTTCCCGCTCTCAAAGCCGCGAACGGTCTGGTCAGCGCTGCCTACCTCGATCAGCGCACCCTCGACCGCAAGACGAAAGAGCTCATCTTCATCGTGAGCCTCACGGTCATGCGAGCGTCCAAAGGCCATATCCAAGGCCACATCCGGGTCGCACTCGATCTCGGACTGACACCCACCGAAATCCTCGAAGCGATCGAGATCTCCCTGCCGGAAGCAGGCGTCGTTGCCTTCCAGGCCGGCTTCGAAGCATGGGCAGAGGTGGTAGGTGCAGAAGGGCTGGAACCGACTGTTGCCGCACACGACGGCGGCTCCAAGGACTGATCGCAGATCAACCCGTCGCTCTTTTCGGTGTCACCGCGGGGCCCTAACCGGCCCCGCGGTCCGCCGGCGTACCCGAAACCGGAAGGCCACATCATGAACCAGCACGACCCTGGCGGAGCCCCGGCTCGTAAGACCGTCGACATCAACCCCACCACGATCGACGAAACTCCCGAAGAGAAGCGTATTTGGGCAAAGGTCAGCCGGCGGATCATGCCCCTGGCGATTCTGGGCTTGTTCATCGCCTACGTCGACCGCGTCAACATCGCAGTGGTCGGATCGTCCATGCGAGAGTCCCTGCACCTGAGCCCCAGTGTCTTCGGTCTCGCAGCAGGTCTGTTCTCGCTCGGATACATTCTGTTCGAGATTCCATCGAACCTGGCCATGGACAAATTCGGCGCGAAGCTCTGGATCGCCCGTATCATGGTCACCTGGGGAGTCATCACCATGGCAACGACCTTCGTCGTCGGCGCCCACTCTCTCTACGTTGCGAGACTACTACTCGGAATCGCCGAAGCCGGCTTCTACCCCGGTCTGCTGTTCTACTTCGGCCTGTGGTTCCCCGCACGCCGCCTCGCTCGGGCCTATTCACTCTTCCAGCTCGGCATCCCGATCTCGCTCGCCTCGGGTTCAGTGCTCACAGCCCAGCTCCTTCGGCTGGACGGCGTATGGGGTGTTCACGGGTGGCAGTGGGTCTTCATCATCGAAGGAGCCGCCGCTGTGATCCTCGGAATCGTCACGCTCGTATACATGGCCAACGGTCCGAAAGACGCGAAGTGGCTCAACGACGCCGAGCGACGTGTCGTCGTCGGCGCTCTGGAAGCAGAAGCGGTCGCCGGCGGTGACCACTCCGGCGGAGGCCACTCACGCGGCGCCATGATGTCCGTCATCAAGAACCCGGCCGCGTGGTATTACACCGTCACCTTCTTCTTCATGCTCGTGGGCTTCTACGCCGTCACCTACTGACTACCCCAGATCATCCAAGAACGATTCACGGTCGGCGCCGTCCAGGCCGGGTTCATCTCGGCACTCCCATGGTGCCTGTCCGCCGCGTCGCTACTGCTGGTATCCAAGCGAGTACAACGAACCGGAAACCGCGGTCCTACATTGGCAGTCGTCCTCGTCATCTGCGCGGGAGGTCTGGCGGTGTCGGCGCTGACGGGTTCTGCCGTCATTGCCCTGATCGGTCTCTGCGTCGCGGCCTGCGTCCAGGCGGGGGTACCACTACTGATGAGCTTCCCCTCGCAGCACTTTCCTGGGGCACAAGCGGCCGTGGCCCTGGCACTCGTGAACTCGGTAGCCAACCTCGGCGGCTTCGTCGGTCCCTGGCTCCTCGGAGTTCTGCGGGAGGCGACCGGCAACAACCGAGCGGGACTGCTCATGTTGGCCGGATCCTTCGTGATCGCAGCAATCCTTGCGCTCGGCCTTGCACGCCAACTGCGTACAGCGACAACCGGTATCACGTCTTCTTCTCCATCAGACAATCGCACTACTCACTAAGGAAGCTTCGATGACACAGAGCATCTCCACCACCGAACTCGCTCTTACCAAGCTCGCTGTCCGCGAGACGGTCGAGAACTACCTCAACTACCTCGACAACCAAGATTGGAAAGGCATCGCTTCGTGCTTCACCGATGACTCGGAGAGTCATTACAACCACGAAGAACAGATTCTTCATGGCGGCAAGGGCGTTGCCGACTGGCTCCACCGTCTTCAAGCCTATTCAGGGACCGATCACGCGTTGAGCAATCTGCACATCGACATCGACGGCGAGGTCGCATTCTCCGACAGCCGCGTCATCGCCACTGTCCACTGGGGCGACAACGGAGTCGGACGGGCGTCTGCTCGAGCTATCCGATACCGAGACGAACTCGTACAGGTCGACGGTGTCTGGCGGATTCGCAAGCGCCTCCACGAGCCCAAATGGCAGTACGAGGCACTGTCGGCCCCGTTGCATCTGCGCTAGATGGGAACGCCACTGATGGACAGCAACAGCATCACGCGCACAGTCGCATCCGTCCCCCGCCAACTGTGGTTGGGCGGGGTGCAGAAACCCTCTGCCTCCGGGAAGACCTTCGAGGTGACCGACCCCTCCAATGGAGAGGTGATCGCGTCCGTGGCCGATGCGTGCGCGGAGGATGGGCTCGAGGCGCTCGCACTTGCGTCGCAGATCCAACCGGAGTGGGCCGCTACCGCACCACGAGTCCGCAGCGAAATCCTCCGTGCAGCTTTCGATCTGGTACACGAGCGAGCCGACGACTTCGCGCATGTAATGACTCTCGAGATGGGTAAAGCGCTCAGCGAGAGCTACGGCGAAGTGAACTACGGAGCAGAGTTCCTGCGATGGTTCGCCGAAGAAGCAGTCAGAATCGGGGGTAGGTACACCAGCGCACCAGCCGGCAACGGACAAATCCTGGTCACGAAGACACCCGTAGGGCCGGTACTCGCGATCACTCCCTGGAATTTCCCTCTTGCGATGGGAACCAGAAAGATCGCGCCTGCCCTGGCCGCGGGCTGCACGATCATCGTCAAGCCTGCAGAAGACACTCCACTGACAATGCAGCTACTGGGCCAAGTATTCGCCGATGTAGGACTTCCGCCCGGCGTCCTGTCGATCCTGCCGACCTCGACGGCGCCGCCGTTGACCGGACCGCTGATGGCCGACCCTCGCTTGCGAAAAGTGACGTTCACAGGATCCACGGCGGTAGGAAAGCTCTTGGTGCGCAATGCTGCGGACAACCTCCTCCATACGTCGATGGAACTGGGTGGCAATGCACCCTTCGTGGTGTTCGCAGATGCGGACATAGACGCAGCGGTCGACGGTGCAATGGCCGCTAAGATGCGCAACGGGGGACAGGCATGCACGGCAGCGAACCGACTACACGTCGACAATGCGGTCATCGACGAATTCACGGACAAGCTCACCTCACGGATTGCCGCTTTGCGCATCGGACCCGGACTGGACGCGGACACCGATCTCGGTCCACTCATCAACGAACGCCAACGCACGGTGGTGGCGCGCCTCGTCGACGATGCGGTGCGCAAGGGTGCACGCGTACGAACCGGGGGCAGCGCTCCGGTCGGCCCAGGCTCGTTCTTCGAACCGACTGTCCTCGACCGAGTCCCCTCGGACGCGCTATTGCTTCGCGAAGAGATCTTCGGGCCGGTGGCCGCTGTAATCGGGTTCGACACCGAGGAGGAAGGAGTCGCTGCAGCGAACGACACCGAGTTCGGGTTGGCTTCGTACTTCTATACGCGAGACAGTGCGCGTGCTGCGCGGGTGGCCAACGAACTCAACTCGGGGATGGTCGGTGTCAATCGAGGAATCATCTCTGATGCTGCTGCACCCTTCGGTGGTGTGAATCAATCCGGATACGGCCGTGAAGGTGGCACCGAAGGCATCGAAGAGTACCTCGACACCAAGTACGTCGCCTCATAGTGCGTATACTTCGACGCGAATGTCGGACTGTGACTCCACATTTGCGTCGAACGTGGTCTCGTGTCAGCCCCTGGTGATTGCTGACACGAGACCACCACCACCTTGCATCGGTAGGCCTGTCTACGGCAGAGCTAGGCTGACGACGACCACACGAATTCAGCGAAGGGTCGCATGTGAACATCGATCGTCTCGACCATCTCGTCCTCACCGTCGCAGATATCGGCGCCTCGATAGATTTCTATGTTCGTGTCCTCGGGATGCGCGAAGAGACATTTCGAGAAGGCCGAAAAGCGTTGACGTTCGGTGCCAGCAAGATCAACCTGCACGAGGCGGGACACGAGTTCGAGCCCAAAGCGCACAAGCCGACGCCCGGCAGTGCCGACCTGTGTTTCGTGGTCACTGAATCGATCACCGACGTCGCTGCAGAGTTGAAGGACCACGGCATTGCGGTCGAAGACGGTCCGGTTGAACGAACCGGCGCAAGGGGGTCGATTCTGAGCGTCTACATCCGCGACCCGGACAATAACCTCATCGAACTTTCCAACTACCGGTAAGTCGAACTACCAACCTTCAGCAGCGACAGCGACGTGCCTCGCCGTAGGTCGTGCTGTCCTCAGCCTCATTCGCTATTCAAGAACGGCTCGGCTGCTGCAGTGCAGTCGGGCAGAAGTGACTAGTCGCGCTCGCAAAAAGCGTGAGCTTGTCTTGGATTTTGATCGGGGCATGCACGGTGATTCTGCATATATGCCACCTCAGCAGCAGTTGTAGCTCCCGACCACGAGATTGACCCTAACAGCGGAACGTTCGACGAGGAACGCAATGCAAGCGGATCGAGGTGCTCGCATACTGTCGACTGTCTGGCGACCAGCGACCTGGCTATTGCCCACCCGCCGATGCATTTCGCGGCGCAGAGAGCGCCGTCGAGGTGAACATGGGGTGATGGGTCCACCGATGGGACCCGTCCCTGCAAGTGGCGTGGGGACCCCGTGCGGACACCCCAGGGTCGGCTACATCGTGGCCACAGTTCGCTGGCGATCCGAACGAAACCATGGCCTAGCCCACGCTATCCATGTAGAATATTTTCTACAAAGAATTGTTAAGACTCGTACATTGCGTCATCGACGACGGTGCGTGGACCGAGTCAGGAAGAGCGTGTAATGACTCAGAACAACACAGCCGAATCGATCGAACTCGCGCGATACGTCGACGGATGGACCCCCGAGCCTGTCGAAACGACGGACCGCGTGCACCTCGAACGAGTGATCCAGCTCGCCCGGACGTTGGACTTCGACGAAGCGCGATTCGCCGACGGAATTGTCCCGATCCTCGGTCACTGGACGGCATTTCAGGATTGGCCTGCTACCTCGGAGCTCGGATTGGATGGGCATCCCGCGGCCGGGCACTTTTATCCTCCGATTCCCGATCGACGCCGCATGTTCGCCGGTTCAACCGTGACATCACACAGCCATTTGCACGTCGATACCGAGACCGCCCGCCGTTCCTCCGTCGAGTCCGTCACCCCGAAACGTGGCGGCACCGGTGAGATGCTGTTTGTCGTCGTGCGCCACGATTTCGAGCAGAACGGCCGCCTGTGCCGCACCGAACAGCAACAGATCGTCTACCGAAGCGACAGCGGCGGACCGACCAGGACGTTCGAACAGGCAACAAAGCAGGTCGAACCTCAGGCCGACTCCACCTGGGCGACAACGCGCTCGGTGGCCACCCCGACGTTGTTCCGCTACAGCGCGCTTACAGCCAACGCTCACCGAATTCACTACGACGCACCGTACGCAACCGGCGTAGAGGGGTATCCGGGCCTCGTCGTGCACGGCCCACTCCTCGCAACGCTGATGGCAGACCTTGTGGGCCGCGCATGGGGCGACGCGGAGGTCGGAGAGTTCTCCTTCCGTCTCAAACATCCTCTCTTCGCCGACGACCTGTTCGTCGTCGAAGGATCGGTCGACGACGCCGCGCAGTCCGCCGCCCTGTCGGTCACGGGTTCGGTGGCCACCGCGGCAACAGCCAAGGCAGTGCGGCGATGACCTCCACCATCGCGCAGCGAGCAGCGGTAGCGCGCACCTTCCTCTTCGTGCCGGGAACTAGACCAGAACGCTTCGACAGAGCGGCCACATCGGGTGCGGACGTAGTCATCATCGACCTCGAAGATGCTGTCGCAGGCGGCGACAAAGACATCGCGCGAACCACTGTCGTCGAGTGGCTACGCGGCGGGGGGAACGCGGTGGTACGGGTCAACGCGCGTACCTCTCCACACTGGACAGCGGACATCGCGGCCATAATCGCAACGGGGTCAGCGATCATGGTCCCCAAGGCCGACGATCCGCAGGTCTTGGCGGAAGTCGCGCAAAACGTACCGGTAGTCGCACTCGTCGAAACCGCACGGGGGTTACTTGCAGCGTCCGAGCTCTCCTCAGTACCGGGTGTAGTGCGCACTGCCCTCGGACACATCGACCTGGCAGCCGAACTGGGTGTCGACCCCGACCATCGCGAGGCGCTTCTCGCGGCACGGTCGTCTCTCGTGATTGCCGCGGCCGCCGCCGGTATCAACTCACCAGTAGACGGGGTGACGACCGACTTGAGCGATCCGAAGGTGCTCGAAGCGGATGTGCTGTACGGAAAATCGTTGGGGTTCAGCGGCAAACTGTGTATACATCCAGCACAGATCGGTCCAGCGAAGACTGCTTTGACCCCGACGTCAGAAGAGGTTGCGTGGGCCGAGAAGATAACGGCGTCTCTGTCCTCGGACGGCGGGGTCGCGAGTGTGGACGGACATATGGTCGATCCACCTGTAGTCGCTCGCGCCGCCCGGATCCTGGCGACAGCAAGATAACAGTGCCCGGGGAGTACCGAGAGCTCGTTCGTGTCACGGGCGGGGCGCAGGTAGAGCTTCAAGTGACCGGACTTGGTCCGCCCCTGCTTCTGCTGTCGGGCCAGGCAAACAACCATCACTGGTGGGACCGAGTGCGCTCGCTCTACTCCACGGTCTATACCGTCGTGACTCTCGACTACCGGGGGACAGGGCACAGCACACTGGGGGCGCGTCCGTTTACCACGAGAACTCTTGCGCAGGACGCCGTTCGGTGTCTCGACGCAGTGGGGATATCCAGGTGTCACGTATTCGGAACGTCTATGGGGGGACGAGTTGCGCAATGGCTCGCCATCGATGCACCGCACCGCGTCGACCGACTCGTATTGGGATGCACGACGCCCGGAGGACCCCACGCCGTCGAGCGATCGGACGCCGTTCGGTTATCGCTGATCGCGGATTCGTCCGTCACACGTGGGGTCTTGACGTCGCTGATGTACACCGACCGATATGTAGCCGGCGTCCCGCCGCCGTACGTCACACTCGGTGACGCGGCAATGACACCCGACGCACGGGCGTGGCATATGAGGGCAAGTGGGACCCACGACGCTTGGGAGATGTTGCCGACGATTGCATCTCCTACATTGATCCTTCACGGAACCGACGACTTGCTGGCGCCTGTGACGAACAGCGAGCTAATCGCGTCGCGCATCCCGGGCGCTGCTGTTCATACTTTTCCCGGTGCGAGACACGCGTTCTTCGAGGAATGTGCGGTAGAGACCTTCGACTCGATCGTCGAATTCACAAGGGTGAGCGCGCGGCCGATTCCCGGACGCTGATCGCTACGATGCCGTCTGCGGCATGTGCATGTTCTCGACGTGCGCGGTGAGGAGGCGGCCCGCGTCGAGAATGTGCGCAGCCATGGCGCTGCGGGCGCCCTCGGAATCGCCGGCCTCCAACAGTTCGACGATGCGGCGGTGGTCGTGGGCAGATGCCTCCGGCCATCCAGGGATGGCAGCGAAGAACTTTCGAGGTGCATACCCGAGCGTCGACCCTACGAGCCACTGCAACTTGGGACTGTCCGCTAGCGCATACACCGTGCGGTGGAACGCGTGATTGAGCCGTTCCACTTCGTCGTAGTTCTTCTCGCTCGCTGCCCTCTCCAGTGAATCCTGAATCGTGTTGAGAGAACCGATCACTGACGCGTCGGCGTGTGTCGAAGCGCGCGCAGCGAGTTCGCCTGCCAGCAAAGACTGCGCGGTGAATACGTCGTCGATATCCTTCGGGTCCAAGGGGGCAACGACGAATCCTTTGCGGGGCACGACACGAAGAAAGCCTTCCGCCTGCAAGACAAGCAGGCCTTCTCGCGCTGGGGTCGCACTGATGTCGAGCTCGTCGGCCACCGATTCCGAGCGTATGAATTCGCCGGCACGGAGTTCACCCGCAAGAATCCGTTCCCTTACGTGTGCTGCGGCCTCATCGCTCAGACGCAGTCGACGTCGCGGTCGACGTTCCTCCAAGTGACTCGAACTCATGAATATAGAGTGTACTCAACGGTGGCACCAGCCACTTCGAACTGTCCAATCACCTGTGGCGACGTGCGCGGACAGCTGTGGCACCCACTGGCTTGGTTATCCCCATTCGGGAGACACTCGATCGGCCATGACGCCGACCCTGTCCCTGTTCGGCAACGATTCGAGGCAGCCGCCTTCTTGGAACAGCCGCTCGACAATCCACAGCAGCGGCGTGGGCCGACGGTGAACGCTCGGTGCCTGACGATTTCGGATTGCCCTCACCACCCCTGAGAGTTCTTGACAATTAAATATATCCAGAGCAAAATGGCCGTACATATACTCGTCGCCGGGCGTGCAGTCCGGTTCTCTCGACTCGAAGGTAGTGACGATGAGCCTCAAATTGAACGACGAAGAAACCTTCCTGGTGGAGACCGTTCGAAAGTTCGTGGACCGCGAGGTCAAGCCGACTGTGCAAGAGGTCGAGCACGCGAACGAGTACCCCGAGAAGTGGATCGAGCAGATGAAGCAGATCGGCATCTACGGCCTGGCGATCCCGGAAGAATACGGTGGTTCACCGGTCACGATGCCGTGTTATGTCCACGTGACCGAGGAACTTGCTCGCGGCTGGATGAGTCTTGCAGGAGCCATGGGCGGCCACACGGTAGTGGCCAAGCTCATAACGCTGTACGGCACCGAGGAGCAGAAGCAGAAGTACTTGCCGAAAATGGCTACAGGTGAGGTACGAGCGACGATGGCACTCACCGAGCCGGGCGGCGGATCCGACCTGCAGGCCATGTCCACGAACGCCAAGGCCGATGGCGACGATCTGATCATCAACGGTTCCAAGACGTGGATCACCAATGCGCGTCGCTCCGGTGTGATCGCGCTGCTGTGCAAGACGGACCCGTCCGCAACGCCCAGGCACAAGGGAATTTCGATCGTATTGGTCGAACACGGCCCAGGACTTACTGTTTCGCGAGATCTTCCCAAGCTCGGATACAAAGGTGTCGAAACCTGCGAGTTGTCGTTCGACAACTACCGAATCTCGTCCCAGGCGATACTCGGTGGAGAGCCCGGCGCTGGATTCGCTCAGATGATGAAGGGACTCGAGACCGGCCGCATCCAGGTTGCCTGCCGGGCCCTCGGCGTCGCAGCGGCCGCGTTGGAGGATTCACTCGCGTATGCGCAACAACGTGAAAGCTTCGGTAAGCCGATCTGGAAGCATCAGTCGGTCGGTAATTATCTTGCCAACATGGCAACAAAGCTCACCGCCGCTCGTCAACTGACACTGCATGCGGCGGAAAAGTTCGACAGCGGTGAGCGGTGTGACATGGAGGCCGGCATGGCCAAGCTGTTCGCTTCGGAAGTTGCCATGGAGATTGCTCTCGATGCGGTCCGCATTCACGGCGGATACGGTTACTCCACCGAGTACGACGTGGAGCGATACTTCCGCGACGCACCCTTGATGATCGTCGGAGAAGGTACCAACGAGATCCAACGCAATGTCATCGCGAGCCAACTCGTGTCGCGCGGAAAGCTCTGACGGAAGGCTCGGCGTTATTATCTGTCGGTCATGACTGAAACCGAACGCCCGTCCGAACCCGTCTACCGCACTGTCGCGAACAGATTGCGGAGCGAAATATCTGCGGGGGTATACAAGGACGGCGTTCGGCTTCCCACCGAGGCGGAACTAGCTGCGGAGTACGGTGCAAGCCGTCAGACAATTCGTAGGGCATTCCACGACCTCGTCGCCGAGGGCATCGTCGATAGGGTGCCCGGCCGGGGGACATTTGCAGCCGAGCAGACGGGCCGGTACCACCGAAAACTGGGATCCTAATCTTCGCTGTTGGGGCGTGTTCCTCCAGGTCTTCAATCCTGCTCACTTTGCCGGCAGGGCTGCCTTTCTCGATGAGACGGACCATTTGGTGGCCAGTATCCGAGCCTCGCGGGTTCGCCCCGGCGGACGAACCATCCGGCTCCCAGGAGAACGTGCACTGGCGGATCGGCGAGATCAGCTGCGCAACGGCGTCCTCATCTCAGATCAGGTCTGGCATCGCATCCGCCCCTGGAGCGTGCGACTCGGTCTTCCTGTTCCTCGCTCACTGGGTTGATCGATTCCAACTGTCGGCGGTTCGTAGCCACGCGCTTGCGGTCCCACACGATCGGATGCACGGCGGCGGCATCCCCCGGCCGACGCCGGTGACAGCGCTACCGCGATCAGGGCACGGGCTAGACAGGAAAAATACGATCGCCCTGCTGACCGTGGTGGTTCACCACGGTCAGCAGAGATGGTTCAGGCCTTCAGGGCCGGGATTGGCCGGCTACCCGGGGTTGCGTGTTGCTCTCGCTGGTAGGAACGTTGGGGCTTCCTTCGGCTCGACGAGGGTGTGTCCGCATTCTCCCCACTCCGATGATGGCGATTCCGGTGACAACTGCAATGAACAGGAACCCAGCTGCCGGATCACCGGTGCGTTCTTCGACGGCGCCCAGCACCGCGGGTGCGACGAAACCGCCGAGGTTGCCGATGGAGTTGATAAGGGCGAGTCCCGGCGCGAGGAGACGGATATCGAGGTAGCCCTGCGGTATCACGTAGAACGATCCTGCTGCTACCTTGAATCCGATTGTCGCGATGCATAATCCGACGATGGCAACGATCGGCGACGCCATCGCGGTTATCAGCGCTCCTAGGGCTGCGGCTACGAAGCCGGCGGCAAGGACTGTGCGGCGAAGCCCTGTGCGATCGGAGATGCGGGCGGCCACGAATACGGCGACGCCCGCAAGAGCATAGGGGAGTGCCGAGATGAACCCGATTTGGAGTTCGCCGAGCCCATCGATCGATCGGACGACCGATGGCAGCCAGAACGTGACGCCGTAATTGGCGACCTGCGCTGCGAACATCATTGTACAGAACAGGGTGATCTGTGGATCGAGAAGCATTCGCCAGCGCGAGGGTGCCTCGGTGATGCCGGAGGCCGCTCTCTTGGCTGCGGATTCACGCGCCAGCTCCTGCGCGATGGCGTTCTTCTCGGGTTGCGTCAGCCATTTCGCGTCGGCAGGCTTGGAGACGAGGAAGAACCAGATGACGAAACCGACGACGACGGACGCGCCACCCTCGACCAAGAACATCCATTGCCACCCCATCAACCCGGCGACCGAGGTCATGCTCAAGAACACCCCGGACAACGGAGCTGCGATCACTGCGCCGACGATCGACCCGATGTACAGGCTGGAGTTCGCGCGTCCGCGATAGCGGTCGGGGAACCAGTACGTGAAGTAGAGCAGCACGCCTGCGAAGAATCCTGCCTCGGCCACGCCGAGCAGGAGCCGGAGTGCGTAGAACATTGCGGTGTTCTGCACGAACATCATTGATGCGGAGACCAGTCCCCACGTGATCATGATGCGGGTGAGCCAGGCTTTCGCGCCGAACTTTTCCATCAATGCGTTGCTCGGGACTTCGAATATCGCGTAGGTGATGAAGAACAGGCCTGCGCCGACGCCGTACGCGGCGGCGGTGATACCTGCGTGTACCTCGAGTTCGTGCTTGGCAAAGCCGATGTTGACACGATCGATGTAGTTGAGAACGAACATGATCATGATCAGTGGAACGATTCTGGTGAACGCTTTCTTCAGTGCACCTTCGAGAATCGGGTTCTCGGCGGTGGAAGCAATTGCCATGGTTCGGATCCTTGCGTCGGGCGAGGTGGTGTGGTGCGGAATGCACCTAGAAACCTGTCGTATATCGTGTACGACGCGGTGTGATGGCCGACACTACGATCCGAACGCTGATTCGTCAACCTCTTCCACCTGCGAGAACCCTCTATTTGACTGCGCTAAGATATGAGATACGATCAACGAAACGTGATGCACGTTACGGAATATATGAGGAGGGCATGTGGCATTCGATCAGCTGAAGAAGCGGCTCGCGGGCGTCGTCGCGATACCGGTGACACCGTTCGACAATGCAGATCGCATCGACGAGGACGCCGTGGTGGTGATCAATCGTCGAATGATCGATGCCGGGATCGAGGTGATCACACCGAACGGCAACACCGGGGAGTATTACTCACTGACCGACGGAGAGCGTCGCCGGTGTGTAGAGCTCGCAGTGGGGCATGCTGAACCTGCGTCAGTGTTGGTGGGGGTCGGCGGCTCGGTGTCGAATGCGTTGGCCGAAGCACGCTTTGCTCGTGAAGCTGGCGCCGAGGCGGTGATGGTTCATCAGCCCGTACATCCTTACATCAGTGCGGACGGGTGGATCGACTACAACGACGCCATCGCTCGCGCGGTACCGGAACTCGGGCTGGTGACCTATGTGAAAAACGCTGCGATCACGGGCGCGGCCATCGCCGAATTACGCAGGCGGGCAGAAAACTTCGTGGGCATCAAATACGCTCTGCCCGATCCTGTGCAGTTCGCGACGACGCTCGCCGATGCCGACGGATCGGACCTCGTGTGGATAGCTGGCCTGGCGGAGTCCTACGCGCCATCGGGATTTGCAGCCACCGCAACCGGTTTCACGTCTGGATTGGCCAACGTCGTCCCAGAAGTGTCGATTGCGTTCCTTCGCGCTCTTCAATCAGGCGACTTCACTCTCGCGCTGGAGCAGTGGCGTGCGATCAAAGCCTTCGAAGATCTCCGCGCGCGGGACAACAACGCACTGAACGTCTCCGTCGTCAAGGAAGCCCTCCATCAATTGGGCCTGTGCGACCGAGCGGTGCGTGCACCGATCAGCCTGTTGTCGGAAGATGACCGTCGGGCCGTCGGACGCATGCTCGGCGCCTGGAACGTCGAGAAGAACAGCAACACACAGCTGACGGCATCCCTTCGCGCCTGAGAACACGCGTCCACGTTCGGTACATTCGTTCAGAAGTTCAAGCGCCGCCGGCGTCGCAACACGAGGAGTGAGCACATGGCCCGAAGCCTCGAGATCCCCGCATCTCGCATCGACTGGGTCCACGCGCAGATTCGGGAGGGCATCCTTTCCCGGGAATTCGCTCCTGGGCAGGCATTGGTGGAAGCCGAACTGGCGCAGGAATTCGGAGTGTCGAAGACTCCTGTTCGTGAGGCGCTGAAACTTCTGTCCAGTTCTGGCCTTGTCGTCTTCGAGCCGTACAAGGGCGCAACCGTTCGCGTTCCTACTCGCGAATTGGCCGAGCAAGTCATCGGCGTTCGCTCCGTTCTCGAGCCCGCAGCGGTCGAACTGGCTGTACACCGGCAGAACGGGCAGTTCGAGGAGGCAGAGCGACTACTCGTCGAGGCAGCGTCACTGGACGGCGACAATGCGCGAGCCAAGTTGAGCGTGCTCAATCGTCGGTTCCATTCGGAGTTGTACCGCTACTGCGGGAACAGTCTCATGGTGGAGACCCTCGACGGACTCAGGGATCGCATGGCGTTGGTCAGCATCCAAGGGTGGGACGCCTCCGACAGCTGGGCAGCCGAATGGGACGAGCATCGAAACATTCTGCAGGCCGCCCAGGACGGCAACGCCGGATTGGCTGCCGAACTGATCAAGAAGCACATCGAGTCGTTCGGTCTTCGCTTCGACACGATGTTCGACACCGCCTAGCAGTCTGGTCACCGCACAATGCGGAGCCTTACTTGACCAAAAGATATGATATATGACCACAGGAGGGTTTCTATGAGTACCATCGATCGCGTCGAGGTAAGCGTCTTCGACATCCCCGTGGAGAACTTCGCGCATAACTACGACGACGACACCTACGGCGGCTCGTTCACCTATGCACCGGGGGCGACCTCGAATCGGTCCGTGCTGATGGTTCAGGTCTTCACCGACGACGGTCACGAAGGTTCCTACGCGTACTGGAATGTCTCCGCTGCCGTTCCCCAGGCCGTCACTGCGGCTCGCGTCGCCGTCGGCCATGAAATGCACGAGCGCGAATTGATTTACCGCACCGTTCGGCGCTCCGCGAGGCCCGCGCATTCCTACGGTCTGTCCTTCCTTGACGTCGCGCTGTGGGATCTGGCGGGGCGCGCGCAGAACCTCTCGCTCACCCAGATGCTCGGTGGACATCGAACCGAGGTCACCGCGTACGCCTCCAGTCACAACGGCGACCGCCTGGGTAACCTGTCGAATCAGGATGCAGTCGCCGATTTCTTTGTTAGGTTGCAAGACATGGGATTTCGTAACTTCAAGATGCACTCATGGCATCGCGGCGACAAGCGTGAAGAAGCCGCGAACGTCCGTAACATGCGCGAGCGACTTGGCGAGCAGGCCGAATTGATGCTCGACCCTGCCTGCGTCTTCGATTCGCTCTCCGACGCCATCTATGTCGGAAAAGCCTGCCAGGACGCGGAATTCAGATGGTACGAGGATCCGATCCGCCCGACTGGGTTGGGTGCTTTCGCGCACAAGAAGCTCCGAGACGCGCTCGATATTCCGATCCTGCAGACCGAGCATGTCGCGGGACCCGAAGCCAAGGCAGACTTCCTGCTCGCTGGCGGCACTGATCTGCTGCGCGTCGACGTCCACTACGACCTGGGAATCACCGGAGCCCTCAAGACCATCCATTTCGGTGAGTCACTCGGCGTTACAACCGAAATGCATGCTCCCAGTCCAGTCCACCGTCATTTGATCGCAGCTATGCAGCAAACGACGTTGTACGAGGTTGCCAATGTCTCTCCTGCTGGACTAGACCCGTCGCCCGAAATCTATTCCTGCGGTTACTCCGACCATGTGGACACGATCTCCTCCGACGGCACCCTGGCGGTACCGACAGGTCCCGGTATCGGCGTCGAGTACGACATGGCCAAGCTGCTTCCGCTGCGGAGTTTCCACGAGATCATCGAAGCCGGATGAACCCGGAAGGCATCGACAAATGAGCATGATCGACAGCATCGACCCGACCACGGGGGCCATCGTCGAGAGCGTCGCCGAAGTGACCACAAATGCAGAGGTCGACGCACTGGCGTCGAAAGCCGCTGCAGCGGCGCCCGTGTTCGCCGCACTCGGCCGTGAGTTCCGTGCCAGGCTTCTACGCGCGATCGCCGACGAACTCGAATCGATTCGCACCGACATAGTCGCCGTCGGTACCCGCGAAACAGCCCTGCCCGAAGCACGTTTGAACGGTGAGCTCACCAGAACGGTGTACCAAGCCCGCCTGTTCGCCGAGGTCGTCGACGATGGTGGCTACCTCGAGGCCACGATCGATCATGCCGGTGACACCCCGATGGGTCCCGGCCCGGATCTGCGTCGCCTACTCGTACCCTTGGGGCCGGTTGCGGTGTTCGGTGCCAGTAACTTCCCGCTGGCGTTTTCGGTCCCGGGCGGTGACACCGTCTCCGCCCTCGCGGCGGGGTGTCCAGTAATCGTCAAGGCACACAGTTCCCATCCAGCACTGTCGAAGTTGACCTTCGACACCATGACACGAGCAGCCCGGACGGTTGACGCGCCGGATGGGTTGCTGGGCATCGTATTCGGTACCTCGTCTGGCGCTCGACTGGTCGCCAATCCCGCTATCGCCGCGGTCGGTTTCACCGGATCTCTCGGTGGTGGGAAGGCACTACTCGACATCATCGCCGGGCGACCGGGCCCGATTCCGTTCTACGGCGAACTATCGAGTCTCAACCCTCTCGTCGTGACCCCCGGGGCCGCCGCAGCACGCGGCGCGGATATCGCCGCCGGCGTGGTGGCATCGGTGACCGGATCAGGTGGTCAGCTATGCACCAAACCCGGACTTGTGCTCGTCCCACTAGGATCAGAGGGTGATGCGTTGGTCTCCGCTGCAGCCGAACTCGTCGAACAAGCGCCTGCCGCGACACTGCTGAACCAGCGGATCAGTACCTCATACGACCAGATCAGTACCTCGCTCAAACAGACCGAGGAGGTCACTGTCATCGCCGAAGGCGGTAAGCCGGTCGGCGACGGGTTCTCGGTCACACCGCGCCTGCTGCAGGTCGACGCGACCTCTCTGCACGGCGGGGAAGTCGAAGAGTGCTTCGGACCGACCGCCATTATCGCTCGATACGATCTCGACTCACTCGATCAGGCGATCGCAGCCCTTCCTGCATCGTTGACCAGCACCATCCACGCCGAAGACGACGAAACCGAACTGGTGCAACGCCTCTCGGCATCGCTTCTCCCCAAGTCCGGTCGGCTGCTGTTCAACGGATACCCCACGGGTGTATTGGTGTCGTGGGCGCAGCAGCATGGTGGCCCATGGCCATCGACGAACACCCTGCACACCTCAGTCGGTACGACCTCGATCAGACGGTGGCTACGGCCGGTCACCTGGCAGAGCGCACCGACAGCCGTCCTTCCAGAAGAGCTGCAAGATGACTACCTTTCTATCCCACGCCGAGTCGACGGAAGACTACAACTCGGACAATGAACCCAGTGCCGGCGCGTGACATATGTGCAACCCACTATGTCGGGTACCGCAACACGCGCCGGTGCTGTTCCACCGTTGGTTCAAGAATGACTCCTACGCAAGCCTCGCTATCGACCATTGTGCGACCGATTATCGACAACGGTTTCCGTCATTCTTGGTTGACGGTGCGGTAACTGTCGTTCACGCAGCATTCGCTGCGCCGAGACCGTCGGCTGTTCGAATGACTCCGGCGGAGCGCGTGTATACCGTTTGAATGAACGACTGTGGGCGAGCTCGTCCACTGCTCCCGGCCGACGGCACTCAGAGAGACGGCGGGACGGGCAGAACGGTGATGCCGGTGTCGCGTTGTAGTGAGTCGATCAGGTCCGCTCGCTCGAAGAGCGTGTCGGTAGTAGTCACCGCATAGCGCTGCGGATCCGCGCCGGCGGATGTGTGGGCGCCGGCTGTATCGAAGAGGGCCAGGCAGGCGTGGGTATGCGCGAGGTCGTGCCGGGCCCAGTATCGGATCCCGCTAAATCCTGCACTGCGGAGCGCCGACGCCCAGAGCTGCGTCAACTGGTAGTTGCCGGTGCTGAATATCTCTGCGGTGACCCCGAACTGAGCGGCAGCGTTCGATGTCAGATCCGCTAGTACACGTGTATCGGCTACCTGAAGGCATGTGACTGCTCGGGTACGGAGTTCGGTACTCGGGACGACCCGCATCCCGCCCCACGTTTCGAGGAGGGTGATCTGTTCGGATTCGGCGGTGTAGCAGGTGCCGTTCTCGTCGGCGAGGTCGAAGCGTCCGTGGCCGCCGTTCGTGAACCACAACGGGCCGCGGGTAGCGCTGTGGCAGCGAAACACCGCCGTGCCAGTCTGAACCGTGAAGGCGGGGAAGCGATCACGGAGGTGGTCCGGCGGGGGAGGGGCGAGTAGATGTAGTGCGGTACGCGGAGCGCTCACGCGGCGAGCTGCTCGGTCGCTGCGCGAGCAAGATCGGCGACTGACGGCCCGTCACCGTCGAGCAATGCCTGCCGCGGTGTTCGTCCGCCGAGTTCGGGTTGCTCGGTCATCAGCCAGGACGCGGCCATCCACCCACCGGTGTCGGCACTTGCCCAGACCCGGAGGGCGTCTTTGATTCCGAGGATCGGCCGTGCAGGTGTGTTGTCGTCGAACCCTGCCACGGAGTAGCCCACCGATCCGTCTGCGGCGACCAGTCGGAGCACGCGATGGTCGCGGACTGCTTGGCTCAGTGCTTGTTTCGTCCACCCGGTCACGTCCAATACCTGCTTATGGGTGAGGATCGCGCCGATGTGGTTCTCCCAGGTTCGGCGCGCTTTCAGGCCGGAGAGCACGCTGCGGATCCCGTTCTCGACGTACGCGACATCGCTCGGGTTCAACTCGGTTCCGTCGAGTCCGCTGGCGGCGAGTTCAGCGGCAACGAGATCCTGCAGTGGTGTACTCACGCCACCCACGATACTAAGGTCAATAAGGTCAAGTCAAGTAGGTCAACCGCAGGTGTGGCAGGGGCCCTACAGAACGATATCCGTGTGAGCCGTCAGTTCAGTCCACCGTCCAAGTTCGGGCCGAGCAGCGGGCTGAAGCGTGTACCGATCGGCGGCGACGAGTTGGTGCATCGACAGCTCGGTCGCGCCTGCGATGTCCTCTATCGGTACCTGGAAGGTTCGGTACGGGCCGGGCGGGGCTTAGCGGTGTCGGTGCGGGCGGGACGTTCGAGGATCGGCCCCAACGAGGGTGTCTGGCCGAGGACGTATCCGGTCGCGGCGAGCTCGGAGTCTTGTTCCCAGGCTGCGATTTTGAAGAACCGCGTGGGATCGCCACGCCTCGGTACACCGGATCATCGTCAGCGAAAATGCATCCCGAGTACACCGACAATCGCTGCCCGTACTGCCGGGCATGATCGAGCACGTAGTCCTCCAGATCGAGCCACAACGTTTTCGACTGGTTCAGCGTCGCGGTCTGCGGCGCGCACACGGTGTAGTGGAACGTGTCGGCGTTGGCCTGCTTGGCGATCGCGGCGTTGCCCCAGACCGGGTCGCGGCGGCGCACCAGATGCCCGCGATCGAGATCGTTGCTGGAGTACAGCTCGGGTCCGGCTTGCTGGGTGGCGGGGAGGCGTGGATCGAGTTGCCAGTCGTCGCCACGCTCGACGTCGCGGAGCTGGGGTCCGTCGATGTTCACCGCCGTCGATGCTGCGAGACGTCGATCGGGGTCGATTGCCACCGTGAAGTGCGTATACGGCAGTACGACCAGACCCGGCCGCGTCGGTGGGTCGAGGTCGATGGTGGACAGGAATGCGGTGTCGTAGCCGGCAGTTGAGGTCACCATCTCAGTGAACCGGTCGACCGTGACGAGCACGTGAACACACCCTGCTCTCAGGGTCGATTCCGTACCCTCGGATGGCGGCGCACGAACCCGAGCGCCTGCACACGAGATCCAGGAGGCATATCCATGGCTGGAATCGCTGACAAGCTCGGGCAACGCATACGAAGACAAGCCGCTCACCGAACTCGTCGACGCACCCGTCGACGCACTGCAGGGCGTCAGCCCCGGTGACGCCGAGCACCTCAAAGCCGCGTTCAACATCAAGACCATCGGCGACCTCGGCCGCAACAAGTACCTTAAGTTCGAAGTTGCAGCGTCGGCCTGAGCTCGGCTGTGCTGCTTCCCGGGTGGATCGGGTGAGGCAGCAACAAGTATGCCGGCTCTCGGGTGCGGTTCAGGAAGACTGGCCGCCCGGTCCACTGGGGCATCCTCGAGTCGCTGATTGAGAACGGCGGACCATCGCTTGTTAAGGAACCGTCGACGAGGTCGCCCTCTGGGAATCCATTGGTGGACAACGAGATGGAGATGCGAATGGCGGCAGACAAGGTGTGGGCAGGGATCGATATCGGGAAAGAAAACCATTGGGTCACCGCGGTCGACGAGACCGGCAAGACCCTACTGTCACGCAAAGTAGCGAACGACGAGAACGCGATCGGGAGCATCGTTCGCGACGTGTCCGCTCTGGCGACGACGACATCGTGGGCAGTCGACCTGACCAACGCGTACGCGACATTGTTGCTGACAGTTTTAGCCTCCGCAGGTCAACGCGTGCGGTACCTGACCGGTCGATCGGTGTGGCAGGCATCGGCGATCTATCGAGGCGGCGAGAGCAAGACCGACGCGAAAGATGCTCGGGTGATCGCCGATCAGTCGCGGATGCGCGGCGATGACCTCCCTGTTCTGGAACCGAACGACGACTTGATCGTCGCACTGCAATTGCTCACTGCGCACCGCTCTGACCTGGTGTCCGAACGGACTCGCGCACTCAACCGGCTGGAATACCAGCTGATGAACGTATGCCCGTCGCTGGACCGGGCCGCACAGCCGAAGGCGGATCGCGGCTGGGTCGAACTGTTGTCTCGCTACCAACGCCCGGCCGCTATCCGGCGTTGCGGTGTGTCTCGGTTGACGAAGGTGTTGGTCAGTGCCGGGGTGCGCAACGCTGAAGCAATCGCGGAGCGGGCAGTCGCCGCTGCACAGGATCAGGCTGTTCGCTTACCAGGCGAGGAGGTTGCCGCCGCCCTCGTCGCAGAACTCGCCCGTCACGTGCTTCACCTCGACAGTCGAATCAAGGACATCGACGACCAAATCGAGGAGCGGTTCCGTCGCCACCGGCTAGCCGATGTCATCACGAGTCTGCCGGGCATGGGATTTCGCCTCGGAGCGGAATTTCTCGCGGCGATCGGCAACCCCGGCCGCCTCCAATCCGGAGATCAACTTGCTGCGTGGGCGGGACTGGCGCCGGTGAGCAAAGACTCCGGTACGCAGACCGGACGACTGCGCTCGCCGCAACGATACGACCGTCGCCTGCGACGTGTGTTCTACATGTCCACGCTGACAGCCATCCGATGCGACCCGGCGTCGCGAGAGTTCTATCAACGCAAACGATCCGAGGGCAAACGTGCCCCGGGCGCGATCATCTCCCTCGCACGCCGCCGAGTGAACGTTATGTATGCGCTGCTGCGAGACGAACGGGAGTGGACGCCGACAGCGGCGTAGACAACAAGTGCGATCGCTCACGCGGCTAACGAAGTGTGGTGGCCGCGCAGTTTGTAGTGCCGGCACATCGACGCATTGCGCCCACGTGGAGGGGTTGACTTCTACATTGAGAGTCTTCTTGTGGGCGCAGTCGATCGCCAAGCTCGCAGAGTAGTTCCTCCTCGTAACGTCGACGAGCCACAGGACCGCAGGGGTCCTGTGGCTCTCGTCGATCAGCACGGCGACTCGCCCGGTGACAAGGGTTCACCGTGGGGGACGAGCGACATACCCGGCGGGGGCCATGGAGATCCTTGGTGGGCCGCCCTCGCCGCTGAACCTGATCTGTCGGTTCAGGCCGGTACCGTCGCACACATGGCGGCGGGACAGGCAAGTGCGGTGACGAGCTATCGCTACCAGTGGGCGCTGTTCGCCGACTGGTGCGCCGCCGCCGACACCTCACCCCTACCCGCCTCGCCGATTACGTTGGCGCAGTTCCTCGACGAGAACCCCGCCGGCGACACGGTGCAGCTGCGGCGGGCGTCCGCGATCAACCGCGCTCACCTCGACGCCGGACACCCCGCCCCGGGACGGGTGACCTCGATGCGTCTCGCGCTGGATTCTGCGCGCGCCGACCGAACCATCCGACGTGCCGCGCAGTACCAGGCCCTTGCTGCCGAACTGCCGACCGAAGGGTCAACGGCAGCGTTGTTCGGGCGACGCGATGCCGTTCTCCTTCTTCTGGCCGGAGCAGGCCTGTCCTATACCGCTATTGCCGAACTCGACTGCGGCGACATCAGCGTCGACGGTGACAGCGTCTGGATCGGCGGACACCACCGCATCCGCATCGACCCCCACGACGTCACCGGCTCTCAGCCGGCCGAAGTGTGGGAACGGTGGAACACGGTCCTACGGTTCTCGGATCGGTATCCGTCGACGGCGTTGCTCGCAGAGCATGTGCAGCGCAACACGTTTCCCGACATGACCGTGTTGCCGGACCACGGCGGTCCGGTGGCGGTGCCGATCGACCGGTGGGGACACCTACCGCTACCGGCCGCACCGATGACCGCTGCCGAGATCGGAACGGTGATCGCCGCACACCGCACCGGGCTCTCACCGCTGCACACCCCACGACGACGCATCACCAGACCACAAGCGGACGCCGAACAGGTCGACATCATTCGACCCGAGCCCACACCAGCTGAACTCGATTCGGGGTACTACCGCGATGGGGTCGACGCGCGGCGGCGAGCCCACACCGCCTTGGCGGCTGTGCCGGGCATGGTCGACGACGTCGAGGACCGCATCGAAGCGCTGTTGCAGCGCACCCTCGATCTGCTCGGCGACGAAGCGACACCCTGAAGGATCCGCGTGACACCGACGACAACCGGGACCGTCAAGGGGTCTTGACGGACCCACCTGACATAAAACCGGCTTATCGGTGCACGTCGTGTCAGGGAGTCTTGGCGGTGCGGTAACAATTTGAGCCAAGGTCGTTTACGAAGCGACTGTCGGGGTCCGGGGGACCAACCTGTAATAACGCTGATGCCGAGTATCACGCATCAAGAACAACGATGGCTGAGATGTCCCGGGACTGGTGGAGACTGTGTTCTCACCAGGAGAATGCAGATATAGGCGCACCAAAGAAGATCGATGCCGCAACGCGTGAGCAGGCGATTCGGATTATCGAGATCCTCTAGCAGGGCAGGGGCGACACCAAAGATCGCGGCTCGGAAGCACGTCGGAGCGTTGTTCGACATCAACCCGACGATCATGGAGCGAAGCGAGTCCAGGCGTCGGTGTTCGCTACCAGCGGCGTGCGCGCCCGGCCGCCGCTGCGGGCCGAATGCCCGGTCAGGGGGGCGTTTGACCACGTAGCGACAGTGGCACGCGTCCTTTCCTCGCTTATGAGTGTTGACAGTCACACGAATACCGTATTACGGTACTCTCGTACTACGAAAGGACGGCACATGGCTGACACAATGGGGTGGCACCGCAACGGTTCTGTGCGGCACACCATCGTTCTGATCGACGGACCGAATATGCCCAACCTGGGTAACCGCAACAAGCGCGTCTACGGACCGATCTCCTCTATCGACGCGTTGCACGACTACGTCAGAAAGATCGGCACCGGTCTCGGCGTCGACGTCGAGACCTTCACCTCCAACTACGAGGGCGCAATCCTCGACTTCGTGCACGAGTCCGCGGACCGCGCATCCGGCTACCTTCTCAACCCGGCCGGGTTGACCACCACCGGAGAGCCCACCCGTCACGCGCTGGAAGAGACCAAGAAGCCGTTCGTCGAGATCCATTTCTCGAATATCTCGGCGCCGCCGTGGTCCGGACGCGGCTTGCCCGGCGGGCCTTGGCAGTCCAATTTCACGCGCACCGCCACCGGTATGTCTATGGGACTGCGCGAGCACAGCTACCTCGGTGCCATCCTGGGATTGGTGTCCGCTCTCGATGACGAAAACTTCCTCGGGCAGAATTCAGAGTCGTGAGCATCGCCGGCCGACCCACGCTTCCCGCCCGAGTAGCAGCACCTCTGCGTTTGCAGGTCGTGGAGTTGCTCCGAGAAGCGCTGGCGGCCGGTGAATACAGCCCCGGCCAGCGACTGGGCGAGCGTGAGCTGTGCGAGCGGTTCGACGTGAGCAGAACCGTCGTACGGGAGGCGCTTCGGCACCTGGAGGCAGAGGGCCTGGTCCAGATGGTTGCCAATCAAGGGCCCGTCGTCGCGACACTGACGCCGGACGAGGCCGCTCAACTGTTCGAAGTGCGAGGGGCTCTGGAAGCGCTCGCCGGTGAATCCTTCGCACTGCGGGGGACAGCGAAACAAAAGCGTGCGCTGCGTGCTGCACTAGTCGATGTAGAAGAAGCGATGGCCGCGGGTGTGCTCGCAGATGTTCTCGTCTCCAAGGACGAGTTCTATGCAGTACTCATGGACGGAGCGGGCAACACGTTCATCAACACGATGCTGCGGACTATTCACGCCAGAGTGCAGCAACTGCGCCACCTCTCGCTAGGAGCGCCCGGCCGTTATCACGACAGCGTTCGAGAACTGCGTGTCATAGTCGCGGCAATCGAATCCGGTGACGCGGACGGCGCGCGTCGAGCCTGTGTCGAACACGTTCGCCAGGCCGCTGATGCGGCCCTGTCACGGCTGACACCGACCGTCTAGTCCTGTACCCGAACCATCTCGGTCGTTGAATGAGGACGGCCGTTCTACTCGGCATGCCAAAAATTGGCGTGAGCTTTCGACAATCAAGGACGTAGAACCATGCAGCACAGCCTTACAGATACGGGCAGCGCATTCCTGACACCATCATGGCAGCGGCTCTGGCGTGCCGAAATCGATGGATCGAAGGAAGCAGCACTCGTCGGACGATGGACCTCGCTGACCCTGGTACTTCAATGTGAAGGGACGTCGCTGACGTGTGTATTCGAGAACGGGGTTCTGCAGGCAGACGAGCCCGCCTCGTCGACATCTGTACGTGAGGTCATTGTTCTAGACGGCTCGGCCAGGGCGTGGGGAGAATTTCTCAAACCGGTTCCGCCACCGCTGCACAACGATGTGTTGGCGCTCGATCGGCGGCAAGACGATTTCGCCATTGCGAGCGGACGACATGAACTCATCCAGAATCTGCGTTTCGTGCAGGTGATTCTCTCGCTGGCACGCACAGCGATGTCGAAAGAGGGAAACGATGAATAGCCCTGCGCGCAATCCCTACATCGAAGAGGTGGTGGGGCGTTATGTGTCATTGGACATCGACGGGACCGCCAACCGGGTCTACTTCGAGGAGGCAGGCGAAGGAATTCCGCTCGTGTGCCTGCACACCGCTGGTTCGGACTCGCGCCAGTACCGACACTTGCTCGCCGATTCCGCAGTGACACAACACTACCGGGTGCTGGCGTTCGATCTTCCCTGGCACGGCAAGTCCCTGCCGCCCACCGGATGGTGGGAGCAGGAATATCTGTTGACTACCGACCGGTACATCGACACCGTTCGCGCCTTCTGCGAGCGACTGAACTTGGTCGATCCGGTCGTTCTCGGATGTTCGATGGCCGGTTCCCTTGTGCTCGAAATCGCACGCCGTCACCCCGACGAGTTTCGCGGAGTGATCGGACTGTCGGGTGCCAGTACCGTGAAGGGACGGTTCCACGACTGGCCGCTCGCGCCCGATATCAATTCCAATCAAGTTGTGCCCTCATGGGTTTCGGGCCTGATGGCACCGACAAGCCCAGAAGAATCACGGAGAGAAGTGTGGTGGGAGTACAGCCAAGGTGGGCCTGGCATCTACCGCGGCGACACTTACTTCTACAGCAACGATCTCGATCTGCGCGGCCGTGAACACGAAATCGACACGTCGCAATGTTCGGTTCATCTTCTCACCGGTGAGTACGACTACGCGTGCACCGCCGACGAGACCGAAGCAACGATCACTGCTATTCCCGGAGCAACTGGCGGACGAATGACCGGCATCGGTCATTTCCCGGTGACCGAAAACTACCCCGTGTTCCGCGAATACCTGACGCCGGCGTTGAACCGCATCCGCAGCGCCGCCCACACCAGCCCTACCACCACGCACTGACTCACCAGAGAACACGAAAGGACATCACCATGACCATTTCACAGGAGAACAACCTCGCCGAGGCGCAGGACTACATCGACGACATGGCACGCAAGCGCGGCTATGTTCTGCCGTACCACAAGATCATGGCCAAGCACGACTTTCCGGCACTTCAGGCAGCCAACGGCTTGGTGAGCGCTGCATATCTCGACCAGCGGACGCTCGATCGCAAGACGAAAGAACTCATCTTCATCGTCAGCCTGACCGTGATGCGTGCGTCCAAGGGACACATCCAATCTCACGTGCGTGTGGCACTCGACTTGGGTTTGACGCCGACCGAAATCCTCGAGGCCATCGAAATCGCTCTGCCCGAGGCCGGCGTCGTCGCGTTCCAGGCAGGTTTCGAGGCATGGGCCGAGGTCGTCGGCGCCGACGGTCTCGAACCCACGGTGTCCGCTCATGACGGCGGCTCCAAGGACTGATTGCAGATCTACCCACACTTCACTTCCGGGTCACCGCGGGACCCTCGGCGGTCCCGCGGGCCACCGGCCTGCCCGAAATACGAAAGGTCAGCCATGAACAAACACGACCCTGGAGGCGCGAAAGCGCCGACCTACGTCGAGGTGAATCCCAACGTCGCCGACGAGACCCCGGAAGAAAAACGCATCTGGGCCAAGGTGAGCCGGCGAGTCATGCCACTTGCCATCCTCGGGCTCTTCATCGCCTACGTCGATCGCGTGAACATCGCGGTTGTCGGATCGTCCATGCGCGAGTCATTGAGCCTGAGTCCCAGCGTGTTCGGGCTCGCAGCCGGACTCTTCTCGATCGGTTACATCCTCTTCGAAATCCCGTCCAACCTTGCCATGGACAAGTTCGGTGCCAAGATATGGATCGCCCGAATCATGGTGACGTGGGGCCTGATTACCGTCGCCACGACGTTCGTGGTCGGTGCCAACTCACTGTATGTCGCACGCCTTCTCCTGGGGATCGCCGAAGCCGGCTTCTACCCCGGTCTCCTCTTCTATTTCGGCCTCTGGTTTCCCGCCAAACGACTAGCACGAGCATATTCGCTCTTCCAGCTCGGTATCCCCATCTCGCTCGCCCTCGGTTCGGTACTGACGGCGCAGCTCCTACGACTCGACGGCGTATGGGGCGTACACGGCTGGCAATGGGTGTTCATCATCGAGGGTGCAGCTGCTGTCATCCTCGGAATCATCACCTTGTTCTACATGGCGAACGGGCCCAAGGACGCGAAGTGGCTCACCGAGAGCGAACGCACCGTGGTGCAGTCCGCGCTGAAAGCGGAATCTGCCGGCGCACACGCCGGCGGCAGCCACTCCGGTAGCGCCTTGATGTCGGTCGTGAAAAGCAAGGCCGCCTGGTACTACACCGTGACCTTCTTCTTCATCCTCGTCGGCTTCTACGCGGTCACCTATTGGCTCCCACAGATCATCCAGGAGCGCTTCACCGTGGGACCTGTCCAAGCGGGTTTCATCTCTGCGCTGCCCTGGTGCCTGTCCGCCATATCGTTGCTTCTGGTGTCCAAACGCGTCCAGCGAACCGGTAACCGAGGTCCGACCCTTGCCGTGGTCCTCATAGTCTGCGCCGCGGGGCTGGCGGTGTCTGCTCTGACCGGATCCGCTGTCGTTGCGCTCATCGGATTGTGCGTGGCGGCGTGTGTCCAGGCGGGTGTACCGCTGCTGATGAGCTTTCCGTCCCAACACTTCCCAGGTGCTCAGGCGGCAGTCGCTCTCGCATTGGTCAACTCCGTTGCCAACCTCGGTGGATTCGTCGGCCCATGGCTGCTCGGGGTGCTCCGCGAATCCACCGGTGACAACCAAGCGGGGCTGCTGATGCTGTCGGGATCGTTCATCATCGCCGCAGTCCTCGCTCTCGGATTGGCCCGCCAACTGCGGACCGCCACCTCCGTCGTATCCACGAACACTCGCGCAACCAGTACCGACTAGGAGACCCACATGTCCACGACCGTTTCCAGCACGGAACCCGCATTGATCAAGCTCGCCGTACGCGAGACCATCGAGAACTACCTCAATTTCCTGGACAACCAGGACTGGGACGGTATCGCCTCGTGCTTCACCGACGACTCCGAGAGTCGATACAACCACGAAGAGCAGGTCCTGCACGGTGGCCGCGGGGTGGCGAACTGGCTCCACCGACTGCAGGCGTACACAGGGACCGATCACGCCCTGAGCAACCTGCACATCGACATCGACGGTGACATCGCACGTTGTGACAGCAGGGTCATCGCAACGGTGCACTGGGGGGACAACGGCGTCGGTCGAGCCTCTGCACGCGCAATCCGCTATCGCGACGAATTGGTTCAGGTCGACGGGACGTGGCGAATCCGAACCCGCCTGCACGAGCCGAAGTGGCAGTACGAAGCCCTATCCGCACCCCTGCATCTCCGCTGACGAGGACAACCATGACGACGATGACATCGACGGGACGAACGACCGAATCCGTACCCACACAACTGTGGATGGGAGGTGAACTCGCACCCGCCGCGTCGGGCAGAACGTTCGACGTTCTCGACCCGTCCAACGGCCAGCTCCTGGCCACCATCTCGGACGCAGGCGCGGAAGACGGCTTACGGGCCCTGGAGATGGCCGCCGACGCGCAGGACGAGTGGGCCATGACTCCACCGCGTGTTCGTGGTGAAATCCTCCGCGCAGCATACGAACTCATACATCTGCGCGCCGATGAATTCGCGAAGGTCATGACCCTGGAGATGGGCAAAACGCTCACCGAGAGTCACGGTGAGGTCAACTACGGTGCCGAGTTTCTTCGGTGGTTCGCCGAGGAAGCCGTCCGTATCGGCGGCCGGTATTCCGCCGCCCCGGCTGGCAACGGACAAATCCTCGTCACGAAGAGCCCGGTGGGCCCCGTGCTCGCGGTGACCCCGTGGAACTTCCCACTGGCCATGGGAACCCGCAAGATCGCTCCCGCACTGGCAGCCGGCTGCACGATCATCGTCAAACCTGCGGAAGACACCCCACTGACCATGCAGCTGCTGGGGAAGGTGTTCGCCGACGTCGGGCTACCCGCCGGAGTGCTGTCGATTCTGCCGACGTCCACCGCGCCGACCCTCACAGCGCCACTGATGGCCGATCCACGGCTCCGCAAGATCACCTTCACCGGTTCGACGGCTGTCGGAAAGCTTCTTGTACGCAACGCAGCCGACAATCTTCTTCGCACTTCGATGGAGCTCGGCGGTAACGCACCCTTCGTGGTGTTCGACGACGCCGATATCGATGCCGCCGTCGACGGTGCCATGGCAGCCAAGCTACGCAACGGCGGCCAGGCATGCACCGCGGCCAATCGGTTGCACGTCGACAACTCCGTTATCGAAGAGTTCACCGACAAACTCACCAGCCGAATCGCGGCGCTGCGAATGGGTCCGGGAATCGACCCCGACACCGACATCGGTCCACTCATCAACGATAGGCAACGATCGGTAGTCGCGGACCTGGTCGACGACGCCGTCGCCAAGGGAGCGCGTGTTCGCATCGGCGGCAGCGCGCCTGCGGGCCCCGGGTCCTTCTTCACGCCGACAGTATTGGACAACATCACATCCGACGCACGCCTCCTGCAAGAAGAAATATTCGGACCGGTCGCCGCCGTGATCGGGTTCGACGGCGAGGAAGACGGCATCGCCGCTGCCAACGACACCGAGTTCGGGTTGGCGTCCTACTTCTACACCCGCGACATCGTCCGGGCAACACGCGTCGCCAGTCGCTTGAAGTCAGGCATGGTCGGAGTCAATCGCGGTGTGATCTCCGATGCAGCAGCTCCCTTCGGCGGAATCAAGCAGTCCGGCTACGGGCGCGAGGGCGGCACCGAAGGGATCGACGAATACTTGGACACCAAGTACATCGCACTGTGACCGCGCAAGGCCGCCACCCGCGTGAAACCGGGTCGGCGGCCTTCTTGCGACCGCGTGATTCCATACGATGAAAGGTGGAATCAAACGCATTGGGCGTTAGGGTGAAACGTCGACGTTCCGACCTTCAGGGAGAGTGCCCGTGATAGTCGACAGAATCGACCACTTCGTTCTGACGGTGTCCGATCTGGATGCAACCATCGACTTCTACGTTCGCGTGCTCGGCATGCGGGTCGAGACATTCCGCGGCGACCGTAAGGCATTGCAGTTCGGATCCAGCAAGATCAACCTTCATCTTGCTGGGCACGAGTTCGAGCCGAAAGCCTCCGTACCCACACCAGGTAGCGCCGACTTGTGTCTAGTGGTCGACGACACGGTCGAATCGGTCATTGCACAGCTACGGGAGAACAGCATCGACATAGTGGAGGGGCCGGTCGAACGGACGGGCGCTACAGGCCCGATTCGCAGCGTGTATGTGCGCGATCCCGATGGCAACCTGATCGAGCTCTCCAACTACCTGTGACGCGATCACATGCAGCCGGGTGTCAGCCGAGCCCGGGATGACACCAGAGCGTCTTCACTTCCCTCCATCAACACGGGCCGAAGAAGAAGAGGTTCCCTTCCCGGACTTCTGACTTCCCGAGCGACGATAGGCTGCCCTCTCGCGTGCCCGGGATGTGCAGGCCCGGACTCATCGGGGTTCGTTCGATCATCGGGTCGCAACACCGACCCGATGTGACTGTCGACCGGCCCGATCGAGCCGATTACCGCCGAACGGGCCGGTCGACGAGAGGTGCTGCGCGCGCACGAAAACGTCGCAAGCGGCGATTGACGACAAAAGACAATGCCGTCGCGATCAATGCCATCGTCCCCAGAGCAATCCAGGCCGTCTCGACGCTGCCGACGGCGATGAGGGCGCCCGCCGCGACAGGCCCCGCGGCGCTACCGATATACGATCCTGTCTGCACCAACCCGGTGGCGGAGGCTGTCGACTCACCGGCCAACCGGGCGATCGACAGGTGAACCAGACCGGCCCAGGCGCCGCCGATCCCGCCTGCCAGAACGATGCCGATCACATAAGTTGCCGTACCCGGTATCAGCATGAGTCCGAAGCCAGTTGTGCAACACAGCAATACTGCGGTGATTATTCGAAACGGATTGATGTCGAACCGGTCGGCGACGACTCCGAGTGAAAAACGCGACACTGCACCCATCGAACTCACGCCCGCCAGCACTGCTCCCGCACCGGCGTAGTCGATTCCGCGGTCCAGTGCTCCGGTCACCGCGAACGCGAGAACCGAGTTGCACGCACCCGCACTCAACATGGTCATGGTTGCGACGATCAACAGTTCGTTCCGCACAGCGGGGATTAGCCCGCGTCGAACCCGCGGGTCGGTAGTGCGCTGTCGGCGGCTGCGACGCTCCCGCAGTATCGGGCGAACTGACACGAGCAGCAGGACGGCACCGACGGCCGCCATCTCCGCGAACGCGGCGTGCCAGCCGAAACGCAGAGCAGTCAATGGAACGAGAAGACCGGCGACGAGACCCGCCAGGGGAACTGCGGCCTGTTTGATTCCGAACGACAACCCGAGGCGCGCATTTCGTACTGCACCGACGATTCGGTGGTTCGATGCAGGGTGGCCACAGCCATTACCCAGTCCGCCGATCAGCGCCCATCCGATAAGCCAGTGCCACGACGGTAACCACAGGGCGCTTCCGAGCAGGCTGACGGTGGCGCACACAATGGCGAGGGCGCCGAGTGTTGCCTCACTGAGACGCCGTGTCATTCGGGCAGTGCTCATGGACGCCAGCGCCGCGCCTACCCAGTACATTCCAACCGCAAAACCAATGGAGGCTGCGCCCGTTCGGATGTCGGTAGAGATTTGGTTTGCCAGTGCTCCGATGAGAAAGACGGGCATGTTGGTCAGCACGGTGAGAAGCACAGCCCACCCGACGGCGACCATACTGCGCCGTGTCGTATGGGCCGTGGCTTCGTCAGTTGTCATGGAATCTCGATGGGTGCAGCGACCGAAGGGGCGATTGCGCCCGAACTCGCTGACAATCAGGCAATCCGGTCCCAGCCGTCGACGGACTCGGGGGAGCGCGGTTCGGGTCCGGTGTAGATGGCAGCGGGTCGTACCAGCTTGCCCAGGCGCTTCTGCTCGAGAATGTGAGCGCACCAGCCGGCGGTACGTCCGCAGGTGAACATCGCGGGCATCATCGGCGCGGGAACTTCGGCGAAGTCGAGGATCACCGCGGCCCAGAATTCGACGTTGGTCTCGATGGGACGGTCCGGGCGACGCTCACGGAGTTCGGCGAGTGCTGCCTGCTCGAGAGCGGCGGCCACCTCGTACCGAGGTGCGTTCAGCCGTTTCGCGGTGGCGCGCAGCACCCGCGCGCGTGGATCCTCGGCGCGGTAGACGCGGTGCCCGAAGCCCATGAGCTTCTCTTTGCGGTCGAGGATTCCTTTGACGAGTCCGCGGGCATCGTCGGACTTCTCGACCTCTTCGATCATCGGCAGCACGCGAGCGGGTGCGCCGCCGTGCAGCGGACCGGACATCGCTCCGATGGCTCCGGACAGGGAGGCGGCGACGTCGGCGCCGGTGGAGGCGATGACGCGGGCGGTGAAGGTCGACGCGTTCATGCCGTGCTCGGCGGCCGAGACCCAGTAGGCGTCGATGGCCTCGGTGTGCGCGGGGTCCGGGTCGCCTTTCCAGCGGGTCATGAAGCGTGCGGTGACGGTTTCGCACCGGTCGATCTTTTTCTGCGGGACGGCGGGTTGGTAGATGCCGCGTGCGGACTGTGCAACGTAGGACAGTGCCATGACCGAAGCGCGGGCGAGTTGGTCGCGGGCGGTGGCGTCGTCGATGTCGAGAAGTGGTTGGTAGCCCCAGATCGGGGCGAGCATCGCGAGGCCTGCCTGAACGTCGACGCGGACGTCGCCGGTGTGGATGGGCAGCGGGAACGGTTCGGCCGGTGGCAGACCGGGTCCGAAGCGGCCGTCGACGAGCAGTGCCCACACGTTGCCGAAGGTGACGTGCCCCTCGACGAGGTCTTCGATGTCGACGCCGCGGTAGCGCAGGGCGCCACCGTCCTTGTCGGGCTCGGCGATATCGGTGGTGAAGGCCACGACGCCTTCGAGTCCACTGACGAAAGCTGCCGGAACGTGTGGAGGTGTGGTCGACGCGGTCGATGTAGTCATGTCAAGTCCCTGCTTCGTAGAGGTCGGTTGTCGACGTGCACGAACGTCGGTGTTTCGTTCGTAGCGGGAATCGGCGGGGCCGCTAGCTCGAACGAGTAGCCCACGCCTCCGGGTTGACGGGATGCGGTGGCAGTGTCCCCGACACCATCGCCGCAGCGTTTTCGGCGCACAACCGGGCCATCTGTGAACGTACCGATACCGTTGCGCTTCCGACGTGGGGGAGTAGGACTGCGTTGGGTTGATCGGCAAGGCCGGGGGCGAGCAGCGGTTCACGTTCGTAGACGTCGAGACCGGCGCCGGTAATGGTTCCCTCCCGCAACGCCACGACGAGCGCTTCTTCGTCGACGACAGGTCCGCGAGCGGTGTTGATGAGAATTGCCGAGTTCTTCATCGCGCTCAGGACATCGGTGTCGACGAGATGGAACGTTGCCTCGTTCAATGGCACGTGCAGTGAGAGAAAGTCACTGGTCGTCACGAGCTCGTCCCAGTCGACGTGGTCTACACGGCCGGCGAATTCGCCCAGCTCGTCGTCGCTGACCTCACGGTCCGATGGTGGGCGTGGGCAAAATTTGACCTGCATGCCGAACCCAAGTGCGCGGCGAGCGGTCGCGCGGGCGATTCGGCCGAATCCTGCCAGGCCAAGAGTTCGGCCGGACACATCGGTGCCGAGCATGAATTCCGGTGCCCAGCCGCCGAACCCGCCGGTTCGGACGAGAGTATCGGCCTCGACCGCACGTCTCGCCGTCGCCAACATCAGCAGCAGTGCGATGTCGGCCGTCGAATCGGTGAGCACTCCAGGGGTGTTGCCGACCGTGATCCCGCGTGCAGTGGCCGCGGTGACGTCGATGTTGTCGAAACCCACTGCGTAATTGGAGATTCCGGTGATTTCCGCGGTCTCGAGAAGTTCGGCGTCGAAACGGTCGCGAAGTTGCGAGACGACGACGCTGTACTCACCCGAGGCGCACCGCTCGACGAGTCCTGCATGGTCGAGGGAGAGCACCTCCACCTCGCCTGCT
>NZ_JAAFYV010000024.1:0-90112 GCF_011770055.1 Rhodococcus sp. B10 | reverse complement strand
GGGTCGGACACGGCGCAGGGGAGGGCTCGTGGCGGCGACGCCGACAACGAAATGGCAGGTGGGCGGATACCGCTTTCTGGTCCGACGGATGGAACACGCGCTGGTCCGCCGAGATGTTCGTATGTTGCACGATCCGATGCGGTCTCAGTCCCGGGCACTGTCGGTCGGATTGGTCATCGCCTGCATCGGTCTCGCGGGATGCGCGGCCTTGGCGTTGCTTCGTCCGCAGGACAAGATCGGCGACGCGTCCGTCGTGGTGGCGAAGGATTCGGGCGCTATGTTCGTGCGAGTCGACGACGTGTTCCATCCGGTGCTGAATCTGGCGTCGGCGCGACTGGTCGTCGGGCGCCCCGAGACGCCGACGATCGTGAAGGAATCCGAACTCGCTGGTAGACCCCGTGGTTCGCTCGTCGGTATCCCGGGTGCGCCGTCGGCGCTGCCGCAGGACGACGCGGCCGCGGGTGCGTGGACGGTGTGTGACACGCTCGGCGCTACCGGAAGCGTCTCGGAAACGACGGTCGTGATCGGGGACCCGGTGTACGGCAACGACATCGAGCCTCTACGAGACGATGAGGCCCTTCTGTGGTCGACGCTCGACGGCACGTACCTCGTGTACGGCGGCGGCCGCGCCCGCATCGATCTCGGAGACCGAGCCGTGGTTCGCGCGCTGGGACTGGACGACGCTGTCGCGTCGCCGGTCAGTCCGGGTATGGCCGATGCGGTTCCGGTCGTTCCCGCGATCACGCCACCGTTCATTCCTCGTGCAGGGGAGTTGCCCAACTATCCGATGGTAGGCAAGACGATCGGGTCCGTCGTCAAGGTCACCGGGGTGAATGTCGCCTACTATGTGGTGCTGGAGAAGGGAATTCAGGCGATCTCGGAGGCGACAGCGCAGCTGATCGTGTTCGCCGATTCTCAAGGCAACCAGCAGATCGACGCAGTCCTGCCGGACGTGCTGTTCGACGCCCCGACTGTGACCGACCTTGCCGTCCAGACCTTTCCGGCCGCAGCGCCCACTCTCGTCGATACCTCGTCCGCGCCGGTCGGGTGCGTGACGTGGAGTCCCCTGACCGCCGCCGACGGTGGACCCACGGCACGTATCGTCGCGTCGTCCGGGAGCGCGTTGCCGCTCGACGCTCGGGCCGCGCCGGTCCGACTCGCTCAGGCGGACAGCGGCGGACCCGCGGCCGACGCCGTCTTTCTGACTCCTGGTAGCGGGCGGTTCGTACGAACGACGGGAATCGGCGCGAACAGCACACGCCAGGACTCGTCGTTCTTCGTGGCCGACACCGGTGTCAGATTCGGGGTGCCGGATGCGGAGTCCGCGAAGGCTCTCGGTCTCGACGAACCGGTCTCGGCACCGTGGCAGATGGTCGAACTTCTCGGACCCGGGCCGGCGTTGAGTCGCGCGGCAGCTCTCACGGCCCACGACGGCGTCGATCCGCCACCGAATGCCGCTGCGTTGCCGTCGAATTGACGGGCCGTCGCTGTGCCCGGAGGGGGACCGCGACGCCGAGGCCGAGCGCGAGCAGCACGCCCACGGCAGCGGTTCCCCACAGCGCCGCGGACCGCGGACGTGGATCGGGTGGGACGGGCACGACCGGTGCGGGAACGGGCACCGGCGCGGCCGCCGAGATAGCGGGCATTCCGTCGACCTGTCCCGTGACAGCCGCAACAGGATCGACGACGCCGTTGCCCACCAACGGGTTCCACCCCTCGGCCGGCTGATGGGCGGTCGCCTCGATACGTTCGATCACCTGTGCGGCCGAAAGATCGGGTCGATGTGCGCGGACGAGGGCGGCAACGGCAGCGACCAAGGGAGCCGCGAAGCTGGTGCCCTGGATCGGACGCGCGTTCCCCTGGTTGTCGACGGTGCCGTCGGTCAGACCGTTTCCGCTCGGTGACAGCGACGTCATACCGGTGCCCGGTGCCGCGACGTCGACCCACGGTCCGGCCAGTGTGAAGCCCGAGGGGTATCCGTCGGGGTCGACCGAGCCGACGGTGAGCACCTGATCGTCGAACCATGCCGGTGTCGCGATCGTCGCCGTTCGATTCCATTGATCCGCATAGGGATCCGTGGGGTCGGGCAGCGGATTCTGTGCGCTGCACTGTCCCTCGCCGCCGCCCCCGATGTTGCCCGCCGCCGCCACGATCACGACGTTCTTGATTCGTGCCGCATAGTCGATCGCGGCGCCCAGCGGACCGTCGGCAATACCGCCCGAGGCCGGTACGCAGGCGACTTCCGAGATGTTGATGACCGTCGCACCGAGGTCTGCTGCGGTTCGCACCGCTCGTGCCATCGTCATCACGTTGCCGTACCCGGCAGCATTCTCCACCGGCGACTGCTCTTCCTCCTCCGGCGTTCGCTCCTTCTGAAAGGCATTGCTGGACTGCCGTATCGAGATGATCTGGGCGTCGGGTGCCCCGCCGGCGAAACCGCTGCCCGGGACGGTCTGCGCGGCGATGAGGCCGGCGACGAGGGTGCCGTGAGCGTCGCAGTCGGACAGGCCGTCATCGGTGTGGACGTAATCGCCTCCAGGACGCAGACCGGGCAGTCTGGGGTGCGGTGTGACGCCGGTGTCGATGACGGCCACCAGTTGTCCGGCGCCACGGGTGATCGGCCAGACTGCACCGAAGTCGAGGGCGCGCTGCGCGTCGGGAACTGCGGGTCCGTCGACTACCGACGTGACCGGGACGCAGGCGTTGCGTTGCTCGGTCGGGTCCGGCGGCACCGGCGGTGCGGGCTCAGGAAGAAGCGACGCGTCGACGACGGGTCTCTCGGCGCCCGAGACGCCGACACCGGGACCCGCTGCAGTCAGGACCACGACGGCGCCGATCAGGCATCCGACGCGGAGAAGCTGCGTCGTCACAGCGCGCGCATGGCCGAGTACAGCCCGCACACCCAGCATGCGACCGGCACGATTCCGGCGATCGCCGCGTACTCGATCAGCTCGGCGGTGCGGCGCAGGACGGGTGAGTACTCGCGCGTCGGGACGATCGAGCCGAACACCAGCGCGACGACCGCCACGGCGGTCGCAGCCGACAAGGTGACCAACGACGACGACGGTAGTCGCACGATGGCGGCGCCGAACAAGCCGAGGACGATGGTTGCCCCGGCCGCGACGAGCGGGACCGCCTGATTCAGTTCCGCGAAGGTGCGACCGCGTAGGACGAGTACCAACGCCGTCAGCAGCGCCAGAGTGATTCCCGGCCAATAGGTGTCGGATCCGCCCGCGACTGCGGCGACGAGGACTCCGACTGCGGTCGTCGCGGCGCCCGCGCACACGAGACCCGTCAGGTAGCTGCGCGCGTCGGCGGCTGCGGTGTCCAGGTTGTCGTACGAGGGAGAGTCGTCCTCGTCGTGTGCGTCGAGCGGAGCGCCCGCGGTGGGTACCGGCGGAAGCGGGATCCGAGCCTGCATCATCGACAGACGTGGAGCGAATGTCAGACCGGCCAGGGCGAGAACGCCGGTACCGCCTCCGACGGTAGTGACGGGTAGCTCGGTGAACTCCGTCACCGCGGCCGCCGCTGCGGCAGCACACGACGCCACCGCCGTGCCCGTGAACAGCGCCGAGCCCTGCCCACCGAGGCGGAGCGCGATAATTGCGACGACTCCGACGGCGGAGGCGCTCAGCAGTAGGTGTGGAGCGCCGAGGGGCAGCGGTACGAACAGGATGCCTGCAGTCCCGGCCAGCAACGCCGAACACGCCGACACGAACACGCCCGTGCGTGAATCCGGTCCGATGCGGCTCCAGACCGAGCCCGCCACGAGAAAGACGAACGCGGTGGTCGCGGCGGCGAACGCGCCGGCCGGTGTGTCCGAGGTGCTCTCGCGGAGCGCGTCCGAGACCACGCCTACGCATCCGAGCAGCAGTGCGACGGCACTCACCGCGAATCCGACGGTCCGTGCCGTGCGCGGTGTCCAGAGCGACCCGGGGTCCGTGCCCGTCGTCGCGACCGCATACATCAAATCGTCGAACAGCGGTGCCGGAGCGGGCGATTCGGCGTCACAGAGAACGAGAAGCTCGCCGTCGCGGACGCCGGACTCGTGGAGAGTGCGCGTGCCGGGTAGCGGCGGACTGCCCACGCGCCCGAGCACCAACGGCGTCTGCCGAGCGGCCGCGGGACCGTCCGCCTGCCCACCGAGCAGGTCCACGATGCCCGGAAGAAGCAGCGCGAGCGGCACATCCGTCGGCAACGCCATGTCCACCTGCGTCGACTCCGCGACGACGGTGAGTCTGCACAGATCCATCGCCGCGTGCGTCGCGCCGTCACCGTCGACGGACCGCGCGAGATCCCCCGTCATCCAATCCCCCCGGAATGGTCGTCGTGCCGACACCGGCGTGTCTGGCAGCGTCAGACTCTACGACATCGGTCCGACAACGGGGAGGGTGTCAGACGGACGCGAGATTGCTGACGTCGGCCAGCAGTTCGTAGGACCGAAGCCACGACTCGCGCTCGACGACTCCGGACGCCACGATGAGTTCGTCGGCGTCGGCGTGCTCGGCGAACTTCTCCAGGTAGTCCTTGACGACGTCGGGCGTGCCGACTGCGGAGTACTTGGTCATCTGCATGATCTGCCTGCCCTGGGGCGCGTCGAGGAGCATGTCGGCTTCCTCGTCGGTGAAGGTGCGTCCGCGTCCCAGCAGCAAACTGACGCGGCTGCGCTTGGTGGCGAGGAACTGCCGTTGAGCGTCGTCGTTCGTGTCGGCCGCGATGACGTTGACGCCCGCGATGACGTACGGCGCGTCGAGCTGCTCGGACGGTCGGAACTCGCGACGGTAGATCTCGACGGCCTGCTCGAGCGCGTCGGGAGCGAAGTGCGACGCGAATGCGTACGGCAGGCCGAGGAGCGCCGCGAGCTGTGCGCCGAACAGGGACGATCCGAGCATGTACAGCGGCACGTGCGTACCCGCACCCGGCGTCGCGCGAACGCCTGCGACGCGAGACTCGTCGGACAGGTAGCCCTGGAGTTCCTGCACGTCCTGGGGGAATCGATCGGCCGATGCGGGATCACGACGCATCGCGCGCATCGTCACCTGGTCGCTGCCGGGTGCGCGACCGAGTCCGAGGTCGATGCGGCCTGGGTGAAGCGTGGCAAGAGTTCCGAACTGTTCGGCGATGGTCAACGGTGCGTGATTGGGGAGCATGATGCCTCCCGAGCCGAGCCGAATTCGACTGGTGTTCGCGGCGACGTGTCCGATCAGGACGCTCGTGGCGGACGAGGCGATCGAACTCATGTTGTGGTGCTCGGCGTACCAGATTCGACGGTAACCCCAGTCCTCGGCGCGTTGCGCGAGCGTGACACTCGCGTCGAAGCTGTCCTTGACGCTCTCGCCGGTTCCGATGTGGGCCAGGTCGAGGATGGAGAGTGGTACTGACATCGGGTGACGCCAACCTTTCGTTCGCTTCGGTGCTCGTCGTCTCCGATCCTCAACTCCTGTGTACGTGCAACTATTCCGTGCTCGTCCCTCGCGGAGAACGTGCCCATGGGCTAGTCTGTCGCGGAAACAGACCGCTCGCCTGGGAACGAGCAGTCTGCGGTAACGGGGGACACCGAACGGTGGGGGGCGTCGTTCAGCGTGAGTAGTAGTACGTGAGCACGATTCGTTTCGTGCGCGGGCAGCGTCGGCCGGTTCCGCGCACCCCTGGCGGCGAAGTGACGCTGCAGGCGCCGCCGGAGATTTCGCGCGTCGTCCCGGGCAATCTGATGACCAAGCTGATGCCGGTCGTCATGGTCGCGGCCATGGTCGGGATGGTCGCGTTGATGTTCACCTCCGGCATGGCGGCGAACCCGATGATGTTGATGTTCCCGGCGATGATGCTGGTGTCGATGCTCGGAATGGTCGCCGGTGGCGGTCGCGGCAGCGGTGCACGAACGGCGGAGGCGAACGAGGACCGCAAGGACTATCTGCGCTATCTGGACGGGCTGCGGCGCGACGTCGCCGCGACCGCGGAAAGCCAACGCGCAGCACTGGAGTGGTCGCATCCGGCTCCGGAGGTCTTATGGACCTACTCGGGAACCACTCGCATGTGGGAGCGACGCACGTCGGACCCGGATTTCTGCCACGTGCGCCTCGGCACCGGCGACCAACGGCTCGCGACGCGCCTCGTCCCACCCGAGACGGGACCGGTGGAGGAGTTGGAACCGGTGTCGGCGGTGTCGCTGCGGAGATTCGTGAGGGCGCACTCGGTGGTATCGACGCTGCCGACGGCCGTGTCGCTGCGCGGGTTCGCGGCCATCTCGGTAGCCGGTGACCGGGATGCCGGGCGAGCCTTGGTGCGTGCGATGCTCGCGTCGCTCTGTACTTTTCACGATCCCGACCAGGTACGCCTCGCCGTCGTCTGCGGGCCGGACACCGTGACGTACTGGGATTGGACCAAGTGGCTGCCGCACGCCCAACACGACAGTGCGCGCGACGACGTCGGAACCGCGAGAACGATCTACGGATCGTTCCTGGAGCTCGAATCGTCTCTCGCGGAGCATCTTTCGTTGCGTACGCGCTTCGCGCGCGGTTCCGCGCCGTCACCCGGAGTGCCTCAGCTCGTGATCGTCGTCGACGGCGGGTTGCTCGACAATTCTGATACCGACGTCGTCCGCACCGGACTCGATGCCGTCACCGTCGTCGACCTGTCCGACTTCGCCTCGGGTCTCGCAGCCGGTAGAGGGCTGCGGCTGGTGACCGAGAACGGGACGATCGGGGCGGTCAGCGGCAACCGCATCGAACTCTTCGGTGCGGTGGACGGACTGAGCGTCGCCCAGGCCGAGACCGTTGCCCGACGCCTCTCGCCCTACCGCACCGCGGCCGCGCACGCGGCTACCGACGACGGGTCGGACGACACGGGATCGACGTCGGAGTGGCATCGGTTGTTGGGCATCCCCGACGTCGGTGTGCTCGACACCGACCGCACGTGGACTCCGCGCCGCGGTCGTGACCGATTGCGAGTTCCGATCGGCGTCGCACCCGATGGCAGCCCCGTCGAGATCGACCTGAAGGAATCCGCCGAGAACGGCATGGGTCCGCACGGATTGTGCATCGGCGCAACAGGATCGGGAAAATCGGAGTTTCTGCGCACACTGGTGCTGGGCATGGTCGCCCGACACGGCCCGGATCAGCTCAACGTGGTGCTCGTCGACTTCAAGGGTGGTGCGACGTTCGCCGGGTTGGAGGACGCGCCGCACGTGGCCGCGGTGATCACCAATCTCGCGGACGATCTGGCGCTCGTCGACCGGATGCGCGACGCGATCGCCGGTGAGATGAATCGGCGTCAGGAATTGCTGCGGGACGCAGGCAATTACGCGAACGTGTCGGACTACGAGAAAGCCCGTGCTGCGGGCGCGCCGCTCGCGCCGCTGCCTGCGTTGTTCATCGTCGTCGACGAGTTCTCCGAATTGATCGGACAGCAGCCGGAATTCGCCGAACTGTTCGTCGCTGTCGGGCGTCTCGGGCGGTCGCTGCACATGCATCTGTTGCTGGCGAGTCAGCGGCTCGAAGAGGGCAAACTGCGAGGTCTCGACAGCCATCTGTCGTACCGAATCGGGTTGAAGACGTTCTCCGCCAACGAGTCTCGTTCGGTCCTCGGTGTTCCCGACGCCTACCACCTGCCTGCGCAGCCCGGCGTCGGCTATCTGAAGTGCGATTCCTCGGAGATCGTGCGTTTCGCGGCGGCGTACGTGTCGGGGCCCTACGTCCGACCGCGGGGTGCCGAACGAGCTGCCGGGCGGGCAGCGATCGACATCCGCCCGCGCGTGTTCGGCGCATTCCCGGTTCGGATCCGGAACGAGGAGGTGGTGCCAGTACGGCCTGCCGCCACTTCTGCTGCCGTGCAGACGCCCGAGCCCGGGGTGAACGGACGGACGGTTCTCGACGTCGTCGTGGATCGGATACGCGGTAGAGGATCGGCTGCGCACGAGGTGTGGTTGCCACCGCTCGACCTCCCGCCGACCCTCGATCGGTTGATATCCGACTCGGTGCTGACGGGCCCGGCCCCGGCGTCGGCGTCGCTCCGGGCGCCGATCGGCATCGTCGACCGTCCGTACGACCAGCGCCGCGACCTTCTGACGGTCGACTTGTCCGCGGCACAGGGACACATGGCCGTCGTCGGCGGCCCGCAGTCGGGCAAATCGACGGTTCTTCGAACGCTGATCATGTCGCTCGCTCTGACGCACACGCCCGAGCAGGTGCAGTTCTACTGCCTCGACTTCGGCGGCGGCACACTCGGAGCTCTGCAGGCTCTTCCGCACGTCGGCTCGGTTGCGGGCAGGACGGACGTCGACCGTGTCAGACGCACCGTGGCCGAGGTGACCGCGGTGATCGCCCGTCGCGAAAATCATTTCCGTTCGGCGGGAATCGATTCGATGGTCGATTTCCGTCGACGCCGCGCCGGGGGTCCGGTCGATACCGACGACGGTTTCGGCGATGTGTTCCTGGTGGTCGACGGGTGGGCGAGCATCAGGTCCGATTTCGAATCGCTCGAACCTGCCCTTGCGGCGTTGACGGCACAGGGGCTGTCGTACGGTGTGCACCTTGTTCTCAGTGCCTCTCGATGGGCCGAGGTGCGCCCCGCGACGAAGGATCTGGTCGGTACTCGGATCGAGTTGAAACTCGGTGACGCATCGGACTCCGAGTTCGGGCGTGCCAAGGCTGCTCGTGTCCCCGAGAACCGTCCCGGGCGTGGAATCACGAAGGACGGTTTGCACCTGTTGACCGCGCTGCCTCGGATCGACGACACATCGTCGACGGTCGATCTCGGTGCCGGTATCCAGGCCGCGGTCACGGCGACAGCGCGTGCCTTCACCGGCATGTCGGCGCCCGGTGTTCGCATGCTGCCCGAGAACCTCTCCCGCGCTGCGCTTCTCGACATGATGACTGGACGCTGGCCGAGGCAGCGGGGTGGTCGTCCCGAGATCACCGTGCCGATCGGCGTCGACGAGGCCGAGTTGAAGCCTGTAGCAGTCGATTTCGGGGAGCAACCGCACTTTCTCATGTTCGGTGACACCGAGTGCGGCAAGACTGCTTTGCTCCGCTCGATGTGTGCATCGCTCGTCGAAGCGAACACATCGGCACAGGTCAAGGTCATTCTCGTCGACTATCGGCGCACGATGCTCGGCACCGTGACCGGCGATCACCTCGCCGGATACGCTGCGTCGCACTCGGTTCTGGCGACGATGATGGGAGAGTTGGCCGTCAAGTTGGCTGCCCGCATGCCCGGTCCTGACGTGACGCAGCGTGAACTGCGTGAACGGTCGTGGTGGACCGGGCCCGAGATCTTCGTGGTCGTCGACGACTACGACCTGGTGGCGACGCCGTCGGGAAATCCGTTGTCGGTGATCGTCGAATACCTTCCGCACGCGCGAGACATCGGCTTTCATCTCGTCGTGGCGAGACGGTCCGGGGGAGCGTCGAGGTCGCTGTACGACCAGGTGGTGTCGCGGTTGCGTGACCTCGTCTCGGCCGGTCTCGTCATGAGTGGAAGCCGTGACGAGGGCGCTCTGATCGGGTCGGTCAAGCCGACTCCGCTGCCCCCGGGACGTGGAACGCTCGTCGACCGCCGTGGGCAATCGTTGGTCCAGCTGGCCTGGATACCCGAGTGAGGGGCGAACGGAGTTACGCCGCAGTGCATCTCGGCGACGGTGTGATGTCGGTGCTCCACGCGCGCGGTGACGAGGTGATCGAGACCCGTCATACGACGTCGGCAGTGATGCGCGACGGGGTTCTGTCGTTCCCTGTCGATCTCGACGACCCGGACACCGTGTGTCACCTGTCGCGCACGATCGACGACCCCGTGACGATCGTCGGGGTCACACCCGTCGCGACCGCGGACGTCCTGACAGGCACGCTGAAGGCCGCCTTGCACAGCGCAGGTGCGTCGGACGGCGTCGACGTGCTGGAGATATCGTGTCCGGCGACGTGGGGCCACCACCGGCGGCGGACGGTTCGGCTCGCCGCTCAGCCCGTCGCGCGCGAGGTGCTGCTCGTCGACACCGCCGTCGCGGCCGTGCACAGCGTGGGAGAGCGGGCGCCCGAATTCGCGGTCGTCGTCGAGATGGCGCTTCTCGACTCCGCGGTGAGTGCAGTGACTCTCGACGCCGACGGGTCGGCGACCGTTTCCGGAGACTGGATCACCACCGGAGCGATGGATCTCGTGGCCGACGGCTCGGGCCGGCGACGGGTCGAGGAGCGCGTCACCGCCGCCATCACCTCGCGATCGAGCCGAGACCCGGTGCACGTCTTCGTCGTCGATTCCGCTGGGGCGCAGCCGGATCCGCCCTCCGCTACTGTGCCGCACGTTCTCCGTCGACTCGACGGCAGTGACGTCGTGCGTGCCGTGGCGGGTCGAGCGGGTATTTCCCCTGAGGGGCGAGCGCCGGAAATCGACGTGGCGGAGTACATCTCGGACATTCCGTTGCCGGTGCGGTCGGCTGCCTGGTTGAGTGAAGTGACGGCGGAGTCGGACGAGGTTCGTCGACGCGGTGGTGCGATCCCGGCAACGTTGATCGCGGTCGCCGTGGTGATTCTCGTGGCGTTCGTCGTCGTTCTGATGCGCGGCGCGCCTGCGCCGACCCAACCCGCTGCGGCTCGGCATCTCTCGACCCCTCGTCCGCCGCCGACGACGTCGGTCGTGGCCTCGACGGCGGACCGAGCACCGCCTGTCGTCCCGGCGACGACCTCGCCGTCCCCACCTGCGGTGACCGGCTTCGAGGTAGGACGTGTCCGGCTCGAACTGCCGTCGACGTGGTCGGCGCGCGAGGAACCCGACCGGCTGGTGTTGGTCCCCGACGACCTACCGGACCGCCGGATCGTGGTGGCGACGACCCCGTTGACACCTGGTGCGACGTTCGACGACGTCGCCGACGACCTGTTCGCCGAGGCCGATCGGCGAGGGGATGACACGTCTCTCGGAAACCTCACGCGTGCAACGGATGTCGGTGGGCGAGTGGCGCTGTCGTACACCGAGTCGCCGGACGACGAGTCGATCGTGAGGTGGCGCGTCTTCGTCGAGGACGATCTTCAGATCGCCATCGGTTGCCAGTCGACGCTCGGGGAGGAGGCCGTCCTCGAGGACGACTGCGCACGCGCCACCACGTCGTTGACGGTTCGACCGAACTGAGTCCGAGAACAAGTGGGAGATGGCGGAACCGATCACGTGCGTCGGTGCGTCCAAGCAGATGTAGGACATACCGGCAGCTTCGTCCCGCACGTCCATCGCTGCGGCGGACCCACCGCGAGAACCCATCATCGAAGAATCAGGAGTTGACATGGCAGATGCAAATATCGACACCATGCTCGCCGTCGCCGCGAAGGTCGACGGGCTACGAGATCAGATCGCGGGGCAGTTGAGAGCGCTTCGGGGCGATGTCGACCTGGCCGCGTCGGGAATCTGGAAGGGTGCGGCGTCGACGACGTTCGCCCAGGTCATGACCAACTGGGATGCCAGCGCCTTCAAGCTGGAGAACGCTCTGGCCGGTATCAGCCAGGCCATCAAGACTTCCGGTGTCGAGTACGACCAGTCCGAGCAGGACAACGTCTCGTCGATCAACTCGGTCGCCGGCACCCTCAATCTCTGACCGTCACCCCATCCACGCACCGAACCGAGAAAGAGGAACCGACACATGGACGGCGAAATCAGATACAACTTCGGCTCGATCGCCGATCTGGCAAGCGGCATGACGGTCAAGTGGCAGTCTTTGAACGAGAAACTCGACGAGATCAAGTCCTCGATCCAGCCGCTCGTCGCCACGTGGCAGGGCGCCGACGCCGATGCGTACCAGGTCCGCCAGGGCGAGTGGAACGCCGCTCAAGCCGAACTCAACACGGTCCTGCAGAGCCTCATCGGCGCCGTCTCCGCGGGCAACCAGAAGATGATCGAGCAGGAAGCGATCAACCGGGCTCGCTTCGCCTGATCGGCGACACCTGCACGGGCCGGGCCGACGTCATGACGATGTCGGGCCCGGCCTTCGTGGTGTTCACTGGTGTCATGGACCCCGACGTCGCCCGGCATCGCATCGACGAGGTGCGTGCCGCCACTGCCGCGCGCCTGGTTTCTCTGCGTGAGCAGTTCGCCGCGATCGTCGCAGGGTCGGAATTCAGCACTGCCGACGACGAGCACGACCCCGAAGGCTCCACCATCGCCTTCGAGCGCGCGAAGATCTCAGGCCTCGCGCGCGACGCCGAAGACGAATTGCGCGAGCTCGACGCAGCCGCCGCGAGGCTCGACGCCGGAACCTACGGTCGCTGCGAACGGTGTGGCTCGGCGATCTCGGACGCCCGGTTGGAGGCGTTGGTGACGGCTCGTCGCTGCATCGACTGCACCGGCCGTCGCTGACTCGGGGGTCGACGCCGAAGAGGCGTTTTGGCCTGGGCCGGCCGAAGCCGGTATCGTCCTTCGTTGGCGTGTACGGGCTCGCCGCATGCATTCGTGCGCGGACGAGCTCTCGATCTCGGGTCTCAACTGGCCGCCGAGCTCATCAACACGCCGTGGCCAGCAGCGACATCATGAAGACAGGACTCTTACGTGTCTACATACAGCCCGAAGGCCGGGGACACCACCCGGGCGTGGCATGTGATCGACGCGACGGACGTCGTGCTGGGACGCCTTGCCGTCCAGGCCGCGACTCTGCTTCGCGGCAAGCACAAGCCGACGTACGCACCCAACGTCGACGGTGGCGACTTCGTCGTCATCATCAACGCCGAGAAGGTTGCCATCAGCGGTAACAAGCTCGACGACAAGTTCCACCACCACCACTCCGGCCACCCGGGCGGTCTGAAGTCGCGCTCGACGCGTCAGGTGTTGGAGAACAACCCCGATCGTCTCGTGGAGAAGGCCGTCAAGGGCATGATCCCGAAGAACAAGCTCGGTAATGCCATCGCGAGCAAGCTGAAGGTGTACGCGGGACCGAACCACCCGCACGCAGCGCAGCAGCCCGTTCCGTTCGAGATCAAGCAGGTGTCCCAGTGACGGCGCCGGAGGGAAATGACGTGACGTCGCAGGAAAACCCGGCAGAGGTCGAGGTCAACGAGGCCGAGATCGCTGCGGACGAGTTCGTGTCCGTGGAAGAGCCCGAGGTCACCGCCGAGATCGAAGCCGCTGCTGCAGCGCCTGCTCCGATCGTGTTCGACCGCCCGGTCCAGACCGTCGGTCGTCGTAAGGAAGCTGTCGCTCGTGTCCGGTTCGCGCCGGGTGCCGGTGGCTTCACGCTGAACGGCCGCAGCCTCGAGGACTACTTCCCGAACAAGGTCCACCAGCAGCTCATCAAGGCTCCGCTGGTTCTCGTCGACCGCACCGAGTCATTCGACATCATCGCTCTGCTGCACGGTGGCGGCCCGTCGGGACAGGCAGGCGCACTGCGTCTGGCCATCTCGCGTGCACTCATCGAGGTCACCCCGGAGGATCGCCCCGCTCTCAAGAGCGCAGGCTTCCTGACGCGTGACGCGCGTGCCGTCGAGCGCAAGAAGTACGGCCTGAAGAAGGCCCGCAAGGCGTCGCAGTACTCCAAGCGCTGACGCGTCTTACAGTTCCACCTGCGAGGGCAGGCGCCCGGCAACGACCGGATGCCTGCCCTCGTGGCTTTTCACCGATGGATCACTTTCGTTTTGCGGCAAGGGGGACGGGTGCGTATGACTCGACTGTTCGGTACCGATGGCGTTCGAGGGTTGGCCAACGCGTTGCTGACTCCGGAGTTGGCGGTGAAGGTCGCCCGGGCAGCGGCCACGGTGTTGGCGCCACGCAACGGGTCGCGTCCGGTCGCGGTCGTGGGCCGCGATCCCCGTGCGAGCGGCGAGATGCTGTCCGCCGCCGTGATCGCCGGTCTGACCGCGTCGGGTGTGGACGTCGTCGACGTCGGCGTGCTCCCGACGCCCGCAGTGGCGTGCCTGACGGCCTCGTACGACGCGGCCCTCGGCGTCATGATCTCGGCGTCGCACAACCCGATGCCCGACAACGGCATCAAGATCTTCGCCTCCGGCGGACACAAGCTCGAGGACGACGTCGAGAACCGCATCGAGTCGCTCATCACGGGTGACGGCGAGTTGCCCGCACCGACCGGTGCCGCGATCGGCCGCGTTCGCGTCGACGCCGATGCAGGCGAGAAGTACGTCGAGCATCTGCGCACCGCTGTGGGCCACGACCTCGCCGGACTGACCGTCGTCGTCGACTGCGCGAACGGCGCCGCATCGTCGGTTGCTCCTGCGGTGTACTCGGCAGCGGGCGCGACGGTCGTCGCCATCCATGCCGATCCCGACGGTCTCAACATCAACGACGAGTGCGGATCCACCCACCTCGAGGATCTGCAGAACGCCGTCGTGAAGCACGGAGCCGACATCGGAATCGGCCACGACGGCGACGCAGACCGCTGCCTGGCCGTCGACGCGTCGGGTGCCGTCGTCGACGGCGACGCGATCATGGCGGTGCTGGCGATCGCGATGAAGGAGTCCGGCGAGCTCGCCGAGAACACGCTCGTCGCCACGGTCATGAGCAACCTCGGACTGCACATCGCGATGCGTCAGGCCGGGATCGCCCTGCGCACCGCCGCGGTCGGTGACCGCTACGTTCTCGAAGAGCTGCGCGCGGGAAACTTCTCGCTCGGCGGCGAGCAGAGCGGGCACGTCGTGATTCCAGCGCTCGGCACCACCGGCGACGGCATTCTGACCGCGCTGCGGTTGATGGCACGGATGGCGCAGACCGGACGCACGCTGGCCGATCTGGCGTCGGTGATGCAGACCTTGCCGCAGGTGTTGATCAACGTGAAGGTGTCCGACAAGGCCGCCGTCGCGTCGTCGAAGATCGTCGTCGACGGCGTCGCCGAGGTGGAACGGCAGCTGGGGGACAACGGTCGGGTGCTGTTGCGTCCCAGCGGAACCGAGCAGCTGGTGCGTGTGATGGTCGAAGCCTCCGAGCCCGACCTGGCCCGCCGGCTCGCGCAGGATCTCGCGGACCGGGTCGGGCAGGTCTGAGCCGGAGGGTCAGTCGGTCAGCTCGCGGAGCGCAGTCAGCTGCGCGACGCGGCCCGCGGTGTTCTCCGCGAGCGGCGCGACGTTGAGGGTCGTCACGCCTGCTTCGGCGAACGCCGCGACGCGCTCCTTCACGAAGCTCTCGGGACCGATGAGGTTGACCGCGCGCGCGAGTTCGTCCGGCACCGCCGCGGCGGCCTCTTCCTTCTTGCCTGCCAGGTAAAGATCCTGGATCGTCTCGGCTTCGGCCTCGTACCCGTAGCGCTGCGCGAGGTCGTTGTAGAAGTTCTTGCCCTTCGCGCCCATGCCGCCGATGTACAGCGCGAGGTGCGGCTTGACCCACGGCAGGTACTTGTCGGCGTCCTCACCGATGGCGAGCGTCGGGCTGGCGAAGATCTGCAGGTCACCGAGTGACTCGTCCCGCTTGGCTCGACCGGCTGCCAGCGCGTCTCCCCAGACCTGATCGGCTTTCTCGGGGAAGTAGAAGATCGGCTGCCACCCTTCGGCGATCTCGGCAGTCAGCTCGACGTTCTTCGGCCCCAGCGCTGCAATGACCACCGGAATGCGTTCGCGCACAGGGTGATTGATGAGCTTGAGTGGTTTGCCGAGGCCGGTGCCCTTCTCGGCGGGCAGCGGAATCTGATAGTGCTTGCCTTGGTGCTCGACCTTCTCCCGACGCCACACTTGGCGGCAGATCTCGACGACCTCGCGCGTGCGAGCGATCGGGGCGTCGTACTTGACGCCGTGGAATCCCTCGACCACCTGGGGTCCGGAGGCTCCGAGGCCGAGCACGAAACGGCCGTCCGAGACGTAGTCGAGGCCTGCTGCCGTCATGGCAGTCAGCGACGGCGTCCGTGTGTAGATCTGAAAGATGCCCGACGCGATCTTGATCGTCGACGTCTTCGCCGCCAGGAAGCCCAGCTGGCTCACGGCGTCGAACGAGTAGGCCTCGGGGACGAAGATGATGTCCAGCCCGGCCTTCTCGAGTTCTGCAACCTCGGCGACGGTTTCGGTGAAACCGCCCGAGTAATTGAGCATCGTTCCGATGTGCATGGGACTCCTCGCAGGTGTGAGCGTTATCTGTGACCCGAGTTTCTCTTGTCGGACGTTAGCCGACTGGGTGGAACCTGTGTCACCGGGGATGCGTCCAACCTCACAGAGACGGTGAGCGAGAGGGTGGGTCCAGTGGGGCACGGCATGGAACTCGATGTGGACGCGGTGACCGAGGTGGCGACCACGGTCGAGGGCACGGCGCGGTCGGTGTCGGCTCTGGCGGACTCGGTATCCGGATTCGCCTTCGGCCGCGCGGCGGCGGGACGCGGCTACGGTGATGTGGCCGTCCGCATCGTCGCGGGGTACGAGCAGGTCGCGTCGGCGTTTCGTCGATGGGGTGAGGCGCTGGACGAGAACGCCGGACGGCTACGGGTGAGCGTCGACGCGTATCGCGCCGCGGATGTCGAGAGTGCGGCATCGATCGGCGCACCGCGGTGAGTTCGCCCGTGCAGGGCATGTCGGTCGACCACCTTCTCGACGCAGGCGCGCACGGTCTGCAGTACTTCGAGCGGAACCTGCCCGTGCTCGAGATGCTCGGCCAGGAGACCGACTGGACCTACCCGGAGTTGTGCGCTCGCTACGACCAGCAGCGAGGGCTGGACCTCACGAGGCTGCGGGCCGATGCAGATGCGCTCGGTCGGATGGTCGTGGAGGCCCGGCGCCACGTCGACGAGTCGGAACGCCTCGCATCGGCACTCGGGCAGTCGTGGATCGGTGAGGGCGGCGTCGCTGCGGTCGAGGATGCCCGCCAGGATGCGCGCAACGCCGCCGATCGCGTCGACGCGGCGGGGCAGTTGTCGGTGGCGATGCATGACGCTGCCGACGTGATCGCCGCAAGCGTTCGCGACAAGGCGGACACGTGCGGACGGATCGACGACGCGCAGATCGACGGAGTTCCCGCGTCGGCCGTGGCCGCGATCGTGAAGTACGGGACGACGACGATCGGATCAGGCGCGAACATCGGCATCGTCGCCAACCTGGACGTGCCGATGCTGACGCGGTGGCTCCCGGCGGTCGCCGACTACGTCGGCGAGCGGGACCGACTCGACGACGCCGCACTTCGGCAGGTGCAGGAACTGTGCCGCGACTGGCTGGGGTCCGTGTTCGCGACCTGTGTGATCGAGACGTGTGCCGCGTTCGTCGACCTCTGCGCGGGCACGGACACCGCGGTGCGCGACGCGTTGGCGGTCGTCGCGCAGGCCGCCGAGGCGGTGGACGCATCGGCTTTCCCCACGGCACCGGATGCGCAGTTCGCGCCCGTGCGGCCTGCATCGGTGGAGCCTGCTCCGTCGTGCGGGAACAAAAGTGCTGTGCAGCAGCATGATTCGGCGCCCACGTCCACGCCCGCTGCGACGCTGCCGTCTCCGGAGTCCAAGCCTTCGCCATCCGGTTCGCAGATGCCCGACGTCCGTGCGCTCGAATCCCCGTCGCTCGAACGGATTCCGAGTCTCGCCGAGTTCGCTGCGGTGGTCGAGGCCGCCGTCGCGACGGTCGCCGACGACATCGGCGAACAGATACGAGCTGCATTGGACGACTTCCGGCAGCAACACGAGCATGCCGCACCGTCGGAGTACGCGGCTCCACTCGACGACGACCGGCAGTCCGGCGATGCACCGCCCGCCGTCGAACGACCGGAGACATCACCCGAATCCGCCGATGATGAACCGTCGCAACATGATTCACTTCTCGAACCGAACCCGCAGCCGGGCCCTCCGCCGCCTCCTGGGCTGCCCGGTGACGGCACCGAACGCGGGCACCTCGAAGCCGAGCTCGACGGCTACCACGCCCGTGTCGCGTTGGCGCACGACGGTACGTTGTCCTTGAATCTCGGCACACCCGACGGTGGGAGCAGGCGGTTCGAGTTGCGGATCGGTCCGATGGGTCTGCCCGTCGTCGTCGAAATGTTCGACGAGGACGTCGCGCCGGAGGTGACTCCACCCGTACCGGAAACGGCACCTGGTCAGCAGCCGCCCGCGCCGGTCGTCGACCGGACACCCGTCGCACCCCAGCCGAGCCCGCTGCCGGATGCGGCGCCGGCGCCGTATCTCGAGCCGGACTCCGAGCCCGCGCCAGCGGTCGCGCACTGCCCTCCGGAGCCTGCCGAGCCGGAGCCGGTTCCGGCTGAATCGATCACAGGATCACCACCACCCGACAGCTCATCGGGCGCACGACTCGTCGAGGCAGGTCCGCTGTGAACGAATGGCAGGCGAAACTCGACGTCGTTCGCGAAGCCCATCGACACGCGGTGGGCAGAGCGTCGACACGGCTGGAGAACGCGTCGAGACGATCGCCGCCGGACAAGCCGCCGTCTATCGAACCGGCCTACGAATCGGAGCCATCGTTCCTGCTCCCGGCGAACCTGGATACCCGCCGGGTCGCTCCCCGGCCCGCGGCCGACGAACCGTCGACAGGCTGGTTGGTCTGATCAGCGACCGATGAGGGCGCGTGCAGCCGACAGGGGACTGGGCTTGGGCTGCTCTTCGATGGGCGCGTGCGGGTCGATGACGCGGCTGCCCTTCAGTTCCACGCTTCCCGCCAACTCCTCGTACTTCTTCTCGCCTGCGATGTGGAAGAGGAGGAACGCGGTCAGGAGCGAACGCACGCTCTTGACCGTCGACTTCTCGGTGCCGCCGACGCCGATGGGCGCGAGAAGTCGCCTGCCTTCGACGATGCCGTCGGACGACGCCTTGTCGATCCGGCGCAGCACGGACGGTCCGCCCCAGGCGCCCGCGAGCGCGAGAGTGTTGTCGTCGAGCGAGTCGGTGAAGGCGGCGTCGCCCAGCACGAGACCGGGAACGGTCAGTCCGGCAGCGGCTTCTTCCGCACTGGGGGTGCTCGGTGCCGGGAAGAGCGAGGCGACGGCCTTGACGTCCGATCGTGCTGCAGCCGCGAGGACGGCGACGCTGGCACCCATGCCGTGTCCGGCGACGGCCAACTTCTCCGGGTGCACGCTGATGTCTCCGGTGCCCAAGCGCACCCCGGTCATGATGTCGAGGACGGTGCCGAGGTCGGCTGCCAGCCCGCGGTGCGACGGCATCGGGCCGCGCTCGGTGTCCGGTGCCGCGGCGACGATGCCCCAGGACGCGAGGTGTTTCAACGTGTCCGAGTAGCGAGCTGCACCGAGCATCCAGCCGTGGCCGAACGCGACGGCAGGGAGGTTGTAGCCCTCGGCGGGGGTGTAGACGACACCGGGTTGTCCGGCGAGCGCGAGATCACCGCGGAGCACCTTGTGCGGGCCGCGCTTGGTCAACTGTGCTGCGAGCTTGCTGGATGTCGCCACGGAAGTAGACGCTATCGGATAGCCGGAAGTGTGGGGGTGAGCGCCGCCGACGAGTGGCGAGAAAGTGACCCACGACGAACGGATTCGGGTTGACGGTTCCGGCGCGGGTAGCCTGAACCACCATGTGCGGAATCGTGGGATACGTCGGCCATCGCCCCGCTCTCGGGGTCGTTGTCGAGGCGCTTCGGCGTATGGAATACCGGGGGTACGACTCCGCAGGCATTGCGATCCTCGACGGTCAGGGCAACACCGCCATCGAGCGCAAGGCGGGCCGACTCGCCAATCTGGAGGCCGAGCTCGACGAGGTCGGAACCGAGAAGTTCGTCGGGACGACGGGTATGGGCCACACTCGGTGGGCGACGCACGGTCGTCCTACCGATCGCAACGCCCACCCGCACCGGGACGTCTCCGGCTCGGTGGCGGTCGTCCACAACGGCATCATCGAGAACTTCGGTCCGCTGCGGGCCGAACTCGAAGCCGAGGGCGTCGAGTTCAAGAGCGACACCGACACCGAGGTGGCCGTTCACCTCGTGTCGCTGGCGTACGCGAGCGGTCCGACGGCCGGTGACTTCGTCGCGAGCGCCAAGGCGGTGCTGCGCCGACTCGAAGGCGCGTTCACGCTGGTGTTCACGCATTCCGATCACGCGGACACGATCGTCGCGGCACGTCGTTCGACGCCGCTGGTCGTCGGCGTCGGTGACGGCGAGACGTTCATCGGATCGGATGTCGCGGCGTTCATCGAGCACACGCGCGACGCGGTCGAGCTCGGGCAGGACCAGGTCGTCGTCATCACTTCGGACGGCTACGAGATCTCCGATTTCGACGGCAACGAGGCGTCGGGACGCCCGTTCCACATCGATTGGGACCTCGCGGCCGCGGAGAAGGGCGGCTACGACTACTTCATGCTGAAGGAGATCCAGGAGCAGCCCGCTGCGGTCGGCGACACACTGCTCGGCCACTTCGAGGACCGGCGCATCGTGCTCGACGAGCAGCGGTTGTCGGAACAGGAGCTCCGCGACGTGGACAAGGTCTTCGTCGTCGCGTGCGGCAGCTCGTACCACTCGGGCCTGCTCGCCAAGTACGCGATCGAACACTGGACGCGTCTTCCCGTCGAGGTCGAACTGGCCAGCGAGTTCCGCTACCGCGACCCGGTTCTGGACCGGTCGACTCTGGTCGTCGCGATCTCGCAGTCGGGTGAGACCGCGGACACTCTCGAAGCCGTCCGGCACGCGAAGGAACAGAACGCGCGCGTCCTCGCGGTCTGCAACACCAACGGCTCGCAGATTCCGCGTGAGGCCGACGCCGTCGTCTACACGCGGACCGGTCCGGAGATCGGCGTCGCGTCGACCAAGGCGTTCCTCGCCCAGGTGACCGCGAACTACGTCGTCGGACTCGCGTTGGCGCAGGCCCGCGGCACGAAGTACCCCGACGAGGTGGCTCGCGAGTACGCCGACCTCGAGGCGATGCCGAAGCTGGTGCAACGGGTGCTCGACACCGTCGAGCCGATCCGCGCTCTGGCCCGCGAGCTGGCACACACGTCGACCATCCTGTTCCTGGGACGGCACGTCGGGTACCCGGTCGCGTTGGAGGGCGCCTTGAAGCTCAAGGAACTCGCGTACATGCACGCGGAGGGATTCGCCGCAGGCGAGCTCAAGCACGGTCCGATCGCGCTGATCGAGGACGGCGTCCCGGTCATCGTCGTGATGCCGTCGCCCAAGGGCCGCGCGGTGTTGCATTCGAAGCTGCTGTCGAACATCCGCGAGGTCCAGGCACGTGGCGCTCTGACCATCGTCATCGCGGAGGAAGGCGACGAGGCCGTGCGTCCGTTCGCCGACCACCTCATCGAGATCCCGGCGGCACCCACGCTGCTGCAGCCGTTGCTGTCGACCGTTCCGTTGCAGGCGTTCGCCGCCGAGGTGGCGCAGGCACGCGGGTACGACGTCGACAAGCCGCGCAACCTGGCGAAATCCGTCACCGTCGAGTGATGCGCCTGCGGCGCCGGTGCGCGGATGGTCGGACTCTGGGCCGACTATCCGCGCACGGGTGGCGCAGCCGCCCGAAAGGACGACCATGCGGGGCTACTACACACCGGACCAGGTCCGCGACGCCGAACGACCGCTGCTCGAGGCGGGCCCGCCCGGGGCGTTGATGCGCCGCGCCGCATACGGCCTGACGAACGTCGTGGTCGGCGAACTGCTCGCCCGGACGGGCGGCGTCGTCGGCCGTGAGGTCTGCGTGCTCGTCGGATCGGGAGACAACGGCGGCGACGGTTTGTGGGCCGGTGCGATGCTGCGACAACGCGGCGTCGCGGTGAAAGCCGTTCTGCTGAAGCCGGATCGCGCGCATGCCGAGGGCCTCGCCGCATTCCGGAGAGCGGGCGGCAAGGTCGTCGAGTCTCCCGGTCAGCCGGACCTCGTGGTCGACGCCATCGTCGGAATCTCCGGCAAGGGTCCGCTGCGTCCCGACGCCGACGCACTCGTATCCGCCCTCGACGCACCGATCGTCGCCGCCGACATCCCGAGCGGCGTCGACCCGGAGACCGGCAGTGTCGACGGCCCGGCCGTGCGCGCTGCGGTCACGGTGGCGTTCGGCGCGCGCAAGCCCGCGCACGTGCTGGCCGTACCGTATTGCGGCAGAGTCGAACTCGTCGACATCGGCCTGGATTTGCCGGATCCGTATCTGTCCGCGTTCGAGCCCGCGGACGTCGGTGCCCTGTGGCCCATTCCGAGAGCGACGGACGACAAGTACACCCAGGGCGTCGTCGGAGTGTCGGCGGGTAGCGATCGCTATCCGGGCGCGGCATTGCTGTGCACGGGCGCGGCCGTCGCGGCGACGTCGGGCATGGTCCGATACGTGGGAAGTGCTGCGGCAGAGGTCGTGTCGCACTACCCGGAAGTCATCGCCGCGTCCGACCCACAGAGCAGTGGCCGCGTGCAGGCCTGGGCGGTCGGGCCTGGCTTCGGCACCGACGACGTCTCCACGCAGTGGCTCACGACCATCCTGGCCACCGATCTCCCCGTCGTCGTCGATGCCGACGGGCTGACCGTCCTGGCGTCGAACCCCGAGCTCGTGAGGGCCCGGACGGCGCCGACGCTGCTGACCCCGCATGCAGGTGAGTTCGAGCGGCTCACGGGACAGGCGCCCGGCCCCGACCGCGTCGCCCCGGTTCGCGCGTTGGCTGCCGAATGGGGTGTGACCGTGCTGCTCAAGGGCAGGGCGACCGTCATCGCGGATCCCGACGGCAACACCTACGTCAACGACGCGGGTGGGTCGGCTGCGTCGACGGCCGGCTCGGGAGATGTGCTGTCCGGCATTCTGGGCGCGCTGCTGGCGTCGGGCATGACCCCGTCGACGGCCGCGGCATGCGGCGCGCGGGTGCACGCTCTCGCCGCGGCGACGGCCGCCCATGGGGTCGACGGCGAGTTCGCCGCCCCCATCTCGGCGAGTCCGCTGCTGTCGGCACTACCGGATGCGATCAGGATTGTGCGGTCCGTCACCACCGGCGAGTAACGAGAGAAGCAGCTCGTCGGGTCGAATGGGGCTTCGGCGGGGTCGAATGGCACTATCGAATGCTGTGCAGAGTGGAACGACGGAACCTATCGACCGGGATCGCGGTGATTCGGATGCCGTGTCCACGGTGTTCGTCGATCTCGACGCCATAGCGCACAACGTACGAATTCTGCGCGGCCACGCGGGTGGCGCCGGGGTCATGGTCGTCGTCAAGGCAGACGCCTACAACCACGGCGCTGTCGAGGTGGCTCGCACGGCTCTCGGAGCTGGGGCGCGGGAACTCGGCGTCACAACGGTCCACGAGGCTCTCGTTCTGCGCAACGCAGGCATCACCGCGCCGATCCTGGCGTGGCTGCACCACGTGGACACCGATTTTTCGCCTGCGATCGTCGCGGACGTCGAACTGGGGCTGTCGTCGACGATGCAGCTCGAGGCGGTCCTCACCGCCGCGCGATCGGTAGGCAGGACAGCCACGGTCACGCTGAAGATCGACACCGGACTGAACCGGAACGGAATCGACCCCGCGGACCTGGACGACGTGATCGACGTGCTCCGCGGCGCAGTGGCCGACGGTACGGCCCGGCTGCGCGGTGTGTTCTCCCACCTCGCGTGCGCCGATGTGCCCGATCATCCGGCCAACGACCAGCAAGCCGAGTCGTTACGCGCCGCGGTGGCGAGGCTTCGCGCGGCGGGCCTGCACCCCGAGGTCACTCACCTCGCGAATTCCGCGGCCACTCTGACACGGCCGGATCTGCACTTCGACCTCGTGCGCCCCGGAATCGCTGCCTACGGTCTGTCGCCGATACCCGAACTCGGAAACTTCGGTCTGCGGCCGGCCATGACCGTGTCGACGAAGGTCGCGCTCGTGAAGAAGGTCCGTGCCGGGCAGGGAGTGTCCTACGGGCACACCTGGAGCGCGCCGGAGGACACCGTCGTCGCCCTGATTCCGATGGGTTACGCGGACGGCGTCCGACGCAACCTCAGCGGCCGCTTCGACGTCGGCATCGGTGGCCGTCGGTTCCCCGCCGTCGGACGCGTCTGCATGGATCAGTTCGTCGTCGACCTCGGGCCCGACGGCGCAGGCGTCGCGGTCGGCGATACTGCAGTACTGTTCGGCTCCGGGGAGAACGGCGAGCCGGTCGCGCAGGACTGGGCCGACACGTTGGACACCATCCACTACGAGGTGGTCACCGGCATCGGCGGGCGAATCAAGCGCGAATTCGGGGGAGTCGGAGCGGGCAACACTGCAGCGGGGGAGGTGCAGGCGTGAAGTGGTCGTCCAATTTCGGCATCGTCAGCAGCGTCGGCATCGCCTTGCGCGAGACGGTTCTGAGGTCGAACAAGGATCCGCTGGCAGGTGAGAACCTGGACCTGATGGACGCCGATCGCGGGTCGATCGTGACGGCCGACGACGGGGTTTCTCTCGCCGTGCGAGAAGTGGGTCCCTCCGACGCGCCGATCACCGTGGTGTTCGTGCACGGATACTGCCTCCGCATGGCGTCGTGGCACTTTCAGCGGCAAGCCCTCGAACAGGAGTGGGGCTCGTCGATTCGCATGGTCTTCTACGATCAGCGCGGGCACGGACGCTCCGGTGTCCCGACGCCGGAGAGCTGCACCATCAAGCAACTCGGCCTCGATCTCGACGCCGTCATCCGTGCCGTGGCCCCGCGCGGGCACCTGATGCTGATCGGCCACTCGATGGGCGGCATGTCCATTCTGTCGATGGTCCGTCAACGCCCGGAATCGGTGCGAGACAGGGTCGTCGGCGTCGGACTCATCTCGACGACGGCAGCAGGTCTCGCCGAGACGGGCCTCGGTCGCAGTCTCGACAACCCCGTCGTCGACGCGTTCCGGCTCGCGGTGCGGACGTCGCCTGGCGTGGTCCAGTTCGGGCGGGGCGCGGTGCGCGCCTTGATCGCTCCGGTGCTGCGGGCCGCGTCGTACGGCACGCGGGTCAGTCCACGCCTCGTCGAGTTCTCGCAGTCGATGATCGACGACACGTCCGTCGTGACCATCGTCAATTTCCTGAAGACGCTCGAACTCCACGACGAGAAGGATGCTCTGACCGAACTCGAGCGTATTCCCGTGTCGGTCATCTGCGGTGACGACGATTGGATCATTCCGTTCGCGAGCTCGCAGGCGCTCGCCGACGCGTTGCCGGAATCGGAGATGGTGCGCATCCGTCAGGCCGGGCACTTGGTTCAGCTGGAGTTCCCCGACAAGGTCAATGCTGCTCTGATCCGATTGGGTTCGCGCGCAACCGAATTGCGTAGTCGACGACGTGCGGGGCGGCGGGGCATTGGCTGAGCACGACGAGCTGTTCTTCGACGGTCGGGAGATCTTCCTGCCCGAGGCAGCGGACACCGAAGCGTTCGGGTACCGGCTCGCGCAGGAACTCGTTGCGGGTGACCTCGTGGTGCTCGACGGTCCGCTCGGCGCAGGCAAGACCGCGATGACAAGGGGTATCGCGGCCGGCCTCGGCGTGCGGGGCCGTGTCAGCTCGCCGACGTTCGTCATCGCGCGCGAGCATCGACCGGGAGTGCGTCCGAACGGGGATGCCCCGGTGGCTCTCGTGCATGTCGACGCGTACCGACTGGGCATGACGGGTCAGTCGGCTCTCGACGAACTCGACGCCCTGGATCTCGACACCGACCTCGATGGTGCGGTGGTCGTGGTCGAGTGGGGCGAGGGGCTGGTCGAGAAGCTGAGCGACGGGCACGTGTCGGTGCGAATCCGGCGTGACCCCGAATCCGACGTTCGAACCGTGCAGCTGCGCCGTGTCGAATCGTCCGATGCGGCGTCGTAGGCGCACTGACGTGCGGGTACCCTGAACAACCGTGCTTGTTCTCGCCGTCGACACCTCCACGCCCGCCGTCACCGCCGGTGTGGTGCGGCTCACCGACGGAACCGTCGTTCCTGTCTCGCAGCGCGTGGTGGTCGACGCTCGCCTGCACGCCGAGATCCTGACCCCGAACATTCTCGAATGTCTGTCCGACGCCGGCCTGGCGCCCGGTGACTTGGGTGCCGTCGTCGTGGGCGTCGGACCGGGACCGTTCACCGGTCTTCGTGTCGGTATGGCCACCGCGGCCGCATTCGGTGACGCCTTGTCGATCCCCGTCCACGGCGTCTGCAGTCTCGACGGCATCGCGTCCGAACTCGCCGACGAGTCGGAGCTGCTCGTGATCACCGACGCTCGCCGACGCGAAATCTATTGGGCGCGTTATCGAGACGGTGTCCGCGTGTCAGGGCCGGACGTCTGCGCCCCCGGTGCGCTCGATGTCGCGGGTGCCACAGCGACCGCAGGCTCGCCGCCGCACACCGCGCTGTTCGATCTGCCCGCGCGCGACGTCACGTCGCCGAGCCCGACGGGACTCGTTCTGGCAGCACAGAATCTGCTGACGGACGGAATCGAGCCGGCTCCGCTCGTTCCGCTGTATCTGCGCAGGCCCGACGCCAAGACTCTCGACGAGCGCGCGGCCGAGAAGAAGGCGTCGTCGTGACCGTGACGCTGTCGCCGTTGACACCAGCCGACGCCGAGGCGTGCGCCGAGCTCGAGACGGTGTTGTTTCCCGGCGACGACCCGTGGACGGCACAGGCGTTTCTGTCGGAACTCGCTGCGCCGCACAATCATTACGTTGCGGCGCGCGAGAACGGCCTGTTGGTGGGGTATGCGGGTATCGCCCTGCTCGGGCGGGGTGAATCTGCGGAGTCCGAAGTGCACACCATCGGCGTCGACCCGTCGATGCACCGCCGCGGAGTCGGCGGCGCGTTGATGAACGACCTTCTCGCTGCGGCAGATCGGCACGGCGGCCCGGTGTTCCTCGAAGTGCGCACCGACAACACCGCCGCCATCGAACTCTATGTGCGCGAAGGCTTCGTCGTCGTCGGCACCCGGCGCAACTATTATCAGCCGAGCGGCGCGGACGCGTACACGATGCGGCGTCCGGCAGCTGGAAGTGAAGGTGAACTGTCGTGATCGTCATGGGGATCGAAAGCTCGTGTGACGAAACGGGTGTCGGAGTCGTTCGGTGGCGCGAGCCCGGTGTGTGCGAGATGCTCGCCGACGAGGTCGCATCGAGCGTCGACGAACACGCGCGCTACGGCGGCGTCGTGCCCGAAGTCGCGTCGCGCGCGCATCTCGAGGCGATCGTCCCGACGATGCGTCGTGCACTCGCGGCCGCGGACATCGACCGTCCCGACGCCGTCGCAGTCACGATCGGTCCTGGTCTTGCCGGTGCCCTCCTGGTGGGAGTTGCTGCAGCCAAAGCATATTCGGCAGCATGGGGAGTGCCTTTCTACGCCGTCAACCATCTCGGCGGACACGTCGCCGTCGACACGATCGAGCACGGTCCGATGCCGTCGTGCGTCGCGCTGCTGGTGTCGGGCGGCCACACCCATCTATTGCACGTGAAGGATCTCGGCTCGCCGATCACCGAGCTCGGCACCACCGTCGACGACGCAGCGGGTGAAGCGTTCGACAAGGTGGCGCGGTTGCTGGGCCTCGGTTTCCCTGGTGGGCCCGCGCTCGATGCCGCTGCGCGCGAGGGCGATCCGCACGCCATCGCATTCCCGCGTGGCATGACCGGTCCGAGGGACGCCCGCTACGACTTCTCGTTCTCCGGTGTGAAGACGGCGGTGGCCCGATTCGTCGAAGCGCGCAAGCGTGCCGGTGACACAATCCCCGTGGCGGACATCGCCGCGTCGTTCCAGGAGTCCGTCGCGGACGTCCTGACGATGAAGGCCGTGCGCGCGGCCGAGGACGTCGGGGTCGACACCCTGGTTCTGGGTGGCGGCGCAACCGCCAACTCGCGTATTCGCTCGTTGGTCGAGTCACGCTGTGCAGCAGCAGGTTTGACGCTTCGCATCCCCAAGCCGCGTCTGTGCACCGACAACGGGGTCATGATCGCGTCGTTGGGTGCGCACCTCGTCGCCGGGGGAGCCGCGCCGTCGGACCTGCGTGCCGCGACCGATCCGGGACTCGAAGTGTCCACCTCGATCGTGTCGGGGCGCGACTAGTACCTACTCGCTCGACGTGGTGGTCGGGTTCGGTTGCGACGCCGTCGTGGGCGCAGGCTGCGCGGACGCGCTGGGCGTGGGTGCAGGCGGGGACCACACGGTGGGCGGCGGAGCCAATTCCGGTGACGTGGGTGAGCTGTCGACGACCGTGGTCGGTATGGACGGCACGGTCACGATGGCCGTCGGCTCCGTCGGCTCCGTCGACGAGTTCGGCGGTGTGTCGGACGGGCTTTCTGTCGGTCCTCCCGGCGACGGCGTGGGGCTCACGGGTTCGGTCGTGCTCTCGGGCGGAGGAGGCGTCGACGATTCCGGCGTCCGGGTCACCGGCGGCGGCGACGGCTCGGTCGGCTGTGCCGGGTACGGGATGAGCGGCAGGTCCGGCGCCGGATGCAGTGTCGGCGTGCGGGTCGACGACGGAGCAGGCGTGGCCGGGACGGCATCTGGCGACGTCGGCCGCGGCGAGTACGACGCATCGCTGTCGGTCGACAGGGCGGGGGCGGGCTCACGCGACGTGGCTGCCGACGAAGTGCCGGTCGTCGCGTTCGGCACCTCCTCGCCGACCTGAGACGTCTGCGGCTGCGACGGGGAAGCGGAGCCTGCGGGGGAGTAGCCCGCGTCGTCGGACGGCACCAACATCTGCACGCCGTATGCCAGGACGATTCCGCCGACGACGAGCGCGCCGACCAGTGCGCCCGAGAAGCGACCGACGGACTTCGTCTGGCCGTCGCCGCGCGCACCGATGGTGGGGTACAGATGCCCGGTTCCGGTGAGGGACACCTGCGCGGCTCCCTGTGCGAGAACCGTGTCGGGTTCGGACACCACGAGAACCGGCACGCCGAGCACTGCCTCGAACACGGTGCGGATCGACGGCGTGTTCGCGCCGCCGCCGACCAGCACGACGGCCTCTGCATCGACGTCGTGATCGGTGGCGAGACGCGCCGCAGTCTGCGCCACGGTCGTCACCAGCGGGCGCATCGCGGCATCGAGATCTGCCCGGCTCACGGTGGACGTGCCGAGGTCGACCGAATCGTGGGTGGACAGGTGTTCCTTCGTCGAGCGGTAGCGGGCCGAACCGACGCCGCGTTCGTCGCGAAGGTCGTCACGCACGTCGCGGCGGCGGGTGGGATCGCCGTGAACGAGGTCCTTGACCAGGGCGTCGACGACGTCACCACCGAAGGTGTCGGTGCGCTCGCTTGCATGTACGACGCCCGACGACGACTCCACGATCGACACGGTGGTGCCGGACGCGCCGACGTCGACGATCGCGACGTTGCCGTAGCGGGCGATGAGACCGGATTCGGCCAGGAACGCATGGGCGGCGGTGGTCTCCGGAATCAAGGCGACGGTACGGCGGGACTGCGCAAGTGCCGACCGTATCGACGCTGCCTGTTCGGGAGTGCGGTACGACACGGAGATCGCGTCCGGCTGGTGCCGTTCGGTCGAATGTGTGCCGTGACCGGCAGAGACGGGCGCCAACGACGTCATCAGCTCGACGGCGGAGGCCACGAGCTCCCCGATGTCGGTGTTCGCTTGAGAATCGGCCGACACCGTGCGGTACTCGACGGTGGTCGAGCCGTCGTCCTCGGCGACGACGAGGGCGGCGCACACGACTTCGGTTCCCGTCGAGACTCCGAGTCCGACTCGCATCGTGCACCTCCTGCCCTGTTCGTCGGTCATCGCGCCCCGAGAATTTCTGCTTTTCGCGCGCACAGCTCTGCGCCGACTATCACGCCCCGTTATCTTAACGTTACAGAACAATTCCCGCGTATGTGAAACTCGGCACTCGAAAAACGCTATGACAAGGAAGTTCGCTGTTTTCGTCGGAGCCATCGAGGTGATCATGGACGAACGCAACCCCTATTCGGCGTTGACCGACCAGCAGCGTCGAGCATTGTTGCGACGCGCGATCGCACGGCCGCTCGTCACCGCCCTCGTCCTGACCACGGTCTACTTCGTCGTTCCGATGAAGGACATCAGGGACATCACGACGGTGGCTCTGCTCGCGCTGGTACTCGTCGTCGTGGGTGTCGTCTGCGCGTGGCAGGTGGTCAGGGTGATTCGATCCGACTATCCGGCGGTTCAGGCCGTCGAAGCCCTCGCGGCCGTGATTCCGGCATATCTGATCGGTTTTTCGACCATTTATTACCTGGCCTATGCAGCGTCCTCTCAGAATTTCACCGAACCGGTCTCCAGAATGGGAAGCCTCTATTTCACGATGTCGGTGTTCGCGACCGTCGGATTCGGCGATATCGCAGCCTCGACCGATTTCACGCGCGCCATCGTCACCGTGCAGATGGTCTGCAATCTGTTGATCATCGCGCTCGGCGGCAGATTGTTCGTCGCAGCCATCCGACGAGGACAGGCGCGCCGCAAACACTAACCTCGTGTCATGAGTACACAGCCCTTCGAACTGGGTGTCACCACTTTCGTCGAGACGTATCCGGACCCGCAGACGAACTTGACCACCTCCCACGGAGACCGTCTGCGTCAAGTAGTGGAGGAAGCGCAGCAGGCCGAAGCAGGCGGGCTCGACATCTACGGCGTCGGTGAACATCACCGTGAGGACTTCGCGGCGTCGTCGCCCGCTGTCGTACTCGGAGTCATCGCCGGGTCGACGCGCGAGATCCGTCTCACGAGCGCGGTCACCGTTCTCAGTTCCGACGATCCCGTCCGTGTGTTCCAGGATTTCGCGACGCTCGACCAGATGTCGTCCGGACGTGCGGAGATCATCGCCGGTCGCGGTTCGTTCGTCGAATCGTTCCCGCTCTTCGGATACGACCTCGCCGACTACGACGAACTGTTCGCCGAGAAGCTCGACCTGCTCGTGGCCATCCGCGACTCCGAGCGAGTGACGTGGTCCGGTACGCATCGGAGTGCGCTGGTCGATCATGCGGTCTATCCGCGGCCGTTCCAGAATCCGCTGCCGGTGTGGGTCGGCGTCGGTGGCAATCCCGAATCCGTGATTCGGGCGGCGTCGTACGGTCTGCCCATGGCACTGGCGATCATCGGTGGCGAGCCGGCACGGTTCGCTCCCTTCGCCGATCTGCATCGTCAGGCGCTGACCGAGTACGGCATGAGCCCGGCACCGATCGCCGTTCACGCGCACGGTTACGTCGGCGACGACACCGAATCCGCGGCCGACGAGTTCTTTCCTCCCTATCGAGTCGCGATGTCGCACATCGGCCGCGAGCGCGGATGGGGGCCGATTTCGAGGGCGTCGTTCGACGACTCTCGCTCACCTGACGGATCGCTGTTCATCGGCGACCCCGACGTCGTGGCCGACAAGATCGTGCGCACGGCGCAGGAACTCGGACTGGAACGCTTCATGCTGCACATCAGCGTCGGGACACTTCCGCACGAGAAGGTGCTGCGCGCGATCGAATTGCTCGGTAAGGAAGTTGCGCCGCGTGTGCGCGACGCGATGGCGGGATTTTCGCTGGAGGCGTAGCGCCGTCGGCGATTCTGGCGAACCTAAACCTTGAGTGCTGGCACTCGCGTGTATAGAGTGCTAGTCAGCGCTGAGCGAAGTCCCGGCACCCGCGACGACGGGAACGAGCACAGAGCCGTCGAAGTAGAAGACAGATACAGCAGTTCGGGGATCCGACCCCGAACGCGTACCCCGTACCCAATGGAGGGCTCAACGTGGCGAGCGTGAAAATCAAGCCGCTCGAGGACAAGATCCTCGTCCAGGCCAACGAGGCCGAGACGACGACCGCCTCTGGTCTGGTCATCCCCGACACAGCCAAGGAAAAGCCTCAGGAAGGCACCGTCGTCGCCGTCGGCGAAGGCCGTGTCACCGAGAAGGGCAACCGCATCCCGGTCGACGTCAAAGAAGGCGACACCGTCATCTACAGCAAGTACGGCGGCACCGAGATCAAGTACGCCGGCGAGGAGTACCTGATCCTGTCGGCACGCGACGTGCTGGCTGTCATCGCCAAGTAAGCCTCACGCCTTCCGCCCCGGAGCCCGACTCACTCGGTCCCGGGGCGGACTGCGTTCACGTACTTTCCTCCTCGAAGGAGTTGCCCCAAGAGATGTCCAAGCAAATCGAATTCAACGAGAACGCGCGCCGCGCTCTCGAGCGTGGCGTCGACAAGCTCGCCGACGCCGTCAAGGTGACGCTCGGCCCGCGTGGACGGCACGTCGTACTGGCCAAGGCATTCGGTGGCCCGACGGTGACCAACGACGGCGTCTCGATCGCTCGCGAGGTCGAACTGGAAGACCCGTTCGAGAACCTCGGCGCGCAGCTGGTCAAGAGCGTCGCGACGAAGACCAACGACGTCGCCGGTGACGGAACGACGACCGCGACCGTGCTCGCGCAGGCTCTCGTCCGCGGCGGTCTGAAGAACATCGCGGCGGGCGCGAACCCGATCGCACTCGGCTCCGGCATCGCGAAAGCGGCCGACAAGGTTGCCGAGGCGCTTCTCGCCGCGTCGACGCCCGTCGACGGCAAGGAAGCGATCGCGCAGGTCGCCACCGTGTCGTCGCGCGATCCCGAGATCGGCGAGCTCGTCGGCGAGGCGCTCACCCGCGTCGGCGCGGACGGCGTCGTCACGGTCGAGGAGTCGTCGACTCTGAACACCGAACTGGCCGTCACCGAGGGCGTGCAGTTCGACAAGGGTTACCTGTCACCGTACTTCGTCACCGACGTCGACGCGCAGCAGGCAGTCCTCGAAGACGCCTTCGTGCTGCTGTACCGCGAGAAGATCACGTCGCTTCCCGACTTCCTTCCGCTGCTCGAGAAGGTCGCCGAGAGCGGCAAGCCGTTGCTGATCATCGCCGAGGACACCGAAGGCGAAGTTCTGTCGACGCTCGTCGTCAACTCGATCCGCAAGACGATCAAGGCCGTCGCCGTGAAGGCGCCGTTCTTCGGGGACCGTCGCAAGGCGTTCCTCGACGACCTCGCCGTCGTCACCGCCGGTACGGTCATCACCTCCGATGTCGGCCTCAGCCTGAAGGAAGCCGGTCTGGAGCTCCTCGGCAAGGCACGTCGCGTCGTCGTCACCAAGGACGAGACCACCATCGTCGACGGCGCGGGCACGCAGGACGACATCGACGCTCGCGTCGGTCAGCTGCGTCGTGAGATCGAAGCCACCGACTCCGAGTGGGATCGCGAGAAGCTCGAAGAGCGCCTTGCGAAGCTGTCGGGCGGCGTCGCCGTCATCAAGGTCGGCGCTGCCACCGAGACCGAGCTGAAGGAACGCAAGTTCCGTGTCGAGGACGCGGTCAGCGCAGCCAAGGCTGCTGTCGAGGAAGGAATCGTCCCCGGTGGCGGTACCGCCCTGACGCAGGCTGCTCTGTCGCTCGCAGACAACCTCGGGCTGTCGGGCGACGAGGCCACCGGTGTCGCCGTGGTTCGCGACGCACTCAACGCGCCGCTGTTCTGGATCGCGACCAACGCGGGCATCGACGGGTCCGTCGTCGTCTCCAAGGTTGCCGAGCTGGGTGCAGGGCACGGCTTCAACGCAGCGACACTCACCTACGGTGACCTGCTCGCCGACGGCGTCGTCGACCCGGTCAAGGTGACGCGTTCCGCCGTCGTCAACGCTGCTTCAGTCGCACGCATGATCCTTACGACGGAGAGCGCCGTCGTCGAGAAGCCTGCCGACGAGGAAGAGCCGGCTGCCGGCCACGGTCACAGCCACTGATCGACTCGTAACACGCAGAACGGCCCCCTTCCGAACCCGGAAGGGGGCCGTTCTGCGTGTTCACTGTCGATGGCTGCGTCGTCGCTGCCACACGTACGCGACGCGTGCGGCTGCTCGAAGCGCCGACGGTATGCGTCGGGCCGAGGCGAGAACAGCACGATCCACGGCTGTGAGTCGCGGGCGTCGGCGCGGGACCGGGGTGGCGACGTCGGCCGTCAACGCATGGAGAGGCCATCGGCCGGGAACGCCTTTCAGGGTGTGCGTACCTCGTTCGGTGTAGGTGAGGCCGGAACCACCCGTGAGGTCGCGGACGGTACCGGAGACGAGGACTTCACCCGGCCCGGCCAGCGCGCCGATGCGTGCGCCGGTGTGCACGGTCATTCCGGTGAGGTCGGATCCGCTGCGCTCGAGAGCGCCCGAATGCACGCCCGCGCGGACCTCCACGCCGAGGTTCCGGCCGTCACGGCAGACGGTCTCGGCGCAGCGCACTGCCTCGGTCGGCCCGTCGAAGACGCTGAACGTGCCGTCACCGGTCACGTTGACCAACCGGCCGCCCGCAGTGTCCACGGCCAAGCGGACATCGCGCTCGTGTGCCGAGCGCAGGTCTCGATAGTCGTGGTCACCGAGCGTCGCGAGCAGTGAGGTCGAGTCGACGATGTCGGTGAACAGGACGCAGCCGAGAAAGCGATCGATGTCGACCGGCCGAGCGTCCTCCCGTGCGAGCACCGCCTCGACGTTCTCGAGAACCGGCAGCCATGCTTCGCCGAGCGCTGCGCCGGGTTCGGCGGTCGGGAGGACATGCAGCGTCGCGCCGGGGATTGCGTCGGCTATCCGCTGTGCGACGGACTGCGGACGCGGCGATCCACCCGGTTGCAGAATTCGCGTGGTGCACTGCACCGAGCCGAGAACGTCCCATAGATTCTGTCGCAGCGTCCATTCGAGGTGCACGCGAGCGACTGCGGGAGACGCTGCGGACCGTTCCAGCAAGCCCATCAAGCGGCGGTTCAACGGCGAATTCGTCGTGGAGTCCCACATGGACAGAGAGCTCCCCGAACCCCAGGCGTCGTACGCGTCCTGCCAGCCCGACACATAGCCGGCGAGGTCATGTCCTTCCCATCCGGGAGGGACGGTGCCGTCGGAGCGCACGAGCCCTTCGACCAACGGCGTGTTCAACACCAGTCCGGATATCCGGTCGGGATGCAGTGCGGCTGCGAGCAGACAGGGACCGCACGTACTTCCGGTCCCGCAGACCACAGCGGAGTCGAGCTCTTCCGCGTCCATGACGGCAATCAGGTCCTCTGCCTGCTCGTCCAGCGTGGGGATGCGGTCGACCGGGTCGGACATTCCGAGGCCCCGGCGTTGCAGGTCGAATGTGCGGCTCTGTGCAGCGATCCGGTCGAGCAGGTAGTGGAGATGTGGGTCCGTCCACATCAGGTCGGGGTGCAGGCCGATCTCGAAGTACCACACGACTGCACTGTTTCCTGCACCCGCAGCTTGATAGGCGAGTGCGTGACCGTCGCGCTGGACGTACCGCGTCGTCAGCGGGTCCATGCCGCCAGGGTAGTTGCCGGTTTCGACGGGTGGGAAGCCCGAAAGCATAACGACCCGGCCCGCACATGCGGACCGGGTCGTCGGATCGTTACGGGTCAGCCGACCGCGACCGATTCCTCGGCCGGGGTGCTGGTGCGGATCAGGTGGTCGAACGCGCCGAGAGCGGCGGTCGCGCCCGATCCGGCGGCGACGATGATCTGCTTGTACGGGGCCGTGGTGCAGTCACCGGCCGCGAACACACCGGGCACCGACGTGCGAGCGTGATCGTCGACGACGATCTCCCCGCGAGGAGTGAGATCCACGCTGCCGGACAGCCATTCGGTGTTGGGGAGCAGACCGATCTGGACGAACACGCCGTCGAGAGCGACCGAGTGAGAGGTGTCGGTGGTCCGATCGGTGAAGGCCAGACCGGTGACCTTGGCGCCGTCGCCGATGACCTCGGTGCTCAGCGTGCTGAGCAGAATGTCGACGTTCGGCAGGCTGCGGAGCTTGCGCTGCAGCACGTCGTCGGCGCGCAACTGGCTGTCGAACTCGACGAGGGTCACGTGTTCGACGATGCCCGCGAGGTCGATGGCGGCCTCGACGCCGGAGTTACCGCCACCGATGACCGCGACGCGCTTGCCCTTGAACAGCGGGCCGTCGCAGTGCGGGCAGTACGTGACGCCCTTGTTGCGGTACTCGGTCTCGCCGGGGACGTTCATCGAACGCCAGCGGGCACCGGTGGACAGGATGACGCTGCGCGAGAGCAGGCGTGCACCGCTTTCGAGTTCGATCTCGACGAGGCCCTGCTCGGTGGCCGCGGGGGTGAGCTTCGTGGCGTTCTGGACGTTCATGATGTCGACGTCGTACTGACGAACGTGGTTCTCCAGCTCGGCTGCGAACTTGGGGCCTTCGGTGTAGGCGACGGACGCGAAGTTCTCGATGCCCATCGTGTCCAGCACCTGTCCGCCGAAGCGTTCGGCGACGACACCGGTGCGAATTCCCTTGCGGGCGGCGTAGATCGCCGCGGTCGCTCCTGCAGGGCCTCCGCCGACGACGAGGACGTCGAAAGGGTCCTTCTCCGAGATCGCGGTCGCGGTGCGCTCGGCGGAACCGGTGTCGAGCTTGCCGACGATCTGTTCGAGAGTCATGCGTCCGGATCCGAACGGCTCACCGTTGAGGAACACCGACGGCACGGCCATGACGCCGCGATCGTCGACCTCGTCCTGGAACAGGGCGCCGTCGATCGCGATGTGCTTGACGTTCGCGTTGAGGACGGCCATCACGTTCAGTGCCTGCACGACGTCCGGGCAGTTCTGGCACGACAGCGAGAAGTAGGTCTCGAAGTAGAAGTCGCCCTCGAGGTCTCGCACCTGAGCGAGCAGAGCGGCGTCTTCCTTGGAGGGGTGTCCACCGACCTGCAGAAGCGCGAGCACGAGGGATGTGAATTCGTGACCGAGGGGGATGCCGGCGAACTGCACCTCGATGTCGGTGCCGACGCGACGGATAGCGAACGACGGACGTCGAGGATCGGTGCCGGTGCGCGAGTGGGTGACCGACTCGGACAGGCCGGCGATCTGGTCGAGCAGGTCTCCGAGTTCGACGGACTTGGGCTTGTCGTCGAGCGAGGACACCAGCTCGATGGGCTGAGTGACCTTCTCCAGCAACGACTTCAGTTGAGTGGCGAGGGCGGCTTCGAGCACGAGTGTTACTCCTGTGATTGAAAGGGCGGTCACTTCGGTCGGCGAACTTCTCGGCTCGAGCCGAGCGATCCGAACAGGGAAGATGCGGGCGGCACGGGACGAACGCCCCGTGCCGCCGCATGCTTGCTGTCGCGTGGATCAGATCTTGCCGACGAGCTCCAGCGACGGGGCCAGGGTGTCTTCGCCCTCTTCCCACTTCGCGGGGCAGACCTCGCCCGGGTGCGAGCGAACGTACTGCGCGGCCTTGACCTTGCGGAGCAGCTCGGCAGCGTTGCGGCCGATGCCTTCTGCGGTGACCTCGGTGAACTGGACGACGCCGTCCGGGTCGACGAGGAAGGTGCCGCGGTCTGCGAGGCCCTGCTCTTCGCGGAGCACCTCGAAGTCGGTGCTGATCTTCAGAGTCGGGTCACCGATCATCGTGTACTTGATCTTGCCGATGGTGTCGGACGACGCGTGCCACGCCTTGTGCGTGAAGTGCGTGTCGGTGGAGACGGAGAACACCTCGACGCCGAGGCGCTGCAGTTCTTCGTGGTGATCGGCGAGATCGCCCAATTCGGTGGGGCACACGAACGTGAAATCGGCCGGGTAGAAGAAGAAGATGGCCCACTTGCCCGTGATGTCCTCGTTCGAAACGGTCACGAACGCACCGTCTTTGAAGGCCTCCGCGGTGAAGGGCTTGATCTTCTTGTTGATGAGCGACATGTACAGCCTCATTCGTTCTCGGTTGTTGGTGTGTCGGTTTTCGACCCTAACGACCGAAGATTGATCGCACCAATCGATGATCCCGCGATCTTCGATAGCGCCCGGCTATAAGCCCTGCAATCGGTTTCTGGAACCGTTCAAATCAGGGTGGTATGTGAGCGAACCCATAGTCGACCACCGAGTGGCCGAACGAAAACGGCCCCCTTCCGTGACGAAGGGGGCCGTTCTCGGTGGTCGATCGGTTGTGCGCCTGGCTCGTCTAGACCGCGATGCGGCGGCGCGCGTGCCGTGCGTGCATCTCGCGCTCGGTCTCCGACATTCCGCCCCAGATGCCGTAGGGCTCGGCGACACTCAGTGCGTGCGTTCGGCACTGAGCCAGTACGGGGCAGGTGCGGCACATCTCCTTGGCGCGCATCTCGCGCTGTGCGCGGGCGCGTCCGCGTTCACCGTCGGGATGGAAGAACATCGACGAGTCGACTCCACGGCACACGCCGTGCATCTGCCAATCCCAGATGTCGGCGTTGGGCCCAGGGAGGTGGTTCGGCTGTGGCATGGGAACTCCTAGGGTGTTGTGCTTGCCTCGTGTGGAGCAGCCGCACCTCGGTGTGGTGCCGCTGACGCCTCATGAGCCGCAGGGGCCGTTTCTGCTGTCGTGATTCGCGGGAGACTTCTCGAATCTCTGTCGAACGGAAACAACGTTATGTTGGGCGGCGAAATGACGTCAATGCCGCGCGAACGTGGCCATTTCCATAGGCGAACTCGATAAATTAACGCGCCGGACATTTACTTCGCGACGATTTCGTGCGTGCGTTTCGTGTTGAAAAAGTCGTGGAGTCGCGAGACCATGGGTGCGTTCTCGATAGGACCGGGCACCTGTCACGTCGGCGCTGACGATATCGACGCTGTTTGTGTTTCCGCTGCTCGACGCCGTTCTGGCGCAGTCGGTCGACGCCGCGTTCTCCGCATGCGATCTCCACACGACGCGGTGGAAACCGTCCTGTCGTCGATGAGCGTCCGCGCGAGACTCGAATCGAAGCCGGTCTTTTTCGGAGCAGTGCGACGTCGGCGATTAACCTGACGGCCACATGAATGTCAGAAAATGCTCATCTGCGCGTAACTCGCCCTTTTTGTTAATTCCATGAAACAAAGCGTGAAACGGCCGGACAATCTCGGCGAAGCAGTTGATTCGACCGAATACCGGGTACCGATCGACCGCGACGGCCGGGATCGGGCGGAGGGCGCAGTACTGTTGCCGACGTGACAGGTGCGGCAGTGGCATTGCGAGACGCTGCGTGGGGGCACGTTCCAGGTGCGTGGCCGTTGCCGTCGGCCCGTACGCCGTCCGAGCGATGGGACCGTGCCGTGGCACTCGGCGGCCAAGGGCGATACAGCCAGGCAGCTGCGGAACTCGACGCGCTCGAACGCGTCGGGCGGACCGACGACGCCCTTGCCTCACTCGCATCGTCGACGCGTGCGTCGTGGCTGCGCCAGGTCGGCCGGCACGCGGATGCCGCACGCCACGACGGGTCCGCTCTCGCTCGCGTGGGTCTGCCGCGGGAGCCGTCGTCGCTCCTCGTTCTGGAAGCGCGCTGCGACGCGTTGACCGGACTCGCCGCCGACGCACTCGGGTCAGGGGGCTTCGCCCGTGCCGCCGTGCTGCTGGCGAGGTCCAGGCAAGTCCTGGGCGACGCCGAGTCCGACGGCCTTTGGCGGTGTCGATTGCGGGAGCTCTGGGTGTCCGCCGAACTCGCGATGATGTCGGGGGACGGGCCCGCCGCCGTCCGGCACGCGTACGACGCGCGCGACCGTGCCTCCGATACCGATTCGTTACGTCACAGGGTGAAGACCGATCTGATAGTGGCCGCGGCCCTGAGTTCCGCGGGCGAGGTTCGGACGGCGGTGGACGGCGCGAGGGCGGTGCTCGAGGCCTGCTCGGAGCACGGGCTCGTTCCCTTGGCGTGGGCGTCGGCGATGCTGCTGTGCGGTCTCGGTGAGGTAACGCCTGCGCAGTCGATCGTGGCGGAGTGCCGGGCGCTTCTCGCGCACCGCGGTGGCTTCGTCGCTGCTTCGTGAGATCGCGGACCGCATGGTTCGATCCGGGAGCGGCGAGGTCGCTATCCTTACAAGGTTCCACCTGGGGTGGATACGCCTGTCGAAGGCCGACGGCGTCGCTGTAACGCGGGGATTCCTTGAGCGATGAACAACACGGGTGAGGAGTTGGACTCCTTCGTCGCTGCCGCAGCGCAGGGCGAGCGTGCCGCACTCTCCCGGGTACTGGAAATAATCCGTCCACTCGTCGTGCGGTATTGCCGCGCGCGAGTCGGGTCCGCCGAGCGTGGTCAGCTCTCGGCGGACGACGTTGCGCAGGAGGTCTGCTTGGCAGTCATGACCGCCCTGCCGCGGTACCAGGATCAAGGTCGGCCGTTCATGGCATTCGTATACGGAATTGCCGCTCACAAGGTCGCAGATGCGCATCGAAGCGCGTCGCGTAACAAATCGGACCCGGCCGCCGAAGTACCAGATGTCGTGTCCACGGAACACGGTCCCGAGCAGCGCGCTCTGGAGTCCGAGTCGAGTAGACAGATGACCGCATTGCTGGACACCCTCCCGGCGAAGCATCGAGAGATTCTCGTGCTTCGTCTGATCGTCGGACTGTCGGCGGAGGAGACAGCAGCCGCGGTGGGCAGTACTGCAGGTGCCATCCGCGTGGCTCAACACCGAGCCATCGCGAAGTTGAAGAACGAAGTCGTGAAGGCGGGTGAAATGTATGGCTAGGAACAACGGCCGCGATGGCATTCCCCGTATCGGTCGACCCGACGGGTCGGCTGCCACTCCCGCCGACAGCGCGTACGCGGACTCGGCGTCGGAGACGGGTCCCGTGGACATCGCGTCGGTACGCCGGGACGACGAGTTCATCGAAGCCATTCGCGGCGACGGCCCCATCGCCACCGACAATGCCGACGAGTACCAGCTCGCGCTGCTGCTCGCGGGCTGGCGAGCCGAGGTCACGACACCGGCTCTACCTACCGGCCCCTCGCTCGATGACGTCGCCGCCGCGGTGGACGAAGAGATCCGTGCCGCTGGAATGAACCGCAAGGCTCGATCGCGGACCCGTTCCGGACTGCTGCGACCGGTCGCCGGAGCAGCCGCCGCGATCGCCGTGGTCCTCGGTGGGCTCGTGGTCTTCTCGTACAACTCTGCGCCGGGCGATCCACTGTGGAGCGTCAAGTCGGTCGTCTTCTCGCAGCAGGCGGATTCCACTGTCGCGCAGATCGATACGACGACGAAGCTGTCTCAGGCAGAGGAGCTGATCGCTGCCGGTGACGTCGACGGTGCACGCGCGCTGCTCGACGGCGCATCGCAGACCAGCGGCGGTGTCATCGACCCGAGCCAGAAGTCGGATCTTGAGATCTGGTTGCAGCGACTCAACGAGCAGTTGCAGGCGCTGATCCCGACGTTCCCGCCCGTACCGCCCGTGCAGACGGTGATTCCGCAGCTGCCGTCGCCCGATGTTCTGCAGTCTCCGATACTGCCGGGGATTCCGACGACGTCGGTCCCGGATGTTCCGCCCGTGGTGACGTCGACCGGTCAGATACCGCCGACGGATACCAGCGGTCCGATCAGCCAGGAGCCGTCGCTGCCTCAGGTCACGCAAACCACTGTGCCGCCTGCTCCGACGATTCTGAACGAGCCGAGCCCGACCACGGCGTCGGCGAGTGGATCCACCGGTGCCGATGTCTCGTCGCCGCGGATCGACACCTCTCAGAACGGCGGCTGATCAGCCACCCAGAGCTCGACACACGAAGAAGCCCGGCTCCGAACATCGGAGCCGGGCTTCTTCGTGTCCGAAGTGCTAGTTCTCGAAGCCGTCGCCCTGCAGCGCGTCGTTCATCGACGCGTCGGCGTAGCCGCGGCAGTAGTCCCACGTGACGTACGCGTCGGGGACGGGGTCGTAAGCGGGCTCGTGGGGACGGACGGTGCCGTCGACGAGTAGCTGCAGCAGGTTGGCTCGCAGCATGTCCCAGTCGTGATAGTGGTCCTGCTGGCAGTCCTCGCAGCACACGACGAGGCCGCGAATGCCTCGGTGGCCCAGGAGTGCTTCGTAGACGGCGAGGTCGGCAAGATCCTCCTCGACGGCGAGCCGCTCCTGAGGATCCAGCGGCTGGCCCGGCTCGATGGCATCGAGGGCGGCCGAGGGGTCGGCTGGGTCTCCGGCGAAGGGGTCCGGCGGTAGACCTGGAGGCAATTGATCGCGCACGCCTCCACGGTACGCAGGATCGGTGGGTATGCGCCAGCTGTTCGGCTCTCGCGCGGGAATATCCGGGACGTCGGCAAGGGTTCCGGGTGCATGCAGCGGAGTGCCCGATGCGCGTTCACGCTGGCACAGCGGAGCCGATACCATGGAACGAGGCGCCGCGCGCCCGCGTCCATGTTTCGATCCCGCACTGTCTCCATCCGTTCTCGAACACGCCTATCTCTGGTGCCGCCGTCCGTGCGCCCGAGAGGCACCCGGCTCTAGGGAGGGCCAGATTTAGATGAGTAGTTCCGGAGCCCATGTCCGTACCGGTGGCGACGACCCCAACAAGGTCGCCATGCTCGGTCTCACGTTCGACGACGTTCTGCTGCTTCCTGCTGCGTCGGATCTGATCCCCAGCGCGGTCGACACGTCCAGCCAGCTCACCAAGGAGATCCGGCTGCGGGTTCCGTTGGTCTCGTCCGCGATGGACACCGTCACCGAGGCGCGAATGGCCATTGCGATGGCGCGCGCAGGCGGCATGGGGGTCCTGCACCGCAACCTGTCACTGCAAGACCAGGCGTCCCAGGTGGAGACGGTCAAGCGCTCCGAGGCCGGCATGGTCACCGACCCGGTCACCTGCAAGCCGACCGACACGCTTGCCGAGGTCGACGCCATGTGCGCCCGCTTCCGCATCTCGGGCCTCCCCGTCACGGACGAGACCGGTGCGCTCGTCGGCATCATCACCAACCGCGACATGCGCTTCGAGGTCGATCAGAACCGTCGCGTCGCCGATGTGATGACGAAGGCACCGCTCATCACGGCGCAGGAAGGCGTCACCGCCGAAGCGGCGCTCGGTCTGCTGCGTCGCCACAAGATCGAGAAGCTTCCCATCGTCGACGGCCAGGGAGCTCTCACCGGGCTCATCACGGTCAAGGACTTCGTCAAGACCGAGCAGCACCCGAACGCCACCAAGGACCGTGACGGCCGACTGCTCGTCGGTGCGGCGGTGGGCGTCGGACAGGACGCGTGGGCGCGTTCGATGGCGCTGGCCGACGCGGGCGTCGACGTCCTCATCGTCGACACTGCACACGGGCATAACTCGGGCGTGCTCGAGATGGTCAGCAAGCTCAAGTCCGAGGTGGGCGAGCGCGTGCAGGTCGTCGGCGGCAACGTCGCGACCCGTGCGGGCGCACTGGCGCTCGTCGAGGCAGGGGCCGACGCGGTCAAGGTCGGCGTCGGACCCGGCTCGATCTGCACCACCCGAGTCGTCGCAGGCGTCGGCGCGCCGCAGATCACGGCCATCCTCGAGGCCGTCGCAGCCTGCAAGCCGCACGGCGTTCCCGTCATCGCCGACGGCGGCCTTCAGTTCTCCGGCGACATCGCGAAGGCACTCGCAGCGGGCGCGTCGACGGCCATGCTCGGCTCGCTGCTCGCGGGTACCGCCGAATCGCCCGGTGAATTGATCCTCGTCGGTGGCAAGCAGTTCAAGAGCTACCGCGGCATGGGTTCGCTCGGTGCGATGCAGGGACGTGGCGCCGCCAAGTCCTACTCGAAGGACCGCTACTTCCAGGACGACGTGCTGGCCGAGGACAAGCTGGTGCCCGAGGGCATCGAAGGCCGGGTTCCCTACCGGGGTCCGCTGTCGCAGGTCATTCACCAGCTGACCGGTGGTCTGCGTGCTGCGATGGGGTACACCGGATCGACGTCGATCGAGCAGCTGCAGGAGGCGCAGTTCGTGCAGATCACGGCGGCCGGTCTGAAGGAAAGCCACCCGCACGACATCACCATGACCGCGGAAGCGCCGAACTACACCACGCGCTGACCCGACCGGCCAGAAACAGTTCCCGAACCTCTCGAGAAAGGGGCGCGCGTGCGCGACCTCGTTGAAATCGGCATGGGCAGAGCAGCCCGGCGTACCTACCAGCTCGACGACATCGACATCGTGCCTTCGCGCCGTACTCGTTCGTCGAAGGAGGTGTCGACGGCGTGGCAGCTCGACGCGTACCGGTTCGACATTCCGGTGATGGCGCATCCGACCGACGCGCTGGTCTCGCCCGAGTTCGCCATCGAACTGGGTAAGCACGGTGGCCTCGGTGTCATCAACGGCGAAGGGCTGTGGGGTCGGCACGCCGACGTTCAGGCGAAGCTCGACGAGCTGGTGGCCATCGCGGAGAACGAGTTCGACGCCGACGCGCCGGTGAAGTTCCTGCAGAAGCTGCACGCGGCACCGCTGCAGCCGGATCTGCTGGCTACCGCCGTCGCACAGGTGCGCGACGCCGGGGTGACGGTTGCGGTTCGAGTGAGCCCGCAGAGCGCGGCGAGCCTGACGCCCGCTCTGGTGGCGGCCGGAATCGACCTGCTGGTCATCCAGGGCACCATCATCTCCGCCGAGCACGTCGCGCACGGTGACGAGACGCCGCTGAACCTGAAGACGTTCATCGCCGATCTCGACGTCCCGGTCATCGCGGGCGGCGTCAGCGACCACCGCACCGCGCTGCACCTCATGCGTACCGGTGCGGCGGGCGTCATCGTCGGGTACGGATCCGTAGAGGGCGGCACCACCACCGGCGAGGTGCTCGGAATCGGCGTACCGATGGCGACGGCCATCGCCGACGCCGCGGCTGCACGTCGCGACTACCTCGACGAGACCGGCGGACGCTACGTCCACGTCATCGCCGACGGTGACATCGTTTCCTCGGGCGACCTCGCGAAGGCGATCGCCTGCGGCGCCGACGCCGCTGTGCTCGGCGCGCCGCTCGCCGTTGCCGCCGAAGCTCCCGGCGGTGGCTGGTACTGGCCGTCGGCGGCAGCGCACCCGTCGATGCCGCGTGGCGCCCTCCTGCCGGTCGCGGCAGGTGACCGTCCGAGCCTCGACCAGGTGCTGCACGGGCCGTCGAACGATCCGTACGGTTCCATCAACCTCGTCGGCGGCCTCCGTCGGTCCATGGCTAAATCGGGCTACTCGGACCTCAAGGAGTTCCAGAAGGTCGGACTGAACGTTCGGGCGTAGGTAGTGTGCCGCAGCTGCACGAAAAGCGCGTGTCCCCTCGGGATGCGCGCTTTTTTCGTGCGGCTACGCCACCCGTGCGCGCATAGTTGGCCCAGGTTGCAACTATCCCCGCACGGGTGGCGCAGCCGCACTTGGTGATACTCCGGGTTGCAGCTACAGTGGCTTGTGCCGACTGTCACAGGACCGTTGGCACTTCGGAAGAAATGTCGCCTGAAATGTGGCTCCGGTCACACGTCGGGGTGGGCGCGTAGAGGCGGAGGGCGAACATGGGTTCACAGGCTCGCAAGACCGACTACGACGTGTTGATCGTCGGATCGGGCTTCGGTGGCAGCGTCACTGCGCTGAGACTCGTCGAAAAGGGCTACAAGGTCGGCATCCTCGAGGCCGGAAGACGGTACGAGGACAAGGACTTCGCCAAGACGAGTTGGGACCTGAAGCGATTTCTGTGGGCTCCCAAGCTCGGCTGCTACGGCATCCAACGCGTTCACCTGCTGCGTGACTGCCTCATACTCGCGGGAGCAGGCGTCGGCGGCGGTTCGCTGAACTACGCCAACACGCTCTACCAGCCGCCGGAGCCGTTCTTCAAGGACAAGCAGTGGGCCCACATCACCGACTGGAACAGCGAGCTGTCTCCCTTCTACGAGCAGGCCACCCGCATGCTGGGAGTCGTTCGCAACCCGCACATGACGCCCGCGGACGAGGTCATGAAGTCCGTCGCCGAAGACATGGGTGTCGGCGACACGTTCATTCAGACGCCCGTCGGTGTGTTCTTCGGTGACGAGCCGGGCAAGAAGGTCGCGGATCCGTACTTCGGCGGCGTCGGCCCCGAGCGCACCGGGTGCATCGAGTGCGGCGAGTGCATGACGGGGTGCCGTCACGGGGCCAAGAACACACTGCTCAAGAACTACCTGGCCCTGGCCGAGCGCGCAGGCGCCGAGATCATCCCGATGACCACCGTCACGGGCGTTCGAGCCTTGCCCGACGGCACCTGGGACGTCGCCACCGAGCGGACGGGTGCCTGGATGCGCAAACGCCCCACGACGTACACGGCCGCCAATCTCGTACTCGCCGCGGGCACGTGGGGCACACAGAACTTGCTGCACAAGATGAAGGACGAGGGTGCCCTGCCCCGGCTGTCGGACACGCTCGGTGAACTCACCCGCACCAACTCCGAGTCCATCGTCGGCGCCGCGAAGATGAAGGTCGATCCGAACGTGGATCTGACCAGGGGAGTGGCCATCACGTCGTCGTTCCACCCGTCGGCGAGCACGCATATCGAGCCGGTGCGCTACGGCAAGGGGTCGAACGCCATGGGCATGTTGCAGACCTTGATGACCGACGGCGGCGGTCGAATCCCGCGATGGCTGAAATTCCTCGTCATGGTCGTCGCGCGTCCGCTCGACTTCGTGCGAGTGCTGAACGTGAAGAACTGGAGTGAGCGGACCATCATCGCGCTGGTCATGCAGAACCTGGACAACTCGATCACGACGTTCACCAAGCGCGGACTGTTCGGCCGCCGCACGGTGTCGAGCAAGCAGGGACACGGCGAACCGAACCCGACCTGGATTCCCGAGGGCAACGACGCCACCCGACGCATCGCGAAGAAGATCGGCGGAATCGCAGGTGGCACGTGGGGCGAGTTGTTCAACATCCCGCTCACCGCGCACTTCCTCGGTGGTTGTGCGATCGCGTCGGACGCGGAGCACGGTGTCATCGACCCGTATCACCGTGTGTACGGCTACCCCACGATGTTCGTCGTCGACGGCTCGTCCGTGTCGGCCAATCTGGGTGTGAACCCGTCGTTGACGATCAGCGCCCAGGCAGAGCGTTCGGCGGCGTTGTGGCCGAACAAGGGCGAGCAGGACCTACGTCCGCGGCAGGGTCTGCCGTACGAGCGCATCGAACCGATCGCACCGAACAATCCGGTCGTGCCGGTGTCCGCGCCGGCGGCACTGCGGCTCACGATCACCCCGGTTCGCCGCGACAAGCCTGCCACCACGGGTGCAGCGTAAGTGCACGACGCGTACGCAACTAGACTGACCCGGTGACCGCTACGCAACAGCCCGATCCCGCGCTGCCCAGGCCAGTACTCGTCGTCGACTTCGGTGCCCAGTACGCCCAGCTGATCGCACGTCGTGTGCGTGAGGCGAACGTGTACTCCGAGGTCATCTCGCATACCGCGACGGTCGAAGAGATCGCCGAGAAGAATCCGGCCGCTCTGGTGCTGTCCGGTGGTCCGTCGAGCGTGTACGCCGAGGGTGCGCCTGCGCTCGATCCTCGCGTGTTCGATCTCGAAGTGCCTGTCTTCGGTATCTGCTACGGATTCCAGGCCATGGCGCAGGCGCTCGGTGGAACGGTGGCGCACACCGGGACTCGCGAGTACGGCCGTACGCAGCTGTCCGTCGACGGCGGCGTGCTGCACGACGGTCTTCCTGCGACGCAGCCCGTATGGATGAGTCACGGCGACGCGGTCACCGACGCCCCCGAGGGATTCATCGTCACGGCGACGAGTGCGGGCGCGCCCGTCGCGGCGTTCGAGAACACGGAACGTCGATTCGCAGGTGTCCAGTACCACCCCGAGGTGCTGCACTCGCCGCACGGACAGCAGGTGCTCAGCCGCTTCCTGCACGAGACCGCGGGCATCAAGGGCGAGTGGACCGCGGCCAACATCGCCGACGCACTCGTCGAGCAGGTGCAGCAGCAGGTCGGCCCGACGGGTCAGGCCATCTGCGGTCTGTCCGGCGGCGTCGACTCCGCCGTGGCAGCGGCGTTGGTGCAGCGCGCGATCGGCGACCGTCTGACGTGTGTGTTCGTCGACCACGGCCTTCTGCGCGAGGGTGAGCGGGAGCAGGTCCAGCAGGATTTCGTCGCGGCGACCGGGGCCAAGCTGGTCACCGTCGACGCCGTCGACACCTTCCTGTCGGCTGTCGAAGGCGTTTCCGACCCGGAGGAGAAGCGCAAGATCATCGGCCGCGAGTTCATTCGCAGCTTCGAAGGCGCTGTGTCGGAGGTGTTGGGGGAGAACGCATCTCACGGCGCCGAGGTCGAGTTCCTCGTGCAGGGCACGCTGTACCCCGACGTCGTCGAATCCGGCGGAGGGTCGGGGACGGCCAACATCAAGAGCCACCACAATGTGGGCGGGCTGCCCGAGGATCTGCAGTTCACGCTCGTCGAGCCGCTGCGCACGTTGTTCAAGGACGAGGTGCGGGCGGTGGGCCGCGAACTCGGCTTGCCCGAGGACATCGTGAACCGTCAGCCGTTCCCCGGCCCGGGTCTGGCGATCCGCATCGTCGGCGAGATCACGCAGGATCGCCTCGCGACGCTGCGTCAAGCCGATTCGATCGTGCGCGAAGAACTGACCGCCGCCGGTCTCGACCAGCAGATCTGGCAGTGCCCGGTGGTGCTGTTGGCCGACGTTCGCAGCGTCGGCGTGCAGGGCGACGGCCGCACCTACGGTCACCCCATCGTGCTGCGTCCCGTGTCGAGCGAGGACGCGATGACGGCCGACTGGACGCGACTGCCCTACGACGTCCTGGAAACGATCTCGACTCGGGTGACCAACGAGGTGTCGGAGGTCAACCGAGTCGTTCTCGACGTGACGAGCAAGCCGCCGGGCACCATCGAGTGGGAGTGACGCGCTAGCCGCGTGAGCGGCCTGGCGCGATGAGCAGCGCCAGGCCGACGACGATCGCCGCGACGACGAACACCCAGCGGAACTGCACGTCCCCCAGGGCTTCGATCGCGGACGGTCCGATCAGAGCGCTGATGCCGACGACGAGCGCTGCGAGTCCGACGAGGAACAGAAGTGCGGACGGGCGAGTCCGCGCCTTGTTCTCCTCGGGAGTGTCGGTGTCGCTGTCGCCGTACTGCCATGTCTCAGCCACGGATGACCTCCAGGTTTCCTGCGCGTGCGGTGGCGTCGATCGTCAGAACTGCGCTGTTGTCCGGTGAATTTCCCTGCTGCACACCAGGTTCCGCGCAAGTGGTGCTCGCTGCGATCGCGACGCACTCGGTGCGGTAGTTCATGCTCGGGGGCAACGTGATGGTGGCGTTGCCTGCCGTGACGTCGACCTCGATCGTCTTGTCCTCGGTCAACGTCAGCCCGCGAAGATCGAGCTGAAGGTCCCCGCCCTGCACGGTGTACGTCGGCTGCAGTCCGGCGACGGTGGTCGGCGCGTAGTTCTGCTGGCCCGAGTACCGGCCGTCGAACTGCACCGGCCCGACGATCGAGGCGAAGACGACGAATGCCGCGAGCGGACCCGTCACGATCAGCAACCCGTAGCCCTTGCGAAGGAACGCGCCGAGCACGAGACCGGTACCGACGACCACGAGTGCGACGGCGGCGATACGGGCCGGCGTCAACCATTCCGAATCGGTCGCTGCGGCAACGGCTCCGGTGATCGCGGCCGCGACGAGTGCCAGGCCGATGAAGCTGGACGTCCATCTCGACCGCCGCTTCTTCTCGGGGACGGCGGGAACCGTCGTCGACGTGGGTTCCGGAAGATCCCAGGCGAACGGTGCCACGCCGAGCGGGTCCCACGACGGTGGCGTCGGCGACTCGGGGAGCGCCGGTTCGGCCGGGGTGTCGTGCTTGGTGAGGTCGACGTGGTCTGTCGAATCCGCAGCAGGCGTGGAGACGGGCTTGGCGGGCGGGGGCGTCGGAACGTAGCTCTTCGGGAGCCGCGTGTACGGCGTGTACTGCTGGTACGACGTCGTGCGCTGCTCGAACTGCGGCGGACGGTAGTTCGCCCCTGCCCACGGGTTGTACGGGTTGTCGAACGAGATCGGGAATCCCTGCTGTCGGTATGTGACGGTTCCGCCGGGGAGGAAGGCAGGTGGCTCCGGTTGCCGCTGGTGCAGCAGCCACCACCCGGCAAGCAGTGCCAGCACGCTGATGACGCCGGAACCGCCGAGTCCGACTCCTACCGGCCCGAGCGTCGTGACGGCGATGATCAGCGCAACGATCAGCACCACGATCTTGGTGTTGGACTCGGAGCTGTTTCCCTTGCCGACGAGAGATTCTGCGGGAGAGGCCGTGTCGCCTGCTTTGCTGAAGAGCAGCCAGGCCGCGAGGTAGAGGACGATCCCGGCGCCGCCGAAGATCGTGCCGACGACGAAGGCGACCCGGATCAGGACCGGATCGACGTTGTAGCGGTACCCGATGCCCGCCGCGACACCCGCAATGTGGCCCCGCTGCGGCAACCGATACGGACGTGTGCGCCACATCTGCTGTAGCTGATCGGAGACGGTTGCGTTGCTCATGGAACCATCGTGGCCCGCGGCGCCGACTGTCGCATCAGGGATCGCCCTGATCTTCGGTCGTCGGGGTCGGAATGAACCGGCGCCCGAACGGCTTGGAAGCAGAGGAACTGTATCGCGATTCTCGAGGAGCTATCGACGTGAAGATCGGCATCATCGGAGCTGGATTCATCGGTGGGACGTTGACCCGCAGGTTGACGGAGTTGGGTCACGAGGTTCGGGTCTCGAATTCCCGTGCACCCGAAACACTTTCCGAACTCGCCGCCGAAACGGGCGCACAGGCGGTCTGGAGCACCGAGGCGGCGCAGGACGCCGATCTCGTGATCGTGAGTATTCCGCAGAAGAACACCCCGAATCTGCCGTCGGACATCGTGGATTCGGCGAACCCGGGCGCACCGATCATCGAAACGAACAACTACTACCCGCAGCAGCGCGACGGCCTGATTGCCGAGATCGAGAACGGCACACCGGAAAGTGTCTGGGTTGCACGGCATCTCGGTGCGCGCGGTGGTGACGTCGTGAAGGTCTTCAACGGCATCTACTGGAAGCACCTGCTCGAGAAGGGCGTTCCCGCAGGATCCGAAGGACGCATCGCGCTTCCGATCGCAGGCGCGGACGGCGCGGGCAAGAAGCTCGTGTTCGACGTCGTCGATCAGCTGGGGTTCGACCCGGTCGACGGCGGCACGCTCGAGGAGTCGTGGCGTCAGCAGCCCGGTACTCCCGTCTACGGCAAGGATTACGACGCCGACGGCGTGACGACCGCACTCACGGAAGCGACCGAGGAACGCCCTGCGGAGTGGCGCGCCTGAACGAAGATCAGGGGAGACCCTGATGCGAACGGTGTCCGATTCGTGCCAGGATCGAACAGTGCACCCTGTCGACCAGCCGGCCGCCCCCGGAGGCTACGAACCCGCCACGTTCCACCGGCGTGGTGGTGGACGCATCGTGGGTGGAGTCGCGGGTGGGCTGTCCGACCATCTGGGCGTCGACGTCTTCAAGGTGCGTGTCGCGTTCGTGCTGCTGGCCATCATGGCAGGCGCGGGAATCTTCGCGTACGGACTGCTGTGGATCTTCAGCCCCGCGGGAGACGACGTCGATCGGCCGACCAGCGTCGAGCGTCAACGGGCACTCGGTCTCGCGGCCGTCGGTCTCGGACTGGCGGCAGCGGTGGCCTGGTTGCTCGACGGCACGGCAGCGTCGGCATTGGTACCGATCGTCGTCGTGGTCGTCGGAGCGGCACTGGTCTGGCGTGAGTTCGACTCGGACGGACCGCGTTCTGTTCTCGGCCTGGCGAAGAAGCCGACGGTGCTCGGGTGGGCACGCGTCGTCGGCGGGGCGACGCTCATCGTGTTGGGGCTCGGCGTCGTCGTGCTGGCCAGGGTGGATCTTGCGTCGTTGCGCTCGTCGCTGCTGGCGGTCATCGTCACGTTGGTGGGCGCCGCATTGTTAACGGTTCCCGTGTGGTTGCGCATGTGGCGCGCGTTGAACGCCGAACGTTCCGCGCGTATCCGCAACGACGAGCGCGAGGAGATCGCATCGCATCTGCACGACTCGGTTCTGCAGACACTGGCGTTGATTCAGAAGCAGTCGGATCAGCCCGGTGAGGTCATGCGGTTGGCGCGCAGCCAGGAACGTGAACTGCGCAAGTGGCTGTTCGAGGACGGCGATCCCGATCACTCGTCGCTTGCCGAAGCACTGAAGACCATCTCGGGTGAGGTCGAGGACCAGCACGGCATCACCGTGCGCCCCATCACCGTCGGTGACGTGCAGTTGGCGCTGGACGATTCGAGCGCGGGTCTGACGCGCGAGACCTTCACCGCGGTACTCGGTGCCACCCGTGAGGCGCTCGTCAATGCAGCCAAGCATTCGGGTGAGACCAACGTCGACCTGTTCGCCGAGACCGAGGACGACAAGGTCACCGTGTTCGTCCGCGACCGCGGTACAGGGTTCGACGAGTCCCAGGTGCCCGAGGATCGCCGCGGCCTCGCCAAATCGATTCGCGGCAGGATCGAACGGCGAGGAGGAGAGGTGTCGGTGCGCTCCGGCGTCGGCAAGGGCACCGAAGTTCGAATCATGATGCCACGGGGCGGTAGTGGCCGGGATTCTGCGAGCAAGGACACTTCCAAGCACAATCGAACCGAGACGACAGAACCTCGACCGCAGGAGCAGCACAGGTGACCGACCCTTTTCGTGTCTTTCTCGTCGACGACCACGCAGTTTTTCGTTCGGGTGTACGCGCGGAATTGGGTCGGGAGACCGACATCGAGGTCGTCGGTGAGGCAGGTGGCGTCGCCGACGCGGTAGCCGGGATCGAGTCGACCAAGCCGGATGTCGTGCTGCTCGACGTGCATATGCCCGACGGTGGGGGCGTCGCGGTGTTGGGTCGCATCTCGGACGGCCCGGTGTGCCTGGCGTTGTCGGTGTCCGACGCCGCGGAGGACGTCATCGCCGTCATTCGAGCGGGTGCGCGAGGCTACGTCACCAAGACGATCTCCGGTTCCGAACTCGCCGACGGTGTCCGACGCGTCGCCGGGGGAGATGCGGTGTTCTCGCCTCGCCTCGCCGGGTTCGTGCTGGATTCGTTCACGGGCAAGTCCGCTGCACCCGAACCTCCGCTCGACCCCGAACTCGATTCGCTGACGCCTCGCGAACTCGAGGTCCTACGGCTGCTCGCGCGCGGATACACCTATCGCGAAATCGCCGAGGATCTCTTCATCTCGGTCAAGACCGTCGAGACCCACGCGTCGAACGTGCTGCGAAAGACTCAGCAGTCCAACCGAAATGCGCTCACCCGGTGGGCGCACAAGCGTCGCATCGACTGACCGGAGTGCCCTCGACGGGCGTGATCACAGCAGAACGACGAGCAGAACGAGGATCACGACGACCAGGGCGACGGCGCCGGCGAGGATGATTCCCGGTTCGATGTCGGTCTTGTCACCGACGACGTCGTCGATCCAGTCGAGGACGAGATCGAGAGGATTCTTCTTCTTGGGCGGGTCGAAGGGCGGCGGCGCATAGGGTTTGGGCGAGTCGGTGAGACCGTCCGAGCGCACCGCGGGCAATCCTGCGATGGTGCTTCCGAATTCGCGCGATGCACGACGCGTGTCGGCGACAGGCGTCGACCGGTGTGCCCACCGCGGCACGGTGCCGTCGGCCGAAGTCAGTGGCACGCCCCGCATCTGGGCGATACTTCCCCGGCTGCTGATCGCCGCGACGATGATCTCGTCACGCGCCTGCGCCATCGTCGGGCGCCGAGCCGGATCCGGTTCGAGCATGTGCAGCAACGCATTCGTCAGATCGCCCGACTTCGTGGGCGGAATGATCTGCCCCTTCGCGACGCGGTGGAGCAACGCGATGGAATCCTGATCGATGTCGAACGGAGGCTTGCCCTCGATGGCGGTGTACAGCGTCGCGCCGAGCGAGAAGACGTCGCTGGCCTCCGTCGGATCCTGTCCGCGTGCGACCTCGGGGGCGAAGTACGCGGGCGTTCCGGTGATGACGGAGGAGTCGGATTCCTCGACGTCGCCCTTCGCGCGGGAGATACCGAAGTCGCTGATCTTGACGACGCCGAGTTCGCGCCCGCGATCGGCGATCAGAATGTTGCCCGGCTTGATGTCGCGGTGCACGATGCCTGCCTCGTGTGCCTCGGTCAGGGCGTCGGCGATCTGCGCGCCGATCTGCGCGACCTCGTACGGCGGCAGCGTATCGACGGTGTTGAGCGCCTGCGCGAGGCTGCGTGACGGCATGTACTCCATGACGAGCCACGGTTCGCCGTCCTCGATCGCGACGTCGTGCATCGCGATGGCATGTGCACTCGACAGGCGTGCGGCGATGCGGCCCTCACGCATCGCGCGGTTGCGGATCTCGCGTGCGGCTTTGTCGCTCAGTCCGACGGTCGACGTGACCTGTTTGACGGCGACCTTGCGGCCCATGAGTGTGTCCTGCGCGAGCCACACCGCACCCATTCCACCACCGCCGAGTTTGTAGGCGAGACGGTATCGACCGGCGAGGAGATAGTCGGGTCCCACGACCCGGGCGGCGCGCTTCTGCTCTGTCACGACCATAGGTTAGTTGACTGCTGCACTCTGTGCCGACGAGGTGTCTCGGCGGGTCGTATCGACGCCTCTACCTGCGGATACGGGGCCGTCTTGACGAGTGGCGATGCACCGGCTTTACTGGATAGCAGTTCGAAAGTCTGTTCGAAAGGCAAGACTTCCCCGTGCCTTTCGAACCGGCTCGAGTGTCGTGGGTTCGTCTATTTTCGGGGAGTGAAGCATGTCCGTTCCTGCCGGTGATCCAGCTGGTGACCCAGCTCTGGCAGACATGTCGTTGCCGGAGCGAGTCGAGTACCTGAGACGACGCATGGCGTCGGTCCCTGCGCGTGGTGAGACGCGCGCGGACCCGGTCCAGATTTCGGCTCCCGCATCTCGGAGTGACGGATCCCATCCTGCACCCATGGTCCGACATCGACACCCATCGCAGCCGGAAGTTCCTCGCAAGCCGGTGCTGGCCGTACCCGATGCTCTCGCGTCGATCCTTCCGCACGGCGGTTTGGTGCAGGGGTCGGTGGCCGCGGTGTCGGGAGCCGGTTCGTTGCTGCTCGGCATGGTGGCTGCGGTCACTGCGTCGGGCAAGCACGTCGCGGTGATCGGCCAGCCACGGTTCGGTCTGCTCGCGGCTGCCGAGATGGGTGCCGAGCTGCATCGGCTGGCCGTCGTTCCCGATCCGGGCGAGGACCCGGTCGAGGTGGCCGCGATCCTGCTCGACGGGCTCGACCTCGTCGTACTCGGTCTCGGTGGGCGGTCGGTGCCGCCGTCACGTGCCCGTGCCGTCGTGGCGCGCGCCCGAAGCAAAGGGGCGACGCTGCTGGTGACGGACGGGCAGTGGGACGGCATCGAACTGCGTCTCGACGCGGTCGTGCGGAGTTACGGCGGCGTCGGCACCGGCGCGCGATCGGGACGTGGACGGCTGCGCACCCTGCAGTTGGAAGTGCGGGCGCAGGGCAAGGCGATGCGTCCGCGCACCACGCGTGTCGATCTCCGGTCCGAGCAGGGGCGGGTGCAGTGGACCGTCGCACCTGAGATTCGTCGTGCGGCAGTGGATTCGGATGCCGACGATCTCGCGGTACTGGCATGAGCCGCGTTCTTGCGCTGTGGTGTCCGGACTGGCCTGCGGTGGCCGCTGCCGCCGTCGCGGATCTTCCCGCGACGCATCCGGTGGCGGTCACGTCGGCCAACCGGGTGATCGCGTGTTCGGCGACGGCCCGCACCGAGGGCGTTCGCCGGGGACTGCGCAAACGGGAGGCTCAGGCGCGGTGCCCCGACGTCCACGTCGCGACGGCGGATCCGGATCGCGACGGGCGTCTGTTCGAACCTGTCGCGGCTGCCATCGACGCCGTCGCACCCGGTGTGGAAATTCTGCGTCCCGGGTTGCTGATACTCGGTGCTCGCGGAGTGAGTCGGTACTTCGGCTCGGAACACGCTGCCGCCGAACGGCTCATCGACCAGGCGTCGAGCGCCGGGGTGGAGTGCCAGATCGGCATTGCCGACGAATTGACGACGGCCGTCATCGCTGCACGTCACGCGGCTGTCGTTCCGCGCGGTGGGGGTGCGCAGTTCCTGTCCGCGCTGCCGGTCGCCGAACTCGCCGCAGAGCCGAGTCTCGCCGCGCAGGAGCGAGGTGAGTTGATCGATCTGCTGCGACGCCTCGGCCTCCGCACGATCGGGGCGTTCGCCGCACTCACGCCCGGTGACGTCGCGTCCCGGTTCGGGACCGATGCCGTGTTGGCGCATCGCAGTGCCCGAGGCGAACCGGAACGTCCGCCGTCCGCTCGTGCGCTGCCGCCGGACCTGAACGTGGAGCACTCGTGTGATCCGCCGATCGACCGCGTCGACGCCGCAGCGTTCGCCGGTCGAGGCATGGCCATGAAGCTGCACACCAAGCTGGCGGCGGCCGGGGTTGCCTGTACGCGGTTGCTCGTTCATGCATCGACCGGGAACGGCGAGAACCTGTCGCGCATCTGGCGTTGTGCCGAGCCGTTGACCCCCGAGGGCACGGCCGATCGCGTGCGGTGGCAGCTCGACGGATGGCTCACCGGGCGCAGTGAGAACAAGCCGACCGCGGGCATCACGACGCTTCGGCTCGAACCCGTCGAGGTCGTCGCGGCAGGCGAACTCCAGTTGGGGTTGTGGGGAAGCGTCGGCGACGAGGACGAACGGGCGCGTCGCGCTCTGGTGCGGGTGCAAGGACTTCTCGGCGGTGACGCGGTGAAGATCGGTGTGCTCAGCGGTGGGCGTGGTCCCGTCGAACAGGTGACGCTTCGCTCGTTGGGCGACGAGCTCGTTCCGCTGCGCGATCCGTCGGCGCCGTGGCCGGGGAAGCTGCCGCAGCCGGCGCCCGCGGCGGTGATGGAGTCACGTCCCGAGGTGTTGCTCGAAGATGCACTCGGATCGTCGGTGCACACCTCGGAACGAGGCGACTTCGACCGTGCGCCCGCAGTCCTGCGATGGGGGAGCAAGAAGTGGGCGGTGACGGGATGGGCCGGGCCGTGGTCGGTCGACGAACGGTGGTGGGATCCTGCAGTCGGTCACCGCGGCGCGCGGGTCCAAGTGCACATCGACGAGAACCGGGTACTTCTGTTGGCGTACGACTCGGAAGGATGGCACGTCGAGGGAATCTACGAATGAGGAGGAGATCGGTCTGAAGCCCGACAGAGTGCGCGTCGCCCATCTGGATGTGGGGGGAGTCGACATCGCCTACCGAGACTTCGGCGGCACCGAGCCCATCCCGGTCGTGCTGGTGCACGGAATGGGCGGTGACAGCGGCACATGGGATCGATTCGCGACGGCGCTGGTCGCCGCCGGGCGACGCGTCGTCACCGTCGATCTGCGTGGCCACGGCCGCAGTTCCCACACCGACGACTATTCGTTCGCGGCGTTCGGTCGCGACATCGTCGCCGTCCTTGATCATCTGGGGTTGACCGAGGTGGATCTGGTGGGACATTCGCTCGGCGGATACGCAGTGACGCTGGTCGCGCAGGAGCGTCCGAGCTCGGTTCGGTCGTTGGTCATCGAGGAGATGCCGATTCCCATTCGGCAGGGCGACGCCGAGCCGACACTCACCGGCCGCCTTCCGTCGATCACCGAACTCTGGCATGCGGCAACAAGTATCCTTCGCCATCCCCGTGCCGTCTTCGTGTTCGACCGGTCGATGACCGGACCGGCACTCGCGCAGTTTCGTCGCCCCAACTCCGAATGGTGGAAGAAGCTGGCCGACATCACCGCGGCGACGCTGGTGCTACGCGGAGGCCCAGGCGGAATGATGGACGACACGCGTCTCGATCTGTTGGCCGGCGAGATTCCGGACTGTTCGGTCGTGTCGTTCAGGACGGGACACAGCATCCACCGCGACAAGTACGCCGAGTTCGAAGCAGCTGTGATGCCATTTCTGATGCGACATCGGAACTGACACACGACCCTTTACGATCTGCGTATGGGACTGGGGAGACGAGATGTGCGACTCATCGGCTGGTCGGCCGTGTTCGCTGCATCGCAGGCGAACATCGTGAGGTTGCTCGGTCCGGCGGGGCCGCACGTTCTGGAGGTTCAGACGGCCTGGTCGGCCGATCGTTATCGGCAGATTCTCGACTCCATGGACACGACCATGACCGCCCGTTTCCGTAGTCACTACTACCCGGACATGCTGCATCCGGCGCTCTACGCACTGGCGCTGCGCGCCGGCGCCGCACGACTCGGTGAGCTCACCGAACTCGATCCGCGGACCGCGCGGATTCTCGCGACGGCGCCGGTGATCTCCGCTGCCGGTGACTACATCGAGAACGTCGTCGGACTGCATCTGCTCGATCACCCCGAGCACATCACCGACAAGGTCGTTCGCGCGACGACCGTGGTGAGCGTGAGCAAATGGGTTCTGGCGCTCGGATGCTTGGCCTACCTGAGCGCTGGGTTCACCGGAGTGTGGTCGCGCGCGCTCCGACGCTGAGCGCACTCACCAGTTCGCGCCGGGCACCAGACGTCCGAGCCGACGGGCCAGTTTCGCCACCTGCGCGGCTGCGGTGGACGAATCGTACTGCGCGCGTTGCTCGTAGCCGGCGAGCGTCGGCGGGATCTCGGTCGTCTCGCCCTTCGCCGCGGCGGAGTCGGGGTATCGACGGTAGAACTGATGCATCGTCCGGTCCTTGCGCTTCGGAACGAAGATGCTGCTGAACTGCCCCAGTGTTCCGAGCGGGGTGTCGATGCGCTTCGGTCTGTCGACGAGCGCTCGAATCACCATGGCTGCAGCCTTCTCCGGTGACACGACCGGGCCGACGTTTTTGTCCCCGGTCGGCGCGATCATCGGCGTTGCGACGAGAGGCATGTGGATCGTCGTGAACGTGATGCCGTCCGAGAGCGTTTCGGCTGCGGCGACATCGGCGAACCCGTCGAGAGCGGCTTTGCTGGCGACGTAGGCGGCAAACCTCGGCGTATGTCCTTGCACCGCAGCGCTACTGATGTTGACGACGTGACCGAAGCGACGCTCGCGCATCTGGGGAAGCAGTGCAAGCACGAGCCGAACCGCGCCGAAGTAGTTGACGGCCATGGTCCGCTCGAAATCGTGCAGCCGATCGGTCGAGCGGTACAGCGAGCGACGGATCGACCGGCCCGCGTTGTTGACGAGCATGTCGACGTGATCGTGTTCGCTCAGAATGGCTTTGACGGTCTGGTCGACCGATTCCGAATCGGTGACGTCACACGGATAGCCGTAGGCGTCACCGCCCTGTCCGCGAATGTCCTCCACGACCGATGCCAACTGCTCGGCTCCCCGGGCGAGCAGGATGACCGTCGCACCCTTGCGGGCTGCAGCTTCCGCACTTGCCCGACCGATACCCGACGAGCCGCCGGTGATGACGATGTGGCGTCCGACCAGCGGTCCGCGCGAATCCTGACGACGAGCCCGGTTCGGGTCGAGATTTTTCTGCCAGTAGGTCCACAGTACGTTGGCGTACTCGGCCAGGGGAGGTGGAGTAATGCCACTGTCGCGCAGTGTGTTTCGTGTCGCCGACGAATCGAATGTCGTCGGCAGTGTCAGATGGTCCAGCATCACCGGCGGCACGCCGAGTCGGGACACGAGCGCGTCACGGCCGGTCTTCACGACGTCGAACCGCGGGGACACGACAGGTGCAGCGACGAGACCCGGTAGTCCGACGACCTTCGCCTTCGATCCCGCGGCACGGCCGAATGCACGGTAGACCTCGACCATCGACTGGGGATCGGGGTTCACCAGATGAAAGACCCTCTGTCCCAACGGGTTGCGATGAATCAGCTCGACGATCGCCGACGCGACGTAATCGACCGGCACCAGATTCGTGGCGCCGATGTCCGGAACGGTGACCGGCAACGCGTCGGGAAGCTTCGCCAGTTCGGCGAACAGGGGGAAGAAGAAGTAGGGGCCGTCGACCTTGTCGATGGCGCCGGTGTCCGAGCGTCCGACGACCGCCGACGGACGGTAGACGCGCCAGTCCGTCGCCGATTCGCGAACGAGCGCTTCCGATTCGAACTTCGTGCGGTGATACGCCGTCGGGAAGCCCTGTCCTTTGTCGAAGTCGTCCTCGGTGAACGTGCCCGTGTAATCGCCCGCGACGGCGATCGACGACATGTGGTGAAGCCGGGCGCCGGTGCGTACCGCGAGTTCCACGACCGAACGGGTGCCGTCGACATTGGTGGCGGCCTGTTCGTCGCCGGCGGTCATGTCGTAGATCGCCCCGAGATGCACGATGTGGTCGATGTTCGCAGGTGTGGTCTGCAGGCCGAGTGCGGGCTCGGTGAGGTCGCCGACCAGTGGGTGGATGCGGTCCTTGCCGTCGAGTGCGGCGATCTGCTGCTCGAGCTTCGCGAGGGACTGCTGGCGAACGAGTACATGAATCTGCGCCGACGGGTCACGTTCAAGCAGCAGTGGCAGCACGTTCTGCCCGAGGAATCCCGTACCGCCGGTAACGATGTAGTTCGCCATGGGCGTCAACTTACTCCGAAGTAAGTTCTGTGGCCAGTTCGGTTCGTCCCGCCCCGAGTGACCGAATGTCACCCTCGGTTACGTGAAGTGACCGAGGGACGCCCTCGCTCCGACCCGCCGCGCGGCCGGGACGGGGCGAGGGCGCCCCGTGCTCACTCCACGTGACCGCGTGTGACATTCGGTCCGTGATGGGGCGGCTCAGTGCCCGATCCCCACCTTGTCGTGCACCTTCTTCATCCACGCAGGCGCCCACCAGTTGGCCTCGCCCATGAGCTTGACGAGGGACGGCACGAGGAGCATGCGGATGATGGTGGCGTCGACGATCAGCGCGACGATCATGCCGAGGCCGAGGAATCGCATGATCGACAGTTCGGAGATCGTGAACGCTCCGGTCACGACGATGAGAATCAGAGCGGCCGCGGTGACGATGCGTCCAGTGCGTTGGGCGCCGAGGACGACGGCTTCCTCGGTCGTCGCACCTGCTGCTCGTGCTTCGACCATCCGCGACATCAGGAACACCTCGTAGTCGGTGGAGAGACCGAACACGACGGCGAGGATGAGGACGACGAAGGTCGCTTCGAGCGGTGCGGGCGTCACCCCGAGTACTTCGGCACCATGTCCTTCCTGGAACACCCAGGTCAGCACTCCGAACGTCGCGCCGAGGCTGAGTCCGGCCATGAGCACGGCCTTGATCGGCAGCACGATCGAGCCGAAGGCGAGGAACAACAGGATCAGGGTGGAGATCACCATGATCGCGATCATCGCGGGTAACCACGTCGCGATCGCGGCGTTCCCGTCGTCGGTCAAGGCCCTGTTGCCGCCGACCAGGATCTCGGTGCCCTCCGGCGGTGTGATGTCGCGCAGTCCTTGCACTGCAGCGCTCTGCGATTCGGCTTCGGTCCGTCCGTCCGCCGGTTCGCTGTACGTTGCCTGGAGAACGACGACGTCGTCGGTCGATCCACGGAACTGGACGTTGCCGATACCGTCGACCTCACCGGCTTCGCGGGTGACCTCGGCGATCGGTGAGCCCTGCGGTTTCGTGCCGTCGGTGCCACGAAGGACGACGACGGCGCCTTCGCCGGTGGACGGGAACTCGCTGCTGAGGGTTTCGACGGCGACGCGTGCCGGGTCGTGTTCGGGCAGCGCGGTGTAGTCGACCTCGCCGAGCGTCACCTTCAGGATCGGCGCGGACAACACGAGCAGTCCGGCGACGATGACGGTCGCGACGATGCCGGGCTTGCGCATCACCCGGGTGACGACGCCTCCCCAGAACTTCTGTGCGCGTGCGTCGCCCCGATCGGAGGCGGTCTTGCTCCACGTCAACGAGTTGATTCGCGGCCCGAGGATCGCGAGCAGGGCGGGCACGGCCGTCAGCGACAGAACTGCGGCGCCCGCGACGGCGGCCATCGCGCCGAAGCCGAGCGATTTGACGACCGGTTGCGGGAACACCAGCATGCCTGCGAACGCGCAGATCAGGAGCAGACCGGAGAAGACGATCGTTCGTCCCGCGGTCAGAACGGTGCGCACGGTCGCGTCGGCCGGGGTCTTGCCGTCGCGCATCTCTTCTCGAAATCTGCTGACGATGAACAGGCCGTAGTCGATGGCGAGACCGAGACCGAGCAGCGATGCGACGTTGATCGAGAACGAGCTCACCTCGGTGATCGTCGTCAGCACGTGCAGAATCGTCAGAGCGGTGACGACGCTGAGAATGCCGACGAACACCGGGACCGCCGCGGCGACGACACCGCCGAAGATCACGATCAGCAGGACGAGCGTGATCGGGATTGCGATGGCCTCGGAGCGAACCAGATCGCTCTGCAGCGTCGTGCTGAACGAGACGCCGACGACCGAACCCCCGGCGAACTGCGAGGTCACCCCTGGCACTTCGAGCTGCGGCGGAAGCTGACCGAACGTCGAGAACGTGACACCCGAGTTCGAGCCGAGCGTGACGGTGGCGAGTGCCTTCGTTCCGTCGTTCGAGACCAGAAGCTCTTTGGCTGCCGGGTTCTCCGCCGTCCAGTACGACGTGACGTTCTGAACGGTGTACTTGCTCTGGAAGTCGTTCAACACGGCCTCGACCTCGGGGCCGATGTCGTCGATGGTCTTGCCCTCGGGCGGGGTGTAGATGGCCACGATGTCGGGTGTCTGTTGTCCGAGTCCCGAGACGAGCGAGCTCACCTGGGCTGCTTCGCTACCGGGATCGATGAAGCCGCCTTCGCTGAGCTTGCCGAACACCCCGAGTCCCCAGATGCCACCGAGTGCGACGAGGACGACGGCGATGGTGAGCACCCATCGCTTCCTGGCCACGACGAATGAAGCCCAACGTGTCACTCGAGATCTCCGGATCTGATCGAAGGGGGCCGCGCATGTGTTCCGGGCGAGCCTATCGGTGTCGCGAGCCGACGATTGATTCGTGTCGGTGGCTCGAGGTGTAATGGGAACATACGTTCGAACACTGACCGGAGGTGCACATGGGTTGGAACGACGGCCCACCCACGTGGTCGGAGATGGAACGTGTGCTGTCGGGCCGCCCGGCGCGGCCGGTGCCCGAGGTCGTCGGCGACGGCGGCGACAGTCCGGCGTGGTCGCGTAAACGCGAAGCATACGAGAACGAGGTGACACGTCCGGCGGTGTCGACGACGGCGTACGCGGAACTGCACGCTCACTCTGCTTTCAGTTTCCTCGACGGCGCGAGCCAGCCGGAGGTGATGGTCGAAGAGGCGGTGCGGCTGGGCCTGGAGGCCATCGCGATCACCGATCACGACGGTTTCTACGGTGTGGTGCGTTTCGCCGGGGCAGCCAAAGCGCTCGGTATCGGGACGATCTTCGGGGCCGAGCTGTCCCTGGGCACGGCGCGGTCTCGCGCGGGAGAGCTGGATCCGGACGGTTCCCATCTGTTGGTCCTGGCCAGGGGACAGGAAGGGTATCGACGGCTGTCGCGCGAGATCGCGGCGGCGCATCTGCGCGGTGGCGTCAAAGGCAAACCGCAGTACGACATCGACGGCTTGTCCGACGCCGCGGGCGGGCATTGGCAGATTCTCACCGGGTGCCGCAAGGGTCATGTTCGACGAGCCCTGGATACCGGGGGCCTGTCGGCAGCCGACGCGGCGTTGGCCGACCTCGTCGACCGGTTCGGTGCGGACCGTGTCAGTGTCGAGCTCACCCATCACGGCATTGCGGAGGACGACGAGCGCAACGACGCCCTCGCACAACTGGCACGTGGATACGAGCTCCCGATCGTCGCGACGACGGCTGCTCACTATGCGACACCCGACAGCGGCCGACTCGCGATGGCGATGGCCGCGGTTCGCGCCCGCAGCAGTCTCGACGATGCGTCCGGGTGGCTCGCTCCGACCGGGGGCACGCATCTGCGATCCGGGGCGGAGATGGCACGGTTGTTCGCGCATCACCCCGGCGCCGTGCGTGGCGCGGTCGAACTCGGGCGCGAGTGTGTGTTCGATCTTCGTCTGATCGCGCCGAAGCTCCCGCCGTTCGACGTGCCACCGGGGCATACCGAAATCAGCTATCTACGGGCACTGTCGTTCGACGGCGCTGCCCGCAGGTACGGTACGCGGCAACAGCATCCGTCCGCCTACGCGCAGATCGAGTACGAACTCGACATCATCGAACGGCTGCAGTTTCCCGGCTACTTCCTTGTCGTGCACGACATCGTCGACTTCTGCAAGACACACGACATCCTGTGTCAGGGAAGAGGTTCCGCGGCAAACTCTGCGGTGTGTTACGCCATCGGCATCACCAACGTGGATCCGGTGGCGAACAAGCTGCTGTTCGAACGTTTTCTCGCACCGGAACGGGACGGCCCGCCCGACATCGACATCGACATCGAATCGGACCGGCGTGAGGAGGCCATTCAGCACGTCTACGAGAAGTACGGCCGCACGTACGCGGCGCAGGTCGCCAATGTGATCACCTATCGAGGAAAGTCCTCGGTGCGAGACATGGCTCGCGCGTTGGGGTTTTCGCAAGGACAACAGGATGCCTGGAGCAAGCAGGTCACCCGATGGTCCAAGGTGGGGGATCAGGAGGACAGTGAGATTCCTGCGTCCGTCCTCGAGTTGGCGCAACAGATCGAGGGGTTTCCGCGGCATCTCGGAATTCACTCGGGCGGCATGGTCATCTGTGATCGCCCCATCGCCGACGTGTGTCCGGTGGAATGGGCGACCATGGCCGATCGCAGTGTGCTGCAGTGGGACAAGGACGACTGTGCCGCAGTCGGATTGGTCAAGTTCGACATGCTGGGGCTCGGCATGCTGTCGGCGTTGCACTACATGATCGACCTCGTGGCCGAGCACAAGGACCTCCATGTCGATCTCGCCGACATCGATCTGAGCGAGAAGGCTGTCTACGACATGCTGCAACGCGCGGATTCGGTCGGTGTGTTCCAGGTCGAATCCCGCGCGCAGATGGCGACGCTGCCCAGGCTGAAGCCGTCCGAGTTCTACGACCTCGTGGTCGAGGTCGCGCTGATCAGGCCCGGCCCCATCCAGGGTGGTTCGGTGCACCCGTACATCAAGCGCCGCAACGGACTCGAACCCGTCACGTTCGATCACCCGTCGCTCAAGAAGGCGCTCGAACGCACTCTCGGGGTGCCGCTGTTCCAGGAACAATTGATGCAGATGGCCATCGACGTCGCAGGATTCAGTCCTGCCGAGGCGGATCAGTTGCGTCGTGCCATGGGGTCCAAACGGTCTCCGGAGAAGATGAACCAGCTGCGTGATCGGTTCTACGACGGCATGCAGAACCTGCACGGTATCACCGGCGACGTCGCGGACCGGATCTACGAGAAGCTTGCCGCATTCGCCAATTTCGGTTTCCCCGAAAGTCATTCGCAGAGTTTCGCGTCGCTGGTGTTCTACTCGTCGTGGTTCAAGCTGCATCATCCCGCGGCGTTCTGCGCGGGTCTGCTCCGCGCGCAGCCGATGGGCTTCTATTCGCCGCAGTCCCTCGTTGCCGATGCGCGTCGTCACGGAGTCCAGGTGCACGGTCCCGACGTCAACGCCAGTTCGTGGTACGCCGATCTCACCGGCTCCGGCCTCGAAATCCGAATGGGCCTCGCCGACGTGAGGCACATCGGGCAGGACCTCGCCGAACGCATCGTCGAATCTCGCGTCCTGCACGGCCCGTTCGCGTCGTTCCTCGATCTGACCGGACGAGTGGAACTGTCGACGTCGCAAGCCGAATCTCTTGCCACTGCAGGCGCTCTCGGATGTTTCGGCATCACCAGAAGAGAGGCTCTGTGGGCGGCGGGTGCGGCCGCGGGGGAAAGGTCGCATCTGCTACCGGGTCTCGGCGCGTCGACGCGGGCACCGATGCTTCCGGGCATGAGCGACCTGGACATCGCGTCGGCCGACGTCTGGGCGACCGGTGTCTCGCCCGATTCCTACCCGACACAGTTCTTCCGGGAGAAACTCGACGACATGGGTGTCGTCCCGGCCAACGGATTGCTGCAGGTGCCCGACGGAGATCGTGTTCTCGTCGGCGGCGCGGTGACGCATCGTCAGCGGCCGGCGACGGCAGGGGGTGTCACGTTCCTCAACATCGAGGACGAGACGGGCATGGTCAACGTCGTCTGCTCGGTGGGACTGTGGGCCAAGTTCCGCAAACTGGCCCTCACGGCACCGGCTCTGCTCGTGCGCGGCAAGGTCCAGAACGCCGAGGGCGCAGTCACCGTCGTGGCCGATCATCTGCAGCTGATGGACCTCCGTGTCCGTTCCAAGTCCAGAGATTTTCAGTGATCGGCGTCACCCCGTTATGATTTGCATAGCCTCACCTAAACCATTACTTTTCTCGTCGACTAAAGACTTCGTAAACAAACCTTGGTGAGGAAACGCGTGAAGATCTCTCGTACGTCGATGCTGCTCATGGCCGGCGCCGCTGCGTCGATGCTCGTTCTGTCGGCGTGCAGCGAATCGTCGACCGACGCCGACAGCGCTTCGTCCTCGGACACGGTCAGCGTCGAGACCGCCAACGGTCCTGTCGAGATTCCGGCCAACCCAGTGCGTGTGGCCGCGCTCGACAACACGTCGTTCGAAACGCTGCAGGCGTTCGGGATCGAGCCGGTCGCGCTCCCCAAGCCGTTGATGCCGGACGAGGGCTTCGAGGAGTGGATCTCGAACGACGCCATTCTCGACGTCGGTACGCACCGCGAGCCCAACCTGGAGGTCGTCAGCGAAGCCGAACCCGACCTGATCATCGGCGGCTACCGCTTCCAGGAGTACACCGACGAGCTCAGCCAAATCGCCCCGACGATCGACATCTCGCCGACCGACGAGAACTACGTCGAGTCGCTGAAGGCGCAGACCGAGAAGCTCGGCACCATCTTCGGCAAGGAGGATCAGGCCGCCGACATCATCGCGGCCCTCGACGCAGCCGAGGCCGACGCTGCCGCCCAGACCACCGGGCAGACTGTGTTCCTCGCCAACGTCAACGGCGGCAAGATCGACAATGGTGCCCAGCGCATCGGCCGTCTTCTCGAGCCGCTGAACCTGCGAGACGTCTTCGCCGGAGAAGCCGGTGACGTGCACGGGGATTCGGGTCTGGCGCCGGAGACCATCGCGCAGGCCAACCCCGACTGGGTCATCGTGCTCGACCGCGACGCCGCCGCAGGCGAAGAGGGTGCGTCCCCGGCTGGGGCTGTGTTCGCAGCACAGGAGGCCTTCGCGAACACCACGTTCACGACGCAGGATCAGATCATCTACCTCGACCCGTACTTCTACACCCGCGAGGGCATCCAGGCGTACACCGAGGCGTTCGAGGGAATCTCGACCGCGTTCGCGAACGCCGCCTGATTCGTCGGCCGGCTGTGCCGCGGCTTTCCGTCGAAAGCCGCGGCACACGGGTATCTCCATGACCAAGCATCGAACACTGCTTCTCACCGCGATCGTCGTGACCGTTCTCGGTCTCGCCGTCCTCTCGCTGTTCGTCGGCGGCTACGACATCACCCTTCGGACGTTGCTCGACGATCCCGAGGCGCGCAACATGTTCCTCATATCGCGTGTACCCCGTACTCTCGCACTGATCTTCGCGGCGATGGCGATGAGCATCTCCGGCGTGATCATGCAGATGATCACGCAGAACAAGTTCGTCGAACCGACCACGGCAGGCACGGCTCAATGGGCCGGACTCGGAGTACTGTTCACGTTCATCGTGCTGCCGGGCGCTACCCCGATGGTCAAGATGATCGTTGCCACGGGCTTCGCATTCGTCGGCACGATGATCTTCGTCGGCGTGCTTCGTCAGGTATCGGTACGGTCGTCGTTGGTCGTTCCCCTCGTCGGAATCATGCTCGGGGCCGTCGTCGGCGCCGTGACGACGTTCCTTGCGGGAACCTTCGATCTGCTGCAATCGATGTCCGCATGGCGGTCCGGCGGATTCAGCAGTGTCGTGCGCGGTTTCTACGAACCACTATGGGCTGTCCTGGTCATCGCAGTCCTGGCGTACGTGCTGGCCAACAGGTTCACGGTCGCCGGTCTGGGCAAGGACCTCGCGACGTCGGTGGGTCTACGCTACGAACAGATCGTGTTCGTCGGCGTCACGATGGTCGCCGTCGCCACGGGCGTCACGAGCGTCGTCGTCGGTTTCATACCGTTCCTCGGATTGATCGTGCCGAATCTCGTGTCCATGATCCTCGGCGACGACGTGCACAAGAATCTGCCGTGGGTTGCCTTCATCGGGGCCGGTTTGCTGTTGGCGTGCGACATCGTCGGACGAATCGTCGTCGCGCCCATGGAGATTCCGGCCTCGGTGATTCTGGGTGTCGTCGGTGCGGTCGTGTTCGTTCTGTTGATAGTGAGGCAGCGTCGCTATGTCAGTGCTTGAATCTCACGTCGCGTCGCGTCGCGCGCCGGTGCGACGGCGAATACCGCGCCCGTACCTCAGTCCCGGTGTCCGGCTCGTGCTGGTGTCGGTGGTTCTGGTCGCCCTTATCGCTTGCTTTCTCTTTCTGTTCGTCCGTGGGTCCTTCGCATTCGCGTTTCCACGACGGTTGAACATGTTGGGCGCCATGGTGATTGCCGCGTTCACGCAGGGAGTCGGCACCGTGGTTTTTCACACGGTGACCGACAACCGAATTCTGACGCCGTCGATCATCGGCTTCGATTCGATGTACACGCTGATGCAGACGCTGATGGTGTTCGTCTTCGGCGGCACGGTCATAGCGAACACCGAGGGCATTCCGAAACTTCTTGCCCAGACGGCGCTCATGGTCGTCTTCGCGACGATCTTGTACCGCTGGATGTTCTCGGGCAAACTCGGGAGCCTGTTCCTGATGCTGCTCGTGGGGGTCGTCATCGGCCTTGCGTTCGACAGCATTTCGACGTTCCTCCAGCGTCTGCTGTCTCCGACCGAGTACGACATGTTGTCGGTCAAGCTGTTCGGTCGGCTGAGCGCGGTCAAGGGGGACTACCTTCCGCTGGCCTTCGGCGTCTGCATCGTGATCGGTCTGATTCTGTGGAAGCGCAGACATCATCTCGACGCGTTGCTGTTGGGCCGGGAAGCGGCGATGGGCATCGGGGTTTCGCACAAACGCGAACTGACGCTGATGCTGATTCTGATCGCGGTGATGGTCGCATTCTCGACGGCGTTGGTGGGCCCGATGACGTTCTACGGCTTCGTCGTCGCAACGCTGGCGTATCAGTTCGCCGGTAGCTACAAGCACGTGTATGTCATGCCGATGGCCTTCCTGCTCGGCTTGCTGACGCTCGTGCTGGGCCAATTCGTCATGCAACATATCTTCTACGCCGGTGGATTCCTGACGGTCATCATCGAATTCGTCGGCGGCGCACTGTTTCTCGCCGTCATACTTCGTAAGGGCAAGCTGTGATCGAATTCGTCGACGTTGCCATGTCGTATCAGGACCACCGTGTGCTGGGGCCCGTCACCGGCACCATCGCGAAAGGGGGCATCACATCGCTGATCGGCCCCAACGGCGCGGGCAAGTCCACGTTGCTCACAGTCATCGGTCGGCTGCTCGACCCCACATCGGGGACGGTCACGGTCGGAGGCATGGACATTCGAACGACCAGATCGGCGGATCTGGCCAGGCACCTGTCGATCCTGCGGCAGGACAACCACATCACCGCGCGTCTGACGGTGCGTGAACTCGTCGGATTCGGTCGGTTCCCGCACTCGAAGGGGAGGCTCGGCCCAGCCGACACCGAACATGTCGACAGGGCGCTCGCGTTCCTCGAACTGGACGGATTGGCACACCGGTTTCTGGACCAGCTGTCCGGAGGTCAGCGTCAGCGAGCATTCGTCGCGATGGTGCTGGCGCAGGACACCGATTACGTGCTGCTCGACGAGCCGCTGAACAACCTCGACATGAAGCACTCGGTCCTGATGATGAAGCAGCTGCGCAGAGCAGCGGACGAACTCGGCAAGACCATCGTGCTCATCGTCCACGACATCAACTTCGCTGCGGCCTATTCCGATCGCATCATTGCACTGCGTGACGGAATCATCGTGACGGGCGGTACCTCGGACGAGATGATGCAGGATCACATTCTGAGTGACGTCTTCGACACGTCGGTCCGCGTGCACACGATCGACGGCAACAGAACTGCGGTCTACGCGCGCTGACGGGCACACTGGTCGTCGTGAAGTTACTTCTGTTGGCCGACACGCACGTTCCCAAGCGAGCCCGGGCGTTGCCCGAGCAGGTGTGGGCAGCCGTCGACGACGCCGATGTCGTCATCCACGCAGGTGACTGGGTCGAAATCGGATTGTTCGACGATCTCTCCGCCCGATCGAAGCGACTGATCGCATGTTGGGGAAACAACGACGGTGACGACTTGCGGGCCGTCATGCCCGAGCGGGCCGACGTGACACTCGACGGGCTTCGGTTGACCGTCGTCCACGAGACCGGTGCGGCAGCGGGACGCGAGAAACGAATGGCTGCGCTGTATCCGGATACCGATGTACTCGTGTTCGGGCACAGCCACATTCCGTGGGACACGGTGGCGGATACCGGTCTGCGTTTGCTCAATCCAGGCTCGCCGACCGACCGTCGTCGTCAGCCCCACTGCACCTATATGACGGCGACGATCACCGACGGCGTTCTCGGCGACGTCGACGTTCACCGGGTCGAGAAGGAGTCACGCACTCGTTGACTCGGGAACCTCTCGGGCCTGGTCGACGAGTTCCTGGACGAGTCGGATGATGACGTCCATCTCGGCCATGACTCCGGCGCGCAGTTCGTCGTGTTCGGCCGGGGTGAGGGGAGGGTTCTGTGTGTCGACGGACATCAGGATGTCGATCCTGGACCGCAGAGTGTTCAGTGGTTCCATCAGCTCTTCGGCCGCGTCGGTGATCAATTTGTTCTGCCGGGCACCCGATTTGTCGAGCGCGAGCAGCATCTCGTTGAAACTCGTGGCGAGCGAGGCGAGTTCGTCGTCGCCCGTCACTGCGATCGGCTCCAGCGAGCCGGTTCGGGCGATGCGTTCGGTTGCGTTGCGCAGTCGTTTGACCGGACGCAGACCCGTGCGCGCGACGGCCGCGCCCGCGATGCCGGCGAGCGCGACGAGGAATGCGCCGATCATCACGAGTGCGAGCGTCAGCTTGCCCAGTAAGGGCGCGTTGGTGTCCAGAGATTCGGCCACCATCACGGTCTCCCCCGACACCGTGCGTTTCGCGGAGATCATGTAGCCGCGCACTTCGCGGAGCGACGTCTCGGCATTGCCGTCGGCCACCGCTTGTTCGGGTGGTCGAGGACACCGTTCGTTCCGGTGAACGGACGGGACTCGGCGGTGAAGGTGATCAGTTCGCCGTCCACGGAGACGAGGGCAACCTTGATCGCCGGTCCATCGGAACTACCGACGCCGAAACCGAACAGCGTCGCCGTCACGCCCGATGTTGCACTGGCGATCAACGCGTCCGCGTTGCGACTGACCCGATCGGCGACCTGAGCGCGCAGGGCTTGTTCGGTGACGGCATAGATCGCGAGCGCGCTGACTGCGACCGCCAACGCGGCCACGCTCATGATCAGCAGGCGAATCCGACTGTGCAGAGAGAAATGCGGCGACCGCCCGCGTCGGGCTATCGGCATGCCGACAGCCTCGGCGCGGGGGAGTCGAACATCGGTCGAGTATTGCTTTCGCTGCTGAGAACGATCTGAGAGAGCTGCGAACTACGCGTCGGGGTCGCCGGAGTGTTCGTGGTCGCTGGTGCTCAGCGGCGCACGGCGGGACTGTTCGAGTACCTCGGTGGTGTGTCCGCCGTGGCTGCCGGGTCCGACGTGGGCTTCGGAGCGCATGCGTTCGACCATGTGTGGGTAGTGCAGCTCGAACGCGGGACGCTCGGAACGGATACGGGGCAGCTCGGTGAAGTTGTGACGCGGCGGCGGGCAGGAGGTGGCCCATTCCAGCGAGTTGCCGTAGCCCCACGGGTCGTCGACGGTGACGACTTCGCCGTACCGGTAGGACTTGAACACGTTCCACACGAACGGCAGCGTCGACGCACCGAGCACGAACGCACCGACCGTGGAAATGATGTTCAAGGTGGTGAACCCGTCCGAGGACAGGTAGTCCGCGTACCGGCGGGGCATGCCCTCGTTCCCGAGCCAGTGCTGGACCAGGAACGTGCCGTGGAACCCGAGGAACGTCAACCAGAAATGCCACTTGCCGAGACGTTCGTCCATCATCCGGCCGGTCATCTTCGGGAACCAGAAGTAGATCCCGGCGTAGGTGGCGAACACGACCGTGCCGAACACCACGTAATGGAAATGCGCGATCACGAAGTAGGTGTCGGTGACATGGAAATCGATCGGCGGCGACGCGAGCAGCACACCCGACAAGCCACCGAACAAGAAGGTGATCAGAAAGCCGATGGAGAACAACATCGGCGTCTCCAACGTCACCTGCCCCCGCCACATGGTGCCGATCCAGTTGAAGATCTTCACACCCGTCGGCACCGCGATCAGGAACGTCATGAACGAGAAGAACGGCAACAACACCGCTCCGGTGGCATACATGTGGTGCGCCCACACCGCGATCGACAACGCAGCGATCGCGATCGTCGCGTAGATCAACGTGGTGTACCCGAACATCGGCTTACGCGAGAACACCGGGAAAATCTCGGAGACGATCCCGAAGAACGGCAACGCGATGATGTACACCTCGGGGTGACCGAAGAACCAGAACAAGTGCTGCCACAACAACACCCCACCGGTGGCCGGGTCGAACAGATGCGCACCCAGATGCCGATCCGCCGCCAGACCCAACAATGCCGCGGTCAACAACGGGAATGCCAGCAGGATCAGGATCGAGGTGACCAGAATGTTCCAGGTGAAGATCGGCATCCGGAACATCGTCATTCCCGGCGCGCGTAGACAGATCACCGTGGTGATCATGTTGACGCCACCCAAAATGGTGCCCAGACCAGCAACCGCCAGACCCATGATCCACAGATCCGCACCCACACCCGGCGAATGCAACGCCGACGTGAGCGGGGTGTACGCGGTCCAGCCGAAGTCCGCCGCGCCACCGGGGGTGATGAACCCGGCCGTGGTGATCAACGCACCGAACAGATACAACCAATACGAGAACGCGTTCAACCGCGGGAACGCCACATCCGGGGCGCCGATCTGCAACGGCAGAATGTAATTAGCGAACCCGAACACGATCGGCGTCGCATACAACAGCAACATGATCGTGCCGTGCATGGTGAACAACTGGTTGTACTGCTCGTTCGACAGGAACTGCATCCCCGGCACAGCCAACTCGGCGCGCATCAACAACGCCATCAACCCGCCGACCAAGAAGAACGCGATCGACGTCGCGATGTACATGATCCCCAACACCTTGGGATCAGTCGTCGTCACCGCCTTGTGAATGAAAGAACCCTTCGGTCCCATCCGCGGCGGAAACGGCCGTGCCGCTTCCACAGCGGGAGTCGGCCTAGGCGCTAGGGCAGTCACTGATCCTCCTGACGACGCGAGTGCGTCAATCCTAAACCGGCGTGGCCTCAGGTACTACCCAAGGTCGTAGAAACAGCGAATCCCGTCACCGAAGGCGGTGACGGGATTCGACGCCCGAGAAAATAAGTCAGTTTCCGAGCATGCAGAACTGTCCGGTCTTCAGGTTCAGAGCCATCGACAGCGGTCCGACGCAGTCGACGCCTGCAGCTTCTGCTGTCGCCCCCGAGCCCCAGCCCGCGACGGCGACCGTCGTCGCGCCCTCGTCGGCCCAGGAGTGCGCGATGCCTCCGCCGAGAGCCCATGCGTAGGCGGTGCCCGCGTTCTTCGATGCACCGAGCGCCGTTCCGAATCCGTTGGCGTAGGTGGTGGTTGCGCCCGGGCCGTCGGTGACGCTGACCGCGGTGCCGCTCTCTGCGGCGCCTGCGTTCGCGATGCCGGGGCCGGTGGATGTCGCGCCGCAGCTGGCGGTGCCGTCGACTCGAATGTCGTTGGCGGCGGGAGGCGACACACAGCTCACCGGAGCGGCAGCTGCGGTGCCTGCTCCGAGGAAACCGGCCGCGGCGACTGAACCACCGACAGCGAAAAGTGCTGCCGTGCGCGAGATTCGACTACCGAACCGAGCTGAAGAGCTCTCCTGAGACGTGCGACGGAGCGAAGAGAAAACGGTGGAAGCGGAGAACAACAGGAGGCTCCTTCACGAAACGAAATGGGTCGGTGCGGGACACCGTACCCCGGTTCAGCGCTCAGGTCATCAGTGAGATATCCCTATGGCTGTAACGATTCGGTACTCCCCGCCGATGGGCCACGCTGATCTACCATCCTGGGATGACGCGCAGCCTGGTTGCCGCCCTGGTCGGATCGTTGTTTCTCGTCGTGGGATGCAGTGGATCGGACGGGACCTCCGGAGCCCCTGCGCCCGAACAGTCCTTTTCGCAACCGGGCGTGGCGCTTGCGCCCGAATCGGGAACCGCGGCGCGTGACCAGGCGCCCGGTTCGTCGGACTCGTCGGAGCGCAAAGAGGTTGTGACGGGCCAGGTTTACATCACCGCGGTCGATCCGATCGCGGCGGCACGGGACGCGACGTCCGTCGTCGAAGAGGTGGGCGGACGCGTCGACAATCGGTCCGAGAATCCTGCGACGGACAATTCGACGGCAAGCAGTTCCATCACTGCACGTATCCCTGCCGACGAATTGACCGGCACCCTCGACCGCATCGAGGGGCTCGGGAAGGTGACGTCCGTCAGTATTTCGCGCGACGACGTCACCATGCAGTACCAGGACCTCGGTGCGCGCATCGGTGCGCTGCAGGAGTCCGTCGATCGGCTGAAGGGGCTGATTGCCGGCGCGACCACCACTGCGGATCTGATCGAAGCGGAGTCCGCGCTGTCGAGCAGGCAGGGCGAACTGGACAGTCTCACGTCACAGAAGAACTACCTTGCGGACCAAGTCGATTTGTCCACCATCACAATCCAATTCACCACCGACGATGCGACGCCGTCTCCTGGACCCGATTCGTTCTGGGACGGTCTCGTCGCGGGTTGGCATTCGCTGCTGGACGCGATGGCCGACGGCGTCGTCGCGCTGGGACGCGCGATCCCGTGGATCGGGGCGCTCGCGATCGCGGCCGGGGTCGTCTACGGGGTCGTCCGGGCGATTCGAGGGACCGCGAGGAAGACGTCGGACACGGAGCCTGCGACCGAGCCCGAACCGGACCCGAGCGACACCTGATACCTAGACCGCGCCGTCGAATCCGTGTTGCCTCCACGCCTCGTACATGACGACCGCCGCAGAGTTGGCGAGGTTGAGCGATCGGCGACCGGCGATCATGGGAATGCGTAGCTTGTCTGTGACTCGGGGGTCGTCCAGTACCTCGTCGGGAAGTCCCGTCGGTTCCGGTCCGAACAGCAGTACGTCGCCGGGCTGGTACGCGACGTCGGTGTGAAAACGCGTCGTATGTGCGGTGTAGGCGTAGACGCGTTCGGGTGCCAATGCATCCCAGGCGGCGGCGAGGTTCTCGTGCACGGTGACCGACGCGAGGTCGTGGTAGTCCAGGCCTGCGCGTTTGAGCTTCGGCTCGGACATGTCGAAACCGAGGGGCCCCACGAGGTGCAGTTCGCACCCGGTCCCGGCCACCAGGCGGATCGCGTTGCCGGTGTTCTGTGGGATGCGGGGCTCGAAGAACATGAGTCGAAACACCCGGTTCACTCTGCCACTAGCGGGACCGCAAGGATGGAGCAGGTGGACGGCGAACAGATCATCGGCGAGGACTTCTCCGACGCGCGACTCGACCAGCAGCAGTGGACGGACCGGCAGTACGTCTCGTGCACGTTCCGCGATGCCGACCTCAGCGGCGTGAAGACGTCGTCGGTGGTGTTCACCGAATGCGACTTCACCGGGACGGACATGACCGAGTCGGTCCACGTCAACACCGCTTTCCGGTCGTGCACGTTCACTCGAACGAATCTGCAGCACAGTACGTTTCGCAATTCGACGCTGATCGGGTCGACGTTCGTCGATTCGCGGATGCGGCCGTCGACGTTCGACGAGGTCGATTTCACGCTCGTCGGGCTGGGGGGAGCGGTCATGCGCGGCATGGACCTGACCGGTTGTCGCCTGGCCGAGGCCAATCTCGTGAACACCGATCTGCGCAAGGCCGTGCTGCGGTCGGCCGACCTGTCCGGCGCTCGGGCCACGGGCGCGAAACTGCAGGAGGCCGACCTCCGAGGCGCGCGGGTCGACGCGAACCTGTGGGTCGCCGCCGTCGTGACCGGCGCGCGCATCGAGTTGACGCAGGCCGTCGCGTACGCCCAGGCGCACGGATTGTCCGTCGAGGGTTGACTACACGGGTTCGGCGTCGCCTGGAACAATGGCAGCCGTGACTGCGAGAATTCTTGACGGCAAGGCGACCCGCGACGAGATCTTCGTCGACCTGACCCAGCGTGTGACGGCTCTGCGTGAGCGCGGCGTCGTGCCAGGGTTGGCCACCGTTCTGGTGGGCGACGACCCGGGCTCGGCCGCCTACGTGCGCGGCAAGCACAGCGACTGCGCGAAGGTCGGCATCACGTCGATCCGCCGCGACCTGCCGGCCGACATCTCGCAGGCAGATCTCGAAGCCGTCATCGACGAGCTGAACGCGAACCCCGAGTGCACCGGCTACATCGTGCAGTTGCCGCTGCCGAAGCACCTCGACGAGAACGCAGCGCTCGAGCGCATCGACCCGTCCAAGGACGCCGACGGCCTGCACCCCATCAACCTGGGACGCCTCGTGCTGGGCAAGGAAGCGGCGCTTCCGTGCACCCCGCGCGGCATCGTGCACCTGCTGCGTCGCTACGACGTCGAGCTGAACGGCGCGCACGCCGTCGTGATCGGCCGCGGTGTCACGGTCGGTCGCCCGATCGGCCTGCTGCTGACTCGCAAATCCGAGAACTCGACGGTGACCTTGTGCCACACCGGGACCAAAGACCTGGCCGCCGAGGTTCGTCGTGCCGACATCGTCATCGCAGCCGCGGGTGTCCCGGGGATCGTCACCGCCGACATGGTCAAGCCCGGTGCAGCCGTTCTCGACGTCGGCGTCACGCGCACGGACGAGGGACTGCGCGGCGACGTCGCCGCCGATGTCGCCGAGGTGGCGGGCTTCCTGTCTCCCAACCCGGGTGGCGTCGGACCGCTGACGCGTGCGTTCCTGCTGGCCAATGTCGTCGAACGGGCCGAGCAGATGCACGCGACGACCGCGGCGGTCTGATCCGATGGGCGAGCGGATCCGCAAGAACCTTCCGTTGCTGGTGGTGCTGCTCGTCATCCTCGCCGCGCTGGCGCTGGTCCTCGCGGACCGGTGGCGGCGCGGCGCCTTCGTCCTCGGAGTGGCGACCATTCTTGCGGCGGGCTTCCGCCTGTGTCTACCGGAGAACCGCGTCGGCCTGCTTCAGGTGCGCAGCCGCGGATTCGACGTCGCCGCACTGGCGTTGATGGGCGGAGCGATCGTGTTTCTCTCCGCCTCCATCGATCCTCTGGGCACCGACTGACCGCCCGCCGCTCAGTTGTCGGCGGTGCGGTTCCGTCGTGCCTGGTCCATCGTCTCGCCGAGCAGTTTCGCCACCGCTCCCGCCTCCGTGAGGAAGCCGTCGTGGCCGTCGCGTGACTGGATCACTTCGAGGCCGCTGCAGTTCGGCAGTCCCCGTGCGATCTCCTTCTGCTGGCGCAGCGGGTAGAGCCGATCGGAGTCGACACCGCCGACGATCGTCGGCACGGTCGCGCGAGCCAGCGCGGCTTCGACTCCGCCGCGGCCACGGCCGATGTCGTGGCGGTTCATCGCCTCGCTGAGCAGCACGTAGGTTCCCGCGTCGAAACGGCCGACCAGCTTCGTGGCCTGGTGCTGGAGATAGCTTTCGATCGCGTAGCGACCGCCGTTCCACGGATCCTCTTCCGCCTGAGGCGAATTCGAGAAACGTAGATCGAGCTCGCTCTCCGTGCGGTACGTCAGGTGCGCGATCCTGCGTGCGATGCCGAGGCCGGTGAGCGGAGCCTTGCCGGTGCCGTAGTAGTCACCACCCTGCCAGTCGGGATCGGACATGATGGCCGCGATCTGTGTGGTCTGGGTGCCGATCTGGTCTGCCGTCGCGCGAGCGCCTACGGCCAGAACCAGCGCGGCGGCAACACGTTCGGGGTATTCGACGATCCATTCGAGCGTGCGCATGCCGCCCATCGAGCCGCCGACGACGGCAGCGAAACGCTCGATGCCCAGGGCATCGGCGAGTGCGGCCTCGGCGGCGACCTGATCGCGGATCGAGATCTCCGGGAATCGGCTGCCGTAGGGCTTGCCGTCCGGCGCGATCGACGACGGACCCGTCGTGCCGCCGCACCCACCGAGAACATTGGTGGCGACGACGCACCACTCGTCGGTGTCGACGGGTGCGCCGGGGCCGATCATTCCGTCCCACCACCCCGCCAACGCGTGGGCGTCGTCGGGAGGGCCGGACACATGCGAATCACCGGTCAGCGCGTGCTCGACGAGCACCACGTTGTCGCGAGCGGGCGAGATGGTGCCCCACCGCTGCAGCCCGATCGTCACACCGCGCAGCGTCGCGCCGCTTTCGAGTTCGAGGTCACCTATGTCGACATGGCCGAGCCGCCCGTCGGCCGCAGGAAATCCTGCGGCCGACAGAGCGTCGTGCACGGAGCTGATGGTCAAGACGCCGCCGCTGCGAAACCGCGTTCGAGATCGGCGAGAATGTCGTCGATTCCCTCGATGCCCACTGCGAGCCTGACCAGGCCGGGAGTGACGCCGGAGGCGAGCTGTTCCTCCGGAGTCAACTGCGAATGAGTGGTCGACGCGGGATGGATGACTAGTGAACGCACGTCCCCGATGTTAGCGACATGGCTGTGGAGGCTCAGCGCGTCGACGAACTTCTTGCCCGCGTCCACGCCGCCGGTCAGTTCGAACGACACGATCGCGCCCTGTCCCTTGGGTGCCAGCTTCTGTCCTCGCTCGTACCACGGCGAGGACGGAAGACCCGCATAGCCGACGCTGGAGACATCCTCGCGTGCTTCGAGGAACGCGGCGACCTTCTGCGCGTTCTCGACGTGGCGCTCGATACGCAGGCTGAGCGTTTCGAGTCCCTGGCTGATGAGGAAGGCGTTGAACGGGGACACGGCCGCGCCGATGTCGCGGAGCAGCTGCACACGAGCCTTGAGCGCGTAGGCAGGCGCACCGAGTTCGGCGAACATGACGCCGTGGTAGCTCGGATCGGGCGTCGTGAAATTCGGGTGACGGCCCTGCGTCCAGTCGAACGTGCCGCCGTCGACGATGACGCCTGCGATCGCGGTTCCGTGGCCTCCCAGGTACTTCGTCGCCGAATGCACGACGATGTCGGCGCCCAACGTCAACGGCTGGATGAGGTACGGGGTGGCGACCGTGTTGTCGACGATCAGCGGAATCCCGCTGGCGTGCGCAACCTCGGCGACACCGGGAATGTCGAAGATGTCGTTCTTCGGGTTCGAGATGGTCTCGCCGTAGAAGGCCTTGGTGTTCGGCTTGATCGCGGCCTTCCACTGCTCGAGGTCGTCGGGGTTCTCGACGAAGGAGACCTCGATGCCGAGCTTGGGGAGTGTGTAGTGGAAGAGGTTGTACGTGCCGCCGTACAGGCGCGGACTGGAGACGATGTGGTCGCCTGCCTCGGCGAGGTTGAGAATGGCGAGCGTCTCGGCGGCCTGGCCCGACGACAGCAGCAGTGCGGCGACGCCACCTTCGAGCGCGGCGATGCGCTGCTCGACGGCGTCCTGCGTCGGATTCATGATGCGGGTGTAGATGTTGCCGGGTTCGGCGAGTCCGAACAGTGCGGCGGCGTGGTCGGTGTTCTCGAACGTGTACGACGTGGTCTGGTAGATCGGCAGAGCACGCGCACGGGTGACTCCGTCGGCGTTCTGGCCGACGTGAATCTGCTTGGTCTCGAAACTCCAGGACGCGGTCGGATCCTCGATCGGGGCGCCTGCGGCGTCGACTACGTCGGGGTTGTTCTCGGTCATGTCGTGAATACTCCGTCTTCGAAGGATGTGCAGAATTCGAAACGGCACTCGCATGCGAGGGCCGGGCGGGGCCTATCGAGACAACAACACATGCAAACCTCCTCGGGGGCCTTCGCGGTCCAGTCGTGCCCGTCTGGCCAGTCGTGCCCGGTCAGTGGGCCCGCCGAGTCGGCCTGAAGACCGTCCTGCGGACCCGCGCTTGTTCTTCGGTTGCGTTCTGCAACCGAGTAACCAGGTCTTCACCCGGAGCACCCCACCGCGGTTGGAGGGTTGCCGGCCAGCAAGCCGGGGCTCGATGCTGGCGCTCATGACCTGCTGGAATCCTAGCGGTGCGCCCGGGCGGGAGGAATAGCGACGTCGGAACTCCGAAATCGTGCACTGTGACCTGCGAATAAGTGTCCCGTGAGCACAATCACCGCCGATCGAGAAGAAAATCCGTTGCGTGCGGGACGACAATGGATCGCAGGGACGTTCCCTCCAGGGTCCGTCCCTTCTTCATGCTTCCGTTCCCCCTCTCGAGACAAGGTCGTTCTGCTGTGTCTGTCACCGATTCCGCCCTCGCCAAGAATGTCGGCGCCGTGCGTTCGAAGGTGTCTCACGGCCTGAGTACCGAGAAGCGGCCGCACTCCACGAGTAGACGGCTCGCGATGGTGGCGTTGTCGATCGGCGGTTTCGGCATCGGAACCACCGAGTTCGCATCGATGGGTCTGCTGCCGGATGTCGCGTCGTCGATGGGAATTTCCGAGCCGTCCGCCGGCCACATGATCTCTGCGTACGCGTTGGGTGTCGTCGTCGGAGCCCCGGCGATCGCCACGCTGGCCGCACGTGTTCCGCGAAGGCTTCTGCTCATCCTGCTGATGGCCGCGTTCACGCTCGGCAACCTCGGCACGGTGTTCGCGCCGAGCTTCCACGAGTTGGTCGCATCGCGGTTCGTCGCCGGACTCCCGCACGGCGCGTACTTCGGTATCGCCGCGCTCGTCGCCGCGCATCTCGCGGAGCCCGGCAAGCGCGCGAAAGCCGTAGCCATGGTCATGATGGGATTGTCCATCGCGAACGTCGTCGGCGTGCCCGCGGCGACGTGGCTCGGCCAGAGCCTCGGATGGCGCAGTGCTTTCGCCGTCGTCGCCGTCATCGGTGCACTCACGGTCACGGCGCTGATCATGTGGATGCCGCGTCTGGACGGAATGCCGACGACGAACCCGATCACCGAGTTGGGTGCACTCCGGCGCGTCCAGGTCTGGATGACGCTGCTGGTCGGCATGGTCGGATTCGGTGGAATGTTCGCGGTGTACACGTACATCGCATCGACGCTCACCGACGTCTCGGGCCTGGCCAAGGGTCTCGTCCCGGTAGCGCTGATGATCTACGGACTCGGCATGATCGCCGGAAACTACTTCGGCGGTTGGATCGCGGACAAGCTGCAACTGCGCGGTACGTTCGTCTCGATTTCTGCCATGGCCGTGTTCCTCGCGTTGTTCGTGATCGCCTCGCACAACTCGGTCACCGCGCTCGTTCTGTTGTTCCTCATCGGTGCGTCGGGTTCCTCGGTCATCCCGGGTCTGCAGACTCGGCTGATGGATGTCGCCGACGATGCTCAGACGTTGGCGGCGTCGCTGAACCACGCTGCGTTCAATCTCGCGAACGCCATCGGTGCCGCGCTCGGCGGCGCGGTCATCGCGGCCGGGTTCGGGTACACCGCGCCCGCCGCTGCGGGTGCGATCCTCGCGGTGGCCGGACTCGGCGTCCTCGCCACCGCGATGTGGATGCAGCGCCGTGACGACGCCAAGGCTGTGCGTGCGGATGGTTCCGCAGCTGCTTAGCGTCGCCCGCGGGGGCTAGCTGCTGGTCGTGGCCGCGCCGTCCCCGGCGAGCGTGCTCGCGAATGCGGGCGTCAACTTGTCGACCACGTACGGCAAGCTCAGCAGCGACGTGAAGTAGATCGCCCCTGCTGTGATGCCGTCGGTGAAGACCAACTTGTCCTCCTCGACGGCATCGAGGTTTCGGTACACGGGCTCCTGCTCCAGCGCGGTGCGATCCTCCGGCTTCTCGGTTCCCCACAGCAGCACGTCCGCGGTGTCGAGCACCGACAGGTTCTCCAGCGGGATGGCGGCCTGACCGCCGCCTTCCGGTGGTGCGTATCGATCGATCTCCGACGGGACGACGAACCCGAGGTCCGTCAGGAAGTCCGTGCTGAGTCCGTTCTGGTACGCGATGGCTGCGCCGTCGTAGAACGCGTTCTGCAGGAAGATCGCCTTGGTTCCCACGAACTCGGGGTGCTCGGCCCTGGCGGCCTCGAACTTCTGCTCGACGGCGTCGATCTGCTGGTCGACCTCGTTCGCCTTGCCCAGCGCCTTGCCGATGTTGCGAGCCTGGACGTCCCACGGTTCGAAGTACTGCGTGTACTGGCCCGAGTGCGCGATCGTCGGTGCGATCTCGGACAGTTTGTCGTAGCTGTCGCGGTCGAGTCCGGCGTTGGTTGCGATGATCAGGTCCGGGTCCAGGGCGACGATGCGTTCGTACTGGAAGCCGTCGTCGGCGCTGAGGACCTCGGGTGTGGCGTCGCCCAATGCTTCCTGCGCCCACGGCCATGTCGCATACGGCTGTTCGCCGTACCACTCGGTGACGGCGACGGGTGTCACGCCGAGGGCGAGCACCGTGTCCTGCTCGGTGTACCCGGCGACGACGACGCGCGTCGGCTCGGCGGTGATCGTCGTGTCACCGAACGCGTGCTCGACGGTGACCGGGAAGGCGCCGTTTCCGGCGACCGCCGCGTCGGCTTCACCGTCGTCGGACGGGGTCGAGCACGCGGACAGCACCAGCGCAGCCGCGAAGGCAACGGTGGCGATCTGGAACGAACGGGCGGATCCGACCATCGAGGTCCCTTTCGGAGGATGAGTGACGGCTAAGGGTAGCCGACCCTAACGTTCACGTGGTGTCGATCTTCACGGAACCTCCACATTTCCTGCCGAACTCCTCCATGACGGCCCTCTAGTGTCGTGAACATGAACCGCACCGTGCTCGTCGTCGACGACGAACCGACGATCTCCGACGCGCTCGCGGCACGCCTGCGCGGCGAGGGCTTCGACGTCGTGACGGCAGGGGACGGGCCGTCGGCCGTGCAGGCATGCGCGCGCGTCGATCCCGACGTGGTGGTTCTCGACGTCATGCTTCCGGGGTTCGACGGGCTCGAGGTGTGCAGGCGCATTCAGGCCGACCGTCCCGTACCGGTGCTGATGCTCACCGCGAAGTCCGACGAGACCGACATGCTCGTCGGGCTCGGTGTCGGCGCCGACGACTACCTGTCCAAACCGTTCAGCATGCGAGAACTCGTCGCTCGTGTTCACGCGCTCGTGCGTCGCGCGAATCGAAACGCGTCGGCGACGGCACTGTCGTTCGGCCCCATTCGAATCGACCACCAGGCTCGGCGTGTGTGCCATGGAAGCGACGAAATACATTTGACGCGTACCGAATTCGACATTCTTGCGTTTCTGTCCCATCGTCCGGGTGCGGCCGTGACCCGCGAGACGTTGCTCGCCGAACTGTGGGGTTGGGGAGATTCTGCCAGCAGCCGAACCGTCGACAGTCACGTCAAAGCGTTGCGTCGCAAGATCGGTGGCGACATGATCCGAACCGTCCACGGCGTCGGGTATGCGTTGGACGTGCCGCGATGACGCGCACGATTCCGCGGCCGCTCGACGCACTGACCTCGTTCAAACTCAAGGTCTCGCTGATCGTCGGCGTCGTGTTGGTCGTCGCCAGCGTCGTGTTCTGGATCGGCGCGGGATGGCAGTTCAGGTACGCCCTCGTGGCGGCGCTGGTCATGTCGTTGGTTGCGGTGCAGGTGTTGGCGCACGGCATGACGTCGCCGTTGCGTGAGATGACGTCGGCCGCGAAAGCCATGGCGCGCGGGGACTATTCGACGCGGGTGCGCGCCACGTCACGTGACGAGGTCGGACAGCTCGCCGCGGCGTTCAACACCATGTCTCACGATCTCGAAGCTGCCGATACGTATCGACGAGAACTGATCGGCAACGTCTCGCACGAACTCAAGACACCGATTGCCGCACTGCGAGCCGTGCTGGAGAACATGGTCGACGGCGTCACCGCGCCTGACCGAACGTCGTTGGAGCTCGCGCTCCGGCAGACCGAGCGGCTCGGCGATTTGGTGACCGAGCTGTTGGACCTGTCTCGGCTCGAAGGGGGAGTGCTGCCGCTGCGCCCCGAGTCCTTCGCCGTCGGCTCCTTTCTCGACGAGGTGACCGTCGAATATGCCTGTGTACGTGCCGATGTCGATCCTGCTGACCTGACCGTGACGGCCGACAGATCCAGGCTGACGCAGGTTGTCACCAATCTCGTCGAGAACGCGGTCCGGCACGCACCGGCAGGGTCGGAGGTGACGGTGTCCGCACGCGCGACGTCGGCCGGGCTGCACCTCGAGGTTGCCGACGCCGGCCCCGGAATCGCTCCCGAGGAACGACTTTCGGTGTTCGACCGATTCACCCGGGGTGGCGCAACCGACGGCAGTACCGGCCTCGGGCTCGCTATCGCTCGATGGGCGACGGAGCTGCACGGCGGGACGATCGAGGTCCTCGACCGCAGTCCTGGGTGCCGCATTCGCGTCACCGTCCCACACGCCTGATCTCCCTACAAGGCAACAGTTCTCCGAATCCGACGCAGGGCTCCTGCGTTCATCTCGTCGTGCCCGCAACAGAAAGGTCGTGCCGTGATCGTCGACGTGGAACCGAAAGCTGTCACCCGTACACCCATGGAATCGCTGTGGCCCCCGCGCGTCTGGCCCAGGCGGGCCTATCGCGCGGCGTCGCCCCGTGTGCTGCTGGCGGCGATCGCCGCGGGCGTCGCAGGGGCGATTCTCCTGGGTGCCCCAGGCATCGCCTATCCGCTCACCGCTATAGCCGTCACCGGCGTCGTGCTCGTCGCAGCGCGACGTCGTCCGACCGCATGGGGCGTTGCCGGAGCAGCGGCAGTACTTGCGCTCGTCTCGGTCGCGGCGTTCCGGACGTCCGAGTGGCTGGTGACGCTGTCGCTGTGGCTGGCCGTGATCGTCGCAGGCGCCGTCGCGTGCCGCGGGCGTACGTGGATCGGTCTTGCACTCGGCGCGCTCGTACCGCTCTTCGTGCCGGCGCGTCTGTACCGGTGGTGCTCGCGAGGTGCCAGAGACGTGCGGGCCGGCGAGCTGCGTGCAGGTCGGGTCGTGGCAGTTCTCGCGACGACGGCTGTGCTCGTCGTCGTGTTCGTGACCTTGTTCGCCGGAGCGGACCCGGTGTTCGCGCGGGCGGTCGATGCCGTGACACCACGGTGGCGATCGGACGTCGTCGTGGCGCGGACCGTGCTGTTCGCTCTCGTGACGCTCGCTGCGCTGACGGCTGCGTACGTCGTCGGACATCCGCCACGGTTCGATGTTTTCGCCCGCAAACCGCGCTCGCGTGTTCGGTTGTGGGAGTGGGCAATTCCTCTCGGCGCGCTCGTCGCCGTGTTCTGTGTGTTCGTCGCGGTACAGGCGGCTACGTTGTTCGGGGGACAAGAGCACGTGCTCGTCACCGACGGATTGACCAACGCCGAGTACGCCAGGCAGGGCTTCTGGCAGCTGCTCACCGTGACGGGACTGACGCTGGTCGTCCTCGCAGTCACCGTTCGGAAGGCGTCGCGAGAGACTCGACGCGATCGCGTCGTGCTGCGGGCCCTTCTCGGTGCGCTGTGTCTACTGTCGCTCGTCGTCGTCGCGTCGGCATTGCACCGGATGTCGCTGTACGAGGAGCAGTACGGCTACACCACGTTGCGGCTGTTCGTCACCGCGGTCGAGTTACTGCTGGGCGGCGTGTTCGTTCTCGTGCTGATCGCGGGTGTGTCCATGTCGGGCCGCTGGCTGCCACGCGCGGTGGGTGTCGCCGTCGTCGCCACGGTTCTCGGTCTCGCGCTGCTGAACCCCGACGCGTACGTCGCCCGGCACAACGTCGATCGCTTCGTCGAGACAGGCGAGATCGACACCCGATATCTCGCCGAACTGTCCGCCGATGCGACGGGCGAACTCGATCGCCTGCCCGAGCCGTACCGCAGTTGCGTCCTGCCGCGCGTCGAGCCTCGACGTTGGAACGAATGGAACGTCGCCGACTCCCGTGCGCGCACCGTTCTGGACGGGCGCCCGGTTCTTCCATGCCCGTCGGTGCGGTGAGGGTCTTCCACAGGGAAAGCCGACGGGATCGACGTCTGGACGACGTTCGCGATTGCCGGTCTGTCGGTGGTCTCCGCTACGGTGCGGGACGTGACTGACTCCCCGTTCACCGTTTCCACTGTCAATGTCAACGGAATCCGCGCTGCTGCCCGCAAGGGAATGTTGCCGTGGCTCGAGACCACCGACGCAGACGTCATCTGTTTGCAGGAAACACGCGCGAACGACGGTGAGTTGACGAAGGCCCTGGCTCCGGCGCTCGACGCCGGGTGGCATCTGGCGTCGGCCGAGCCGTCGGCCAAGGGACGCAACGGTGTCGCGATCCTGTCGCGCACCGCACCGGACGCCGTCCGAGTCGGTATCGGTGCCGATGCGGATGCTGCCGAGTTCGCAGAGTCCGGGCGCTACATCGAAGCCGATTTCGACGACGTCACCGTCGCGAGTCTCTATCTCCCCTCGGGCGAGGTCGGTACCGAGCGTCAGGAGGAGAAGGAACGGTTCATGGCGGCGTTCGCGGCGTACCTCGACGCGGCCGCGTCGGCAGCCACGTCGGCCGATCGTGATCTCGTCGTCTGCGGCGACTGGAACATCGCGCACACCGAGAACGACCTGAAGGCGTGGAAGACCAACCGTAAGAATTCCGGGTTCCTCCCGGAGGAGCGCGAATGGGTCTCTGCGCTGCTGGCGGACGGCGCGCACTGGACCGACGTCGTGCGTCAGCTGCACCCGGACGTCGAAGGTCCGTACAGCTGGTGGTCGTACCGCGGCAAGGCGTTCGACAACGACGCAGGCTGGCGCATCGACTACCAGTTCGCGACGCGCACGCTCGCCGAACGTGCGAAGGAAGCCGTCACCGAACGTGCCGACGCGTACGACCAGCGGTGGTCCGATCATGCGCCTGTCACCGTTCGGTACCGCTGAGAATCGGCTTGCCGGGACGTGAAAAGATCGTGACCATGTCTTCCCCCGCACAATCCGACACTCCACAGGGACCGCGTCAGCGCGTTCTGTCCGGCATCCAGCCGACGGCGGACTCGTTCCACCTCGGCAACTACCTGGGTGCCGTGCGTCAGTGGGTGGCGTTGCAGGAGGACTACGACGCGTTCTACTTCATCCCGGATTTGCACGCCATCACCGTTCCGCAGGATCCGAAGGCCCTGCGGCAGCGCACCCGCATCGCGGCGGCGCAATTGCTGGCCGTCGGCATCGATCCGTCGCGTTCGACGCTGTTCGTGCAGAGCCAGGTTCCCGAACATGCTCAGCTCGCGTGGGTCCTCAACTGCCTCACCGGTTTCGGTGAGGCCGGGCGGATGACGCAGTTCAAGGACAAGTCGGTCAAGCAGGGTCGTGATCAGACGACCGTCGGTCTGTTCACGTATCCGATCCTGCAGGCTGCCGACATCCTGCTCTACCGCCCCAACCTCGTGCCCGTCGGCGAGGATCAGCGTCAGCACCTCGAACTGACGCGTGACCTGGCGCAGCGCTTCAACACTCGGTTCAAGAAGACGTTCCTCGTGCCCGAGGCGCACATCATCAAGGGCACCGCGAAGATCTTCGACCTGCAGGAGCCCACCGCGAAGATGAGCAAGTCGGGGTCCAACCCGGCGGGCATCGTCAACCTCCTCGACGATCCGAAGGTGACGGCGAAGAAATTGCGGTCGGCGGTCACCGACAACGAACGCGACATCGTCTTCGATCCGGTTGCCAAGCCGGGCGTCAGCAATCTTCTGGTCATTCAGTCTGCGCTGTCGGATCGGACCATCGACGAGCTCGTCGCGGGGTACGCCGGCAAGGGTTACGGAGACCTCAAGTCCGACACCGCGGACGTGTTGACCGAGTTCGTGACGCCGCTTAAGGCTAGGGTCGACGGGTATATGTCCGATATTGCCGAACTGGACAAGATCCTCGCCGACGGTGCGGATCGGGCCCGAGAGGTAGCGTCACGCACGTTGGCGCAGGTGTACGACCGGGTGGGGTTCCTGGCTCCGCTCTCCTGACAGCGGGCTCGTTGGCAGTGAGGGCCTGACAGCGAGAGGGTGATTGTCGTTCCCGACTTCCAAGCGATCCTTGCGGAGCGTCGTGCGAAGTGGCCGTGGTTCGACCACACGGTGCGTGCTGCGTCGCGCTATCAGTCTCAGAAGGGCGATTACTACGCCGCCGGGATGACGTATTTCAGCGTCCTGGCATTGTTCCCGCTACTGATGGTGGCGTTCGCCGTCGCCGGCTTCGTGCTGGTCGGCCATCCCGAATGGCTCGACGAGATTCGCAAGCAGATCACCGACAACATTCCCGGAAGCCTCGGCGACACGGTCAATTCGCTCGTCGACACGGCCATCGAGTCGCGCACCAGCGTCGGCATCATCGGTCTGCTCGGTGCGCTGTACGCGGGACTCGGCTGGGTGGCCAACCTGCGCGCCGCATTGACCGCGATGTGGGAGTCGACGCACGAGCAGGGCGGTTTCCTGTCGACCAAGCTGCGCGACTTCGCTGCTCTGCTCGGGCTCGGTCTCGCGGCGGCGGTGTCGTTGGGACTGTCGGCGCTGAACGGCAGCGGCGTCATGCGTGGCATTCTCGAACTCGTCAAACTCGACAATGCGCCCGGCGTCGGGGTCTTCCTACGCATCGTGTCGGTGGTTCTGGCCATCGTTGCATCGTGGTTGGTGTTCACCTGGGTCATCTCGCGGCTGCCCCGCGAGCCCGTTCCGTTCCGCAGCGCCTTGAAGGGCGGCCTGTTGGCGGCCGTCGGATTCGAGATCTTCAAACAGATCGCGGCCATCTACCTCGCGTCGGTGACGTCCGGCCCAGCGGGAGTGGTGTTCGGCCCGATCATCGGTCTGCTTGTGTTCGTCTTCACGACGTCGCGGTTCATCCTGTTCGCCACCGCTTTCGCGGCCACGACCCGGGAGGCGTTGGCGTTGGCATTCGTTCCGCCACCGGATTCGGCCGTGATCGCACCGCGTCTCGAGGTCAACAACGGACCGACGGTCAAGGGCGGACTCGCTCTGGTCGGCGCGGGTGCGCTTGCCGTCGTGGGTCTGGGAGGGTTCCTCGGCCGACGGCGCTGAACCTCATGGTCGTCGACTGAGTCGGCGCGCACCGATCAGAAGGGCCAGGACGACGATGCCTCCGACCACGCCGATTCCGATGCGGAGCGCAGTCGTGTCACTGCCACCGTCGTCGGCCGCGGTGGCTCGCTGGGTGGCGTTGTCAGGTGGGGCAGCCAGGGTCGGGCTCTGCGGCGTCGGACGCGTACTGCTCACGGCGCCCACCGAATTCGCGTCGACCAGCTCAGCGACGCTGGTGCCGGGAGCCGTCGCGAATCCGTAATCGAGAAGCCGAGCAGCCTGTTCCCATGGGCGGATCGGCAGGACGTCGCCCTTCATGATCGTGACCGCGAGCCGTCTGCCACCGCGTTCCGCGCCTCCGACGAACGTCTGACGTGCGTCGTCGGTGTAGCCAGTCTTCCCTCCCAGCGCTCCCTCGTAGTTGTAGAGCAGTGGGTTGTCGTTGGACAACGTGAAGCCGGGGCGATCCTGATCGTCGGGAATCGTCGGGTCCTTGGGAAAGCCCGGAAATTCGACCGTCTCCGTGGAGATCAGTTGCGCGAACATCGGGTTCCGCATCGCTTCCCGGAAGAACAAGGCGAGATCGTATGCAGAACTGGACATTCCGGGTCCGTCCAGGCCTGACGGCGTCGCGGTGCGCGTATCGAGGGCGCCCAGTTCTTTCGCTTTCGCGTTCATCTTGGCGACGGTTGCCGCGTCGCCGCCCATCTGTGCAGCGAGAGCGTGCGCCGCGTCGTTGCCCGACGCCATGACGAGTCCCTGCATCAATTGGAAGTTGGTGTAGACGCCGTTCTTTCCGATGCCGACAGCGCTGCCCTCCGCATTGGCGTCGTCGGCAGTGGCGACGATCGTCGTATTCGGGTCGAGCTCGTCGAGAGCGACCAATGCGAGCAAAATCTTGATGGTGCTCGCCGGTCGATAGCGTCCGTGCGGATCCTTGGCGGCAATGACGTCGCCGGTGTCGAGATCGGACAGAACCCAGCCGGTCGCCGAGATGTCGGCCGGTAGCGGACCTGCACCGTCGGGAGTGATCGTGCCGCACGCGGCCAGAGCGTCCCCGCCGACTGCCTCCGCGGGGACCGGAAGGAGCTCCGGCGTCGGATCGCCGGGTGCGGGGACTTCGGACAGATCGATCGCCGGGGGAGGCGACGCCGCGTACGGGCAGTCGTCGGTGTTCGGCGTAGTGAACGGCGTGGTGGTCGTCTCGTTCGGAGGCTGGACCGGAGGTTGAGCAAGTGCCGGTCCGCCGCCTGCGAACAGCAGCGCCGTAGCAGTCAAGGCCGCTGCCGCCCGGAAAATCGTTCTCATCGCGAACTACCCTAGGACTCGGAGTTCGGTGTATGCCGCCGACTCACCGAACCTACTCCCCAGGGCTACGCCTCGTGCGCGCGAATGTATAGCGGGCTATACATTCGCGCGCACGTGGGGGTGTCAGCTGTTTTCGGGGAATCCGAGGTTGATGCCGCCGTGGCTGGGGTCGAGCCAGCGGCTGGTGATGGC
>NZ_JAAFYV010000023.1:0-93326 GCF_011770055.1 Rhodococcus sp. B10 | reverse complement strand
GAACGGAGGCGGGCCGCGTAATGGCCAGCAGGATCGCAGGTCCCAGGCGGGCCGTCGCGACAATCGCGGGGGGAGTCGCCAAGCGAGCGCACCGGCGAGTGGATCGATGGCCGACGCGCTACGGAAGGCCGGATTCGGGAAGTAACATCTCGTTTCACGTGTGAAGGGAGATGCGGCGGCCGTGAAGTGGTTGGATCGTGAGATCATCGCGCACGGCCGCCTGCCTCTTCTGTGTTTCCTCCTCGGCTTCGTCGTGGGTTTCCTGTTGATTCGCTTGAGCGTCAGGATGATTCGCGCGCAGGTCAGGTGGTGGCCCGGAAACATCACGCCCGGCGGACAGCACATCCATCACGTCGTGTTCGGCATCGTCTTGATGCTGGTGTCCGGCGTCTCGTTGATCGCCGTCTTCGAGGACGCCACCCAGGAGACCGGGGCAGTGCTCGCCACCTTGTTCGGCGTGGGTGCCGCGCTCGTCCTCGACGAGTTCGCGCTGATCTTCTATCTGCAGGACGTCTACTGGGCGGAGCAGGGACGGACCTCGGTCGACGCCGTGTTCGTCGCTGTCGCGGGCACCGGCTTGCTACTCCTCGGATTCCACCCACTCGAACTGTTGAACGTCACCGACATTCGACGAAGCCCGGACACATGGGTTCGCGTCGGTTACGTGGTGTTGGCCGTCGTCAATCTCGGACTCTGTGCCGTTGTCGTGCTGAAGGGGAAGATCTGGACCGGTCTGATCGGGCTGTTCTTCGTTCCGATTCTGGTGGTCGCCTCGCTGCGGCTCAGCAGGCCGTCCGCGCCGTGGGCCCGATGGCGGTACACGAGACGTCCGAGGAAGATGGAGCGTGCGTTGCGCCGTGAACGCACGATCAGGCGACCGGCCATTCGAGCCAAGATCTACTGCCAGGACCTGATCGCGGGCAAACCGAGCGTGGAGCACGCCGTCTCTGCGACCGAGGACGAGCTGGACCGGACCGTACAGCCGGCCGCACCGCCGCGTGGGTGACCACGATTTCGTGGGCGGAGCGACGTCTGGCACAATAGTGGGGTTGCCTGTACCAGGCACAGACCTAATCGGAGTACGAACCAGCCGAGTTCCGTGTCGACAGTGTTTTCTGTCGTCGCGGTACCGCTCGGTTCCTCTACTCGCGCGAAGAACGCAAGGATGGCCCCACCGATGAACACTTTGGACTTCTTGGACAACAAGTCGCTGCGCAGCGACGTTCCTGACTTCCGCCCCGGCGACACGCTCAACGTGCACGTCAAGGTTATCGAAGGCTCGAAGGAGCGCGTGCAGATCTTCAAGGGCGTCGTCATTCGTCGCCAGGGTGGTGGCGTCCGCGAGACGTTCACCGTGCGCAAGGTCTCGTTCGGCGTCGGCGTCGAGCGTACTTTCCCGGTGCACAGCCCCAACATCGCTCAGATCGATGTTCTGACCCGCGGTGACGTTCGTCGCGCGAAGCTGTACTACCTTCGCGATCTGCGTGGCAAGGCCGCCAAGATCAAGGAAAAGCGCTGACACCAGCTCGTCGACAGACGGCTACATTCTTTCCGACGCCGCATCACCCAACTGGGTGGTGCGGCGTCGGTCGTTGTGTGACCTGTCACGACACTTGGCGAGTGGGTTCGACGCAGCTCTCGTCCACGGCAGCGCTACGGCTAATCTGGTGCGGTGGCTGATTCCTCGTACGATCCGAACGGCACTTCGGATTCCGACGCCGACGAACCCGCGACCAGGAAGCGCGAGAAGAAGCCTCGCTCGTTCTGGCGCGAGCTGCCGATCCTCATCCTCGTCGCCCTTGTCCTCAGTTTCCTGCTGCAGACGTTCATCGCACGGGTCTATCTGATCCCGTCCGAATCGATGGAGCCGACGCTGCACGGGTGTCCCGGATGCACCGGTGACCGCATCGTCGTCGAGAAGATCGGCTATCGGTTCGGCGATCCGAAGCCCGGCGACGTCATCGTCTTCCGCGGTCCCGACTCGTGGAACGGCGAATACGTGTCGACGCGGTCGTCCAACCCGGTCGTGCGTGGTGCGCAGGAAGTCGGATCGTTGATCGGCATCGTCGCGCCCGACGAGAACGACTTGGTCAAGCGAGTCATCGCGACCGGAGGCCAGACCGTCGAATGCTGCGACGATCAGGGGCGGGTGCTCGTGGACGGCAAGCCGCTCGACGAGCCGTACATTCAGATGGACTTCCCCTTCACGCCCGGCGTTCTGACGTGCGACACCGAGATCAAGTCGGGTCGCTGTTTCTCCGCGGTCACGGTTCCCGAAGGAAACCTGTGGGTCATGGGGGACAACCGCAGCAATTCGGCGGACTCGAGGTTCCATGTGTCCGACGAACTGAAGGGCACCGTTCCAGTCGACAACGTCATCGGGCGCGCATTCGTCATCGCGCTGCCGCCGTCGCGCTGGGGCACACTCGACTCGCCCGACATCCAAGGACAGTGAAACCGAGCAGAACAGATGGCTAGAACGAGTACGAGCCGGTCCCGCGGCCGGCCACCGTGGCCACCGCGGCCGGTCATCCGCCGGTCCTCGGGTCTGCGGACCATGGAGTCCGCCCTGGATCGACACGGGTTGGGCCCCGTCGCCGGGGTGGACGAGGCGGGTCGAGGTGCGTGCGCCGGACCACTGACGGTTGCCGCGTGCGTGCTGGGGCCGAAACGGTACGAGTCGTTGGCGGACCTCGACGACTCGAAGAAGCTGACGGAGAAGCGTCGTGAACTGCTGTTCCCGAAGATCCAGCGGCTCGCGCTCGCGTGGAGCATCGTGTTCATCGAAGCCGAAGAGATCGACCGCATCGGTCTGCACGTCGCGAACATCGAGGGGATGAGACGTGCCGTTGCGGGCCTCGGCGTCGCGCCGGGGTACGTGTTGACCGACGGATTTCGCGTCCCTGGGCTGCCCGCGCCGTCGCTACCCGTCATCGGCGGCGACGCGACTGCCGCATGCATCGCCGCGGCCAGCGTGCTGGCCAAGGTGTCGCGGGACCGCGTCATGGTCGAGATGGATTCCTCGATTCCCGGATACGGCTTCGCGATACACAAGGGATACAGCACCAAGGCGCACGCAGCCGCCATGGTCGAGCTGGGCCCGTGCGAGGAACACCGGATGTCCTACGCCAACGTGTCTGCAGCGGCGGCCGGTCGTCCCGATTCGGTGGCCGCGGTGTTGGGGCGGATGGACTGCACGGACACCGGTGCGCGATGATTGACGTTCATGCAAACAGACGGAGGATGAGTAGAAACCGATGAGTGCCGAGGATCTCGAAAAGTACGAAACCGAGATGGAGCTCTCGCTGTATCGCGAGTATCGGGACATTGTCGGTCAGTTCAACTATGTCGTGGAAACCGAACGGCGTTTCTACCTCGCGAACTCCGTAGAACTCATACCGCACAACGCCGACGGCGAGATCTATTTCGAGCTTCGCATGTCGGACGCATGGGTCTGGGACATGTACCGGCCCGCGCGGTTCGTCAAGCATGTCCGCGTCATCACCTTCAAGGACGTCAACATCGAGGAGCTCGACAAACCGGATCTGCGGCTTCCGGAGTAGAAGTATGTCGGTGACGCTGTGGTTGTTGCTCGTCGCGGCAGCGATCTATCTGTTCGGACGTCGGCGCTCGCGTCGAAACCTCGTGATGTGCGGCCAATTGATCGGTCTGGTCGCGGTGTGCCTCGTGGTGGGGCAAGTCGGCTGGCAAATTCTTGCGCAATGATCACTGTAGTGTGAATCGTTGCGACACACCGTATTTCGATGAGTCGACGCATTCGGGTCGGGTGAAATGGCTCATATAAACGGGGTCATTGTTGCTGAAAAGAAACTGTGGATTCAGCGATTGTTTTGTCCGATCGGAGGAATGAGTGGTAGAAACATGCATACATCATTCCTTGACGGTTAGAGGTTCGGACATGGCGCGTAAGACACTCGTCCAAATGATCGATGATGTCGATGGGTCGGTCATCAAGGAGGGGCAGGGCGAAACCGTCGAATTCGGTATCGACGGCAATCTGTATCGCATCGACCTGAATCTGAAGCACGCGAACGAATTACACGAGCAATTGGCGTTCTGGATCGAACACGCGGAGAAGGTTTCCGGCCGCCGGAGCAAGAAAGTCGCGTCGGCGCCGTCCCGCGGGAAAGTCGATTTGCAGGATGTTCGCGCGTGGGCTCGCGAGAACGGCTACGAGGTCAGTGCTCGCGGAAGAATCAGCCAGGACGTGCAGGCAGCCTACGAGGCAGCACACTGAAACCGCGATAGTTCACAAAGCTCGACTCTCGATGCCCCGGCCGATTCGGCCGGGGCATCGAATCGTTTCGGGCGGCCTTTCTCACCCCGTTCATCCACAGCTTCGCTTCGTCCACAGGGCAATTCTCGACCTGCGGTTTCTCCGATGTCACCGGCGGCACGACAGTGCATGGTCGTGCAGTGGTTCGGCAGTCGGCGGACCGACGATCAGTGGGGGAATGGATGTCGAATGCGGAGTTGGGGGCTCGGGGCGAAGCGTTCGCCGCGCTGCACCTGGTGGAGTCCGGAATGGAATTGGTCGACCGGAATTGGCGGTGCAGACACGGCGAGTTGGACATCGTCGCTCGTGACGGCGAGACGATGGTGTTCGTCGAGGTGAAGACGCGGTCGGGCACCGGGTACGGAACTCCGGCGGAGGCCGTGACGCCCGTCAAACGCGATCGAATTCGCAAGTTGGCGCTGATGTGGCTCGCGGAACACGATTATCCCTGGGTGCGAATGCGTTTCGACGTCGTAGCAATCCTGGTGACCCGAGACGGCGATCCAGTGGTGTCGCACTTGCGGGCGGTGTTCTGATGGCGCTCGGAAAAGCCTTCTCGGTCGCGGTCACCGGTGTCGACGGTCAGGTCGTCGAGATCGAGGCGGATATAGGCAGAGGATTGCCAGGAACACATCTGGTGGGATTGCCGGATACCGCCTTGCACGAATCACGCGACCGCATCAAGGCTGCGGTGTCGAATTCGGGTGGTAGTTGGCCCGATTCGCGCGTGGTGCTCGCGTTGTCGCCGGCGACCCTGCCGAAGATGGGATCGGTGTACGACCTCGCGCTCGCGTTGGCGGTACTGCACGCCGACAAGCAGATTCCCCGTGCGTCGATGCGGCGGACGGTGTTTCTGGGGGAGTTGGCTCTCGATGGTCGACTGCGGAGAATTCGCGGAGTTCTGCCCGCGGTACTGGCGGCGAAGAACGCGGGATGGTCCTCGGTGGTGGTGCCGACGGCCGCGTTGGCCGAGGCAGGTCTGGTCGACGGAATCGACGTGTTCGGGGCGCGGTCGCTGAAGGACGTGGTGGCCTGGCTGCGCGGCGAGGACGATCTCGTTCGCCCGGCGCCCGGTGTGTGGGACGACGGGGTGTCGTACCCGGACATGAGCGAGGTCGTCGGGCAACCGGAGGCACGGTGGGCTCTGGAGGTCGCGGCCGCGGGTGCGCATCACGTCATGTTGACCGGGCCGCCGGGCATCGGGAAGACGATGCTGGCCCAGCGTCTCCCGGGAATACTTCCCCCGTTGACCGAGCAGGAGGCGTTGGAAGTGACGGCGATCCATTCGGTCGCCGGGACGTTGCCCGACGACCGGCCGTTGATCGGTTCGCCGCCGTTCATCGCGCCGCACCATTCGACGTCGGTCAGTGCCATGGTCGGAGGCGGATCCGGAATGGCGAAACCCGGCGCCGTCAGCCGGGCGCATCGTGGTGTCCTGTTTCTCGACGAGTCGAAGGATTCTTGACGCCCCACGCGGGGGAGACCAGAGTGACACACGTCGGGTCTGGTGTCGAGCACTGCTCCGTCGATGGGGGAGCGGAATGTCAGCGCAGCGCGCGTGAGATGCTCTCCTGCACTTCTGTAATCCGGGACTGGAGCTCTTCAGCCCGTCTGATCGCAGCTCCTCGCTTGTACTCAAGCTCTTCAAGCATTCGATCGTACTGCTCGATTTCATCGAGGTGCTCTTCAAGTGCGTCTGTCAGGTCTCTCTGGAACCTGAGTGCCTGCTTTCGGGACATACTTGAAACATCTGTCTCTGCCAGGGTGGCGCTGACATCAGATTCCGGACGGACCTCTGGTTCACCTACCGACTCAACAGCGTCCGATTCCTCATGTGAGTACCTAGCGATATCTCCCCAGCGCACGTAGGTCCCGAAGCGACGGATCAATTCGTGTGCGAGATCCTTGATCGCCGCGTCCTCGTGATTGATCACCGTCCGAGTCGTGATCGCCGCACGGGCAGCCATCTGTGACCGCCGACTTGTGAGGTCAACTGGGTCTCCATGTGCGTGAAACCCGAGGGCATTTAGCAATGCCATGCGTTGTTCAGGGCGAACTTGGACGTCGTAAGGGCTTGTCTCTCCTGTTCCAGGTCGACCTTCAGACCACGCTTCAATGTAGGAATACGCGTCATCCACGTTGCCCCTGAACATCGCCATGAGAACAGGTAGTCGCTGCAACTTGGTCGCGGTGATTCCCTCAGACTTCCGAAGCTGCTTGAGCTCGTGGACTGTGGCAGCGGACACGCGGTCGACAAACTTCTCCACTTGTACACGCTTTCAAATCGTGGTCTAATTTTTACACTTGAAAACTTGAAACCAAGATTCAAGTGCAACTCGTTTTCATGTGAGTGTAGCGGGTAGCTGCTCCACCAGGAACCACACCGGAGGTAACAGTGACCAGACAGAACCGAGACATTCAAAGGATCGGTAACCAATCCAACCGCTCGGCCGACATCGACGCAGTAGCTCGCGTCATCGCCCGCGCCGAACGCAACAGCTTCGTCGGCAGTGAACTCATCCGTACCGCAGGCCTCGGCCTGGACTCCCGCCAGGACATCGTCGGTGCGGTTGGAGTCTCGATGTCCCGCCGCGCTCGCGAAGTCATCGGTCAGATGGCAGACGAGTGCCTGACCCCCGAGGAGCGAGCCATCGCCTTGGACTACGCCAAAGCGTTCCATGAGCGTTCGGTTCAGGCGTACGACGATTTCGCGCAGAGAGCGTACGACCAATGACGACACTCCTGATCTTCATCGGTGTCGTTCTTGTCGCAGGCATCATCTGCCTGCTGGTCAGGCCGTTGGAGATCGCTTTCTTCCTGGGACGTATGGCCGGGAAAGCGCAGGTTAAGTGGGATGCCTTGCGTGACCGGGTCATGGACTCCAAGCGCCGGCAACTTCGGACAAGGGGACAGGTTCTAGCCGAAGCGGCCAACGTGATTGAACGCCAAGCACAAGACCGTGCGGCGACATTGCTTGCCTTCCGCGCAGCGCTGAAGGCAGAACGAGAGAGGAAAATCTGATGATGTATTTGCTGTATGTGCTCGCGTTCTTCGGATCACTCGCCTTCGTCATCTGGGGCATCCCCATGGTTCACCAGTGGTACCTGCGTGACCAGGCGAAGATGCGTGACCAGCAGGAAGAGCTGGAGGCGCGACGCAAGGCCAGGATCGAGATGCGGATGCGCGAGTACCTCGATGAGGAGCGCTTCTGATGAAGAAGGCCATGGACAAGCTCTTCGCGGTGTTCCTCGCCATCATCGCGATCACCACGGGTCTCGCGGTCGCAGCCGAACTCGTCCGCCCCTACATGGGTTGGATTGTGGCGGCTCTGATCATCTTGGTCGTCGTGGTCGGAGTGGCGTTCCTATCGCCGACAGCGAGTGGACTATTCGACCGGATTCGGAACCGAGACTCCAGCGAGTGGTCGGAGTGAGTAACCAGGTGGGCGGCGGTTCCCCAGTCGCCAAACAAGAGACCGTCGTCCGCCTGGTCCTCAGCAACACACAACCCGGCAGCCGGGCCGTGCACGTCCGAAAGGCTACGTCCCCGGCTGCTCCTGTTCAAGACCGTGGCGTGGTGTCAGACTAAGGGCAGATGGAAATAGCCATCGTTCTCGGTTTCGTCACTGCACCACTCCTGGTTCTAGGAGGAGTGTTTGCCGTGCGCAATCATCTGCAACGCGAGTACGACCGAACTGGTCGGCTCACCTACCGCATCAAGTTCCCGGCCGACGTGCCGGTCGATCGGGCCATCGCCGAGATCAACACACTGCCCGCATCCATCCGCCCCGACAAGGCGCTGAAGACCGCTCCGACCATGGTCTTCGAGACCATCTGCAAGGGTGGAACTTTCGAGTTCAGAGTGCGGGTGCCGAACGCCCGCGCCGAGTACATCGTGGCTCAGCTCCGAGCTGCAATCCCCGGCATCGCCATAGAGCCGGTGCTTGATGACGACCTGAGTCTCGGTGACTTCAACGCCGCCGTAGAAGTCGGTATGACGCTGCCTGACCACGCCATCGAGATTGCTGGCAGGCCGGCCGACACGGCGGTCTCATTGCTCAACAGCTTCAACCCGGTCGGTGACGAGGTCGTGATCATGCAGTGGGTCATCGCGGGCACGGCCAAGGTGAAACTGCCAGACACCGAAGACGCTCGTGTGCAGTCGACGAACATGTCCATCTTCAAGGCGCTGATGGGGAAGACCGAAGCCTCACGCGACGAACTGTCGAGCAGGCGCAGCAAGGTCCAGACGGAGCCGAACTTCATCGCGACACTGCACATCGCAGCGCGCAGCCAGCATCCCGACCGTAGTAAGGCGTTGTGCCACAACGTAGTCATGGCGCTCAAGGCGTCGGACGGACCGAAGGTGAAGTTTATTTACCGCCAGGTCAACAGCGACCCCACGCTGATGATCAACGAAGCGCACACCCCGATCAAGCCGCAGTTGCAGCTCTCGGTCTCCGAACTCGTCCCTCGGCTGGGCTGGCCGCTCGGCTCGGACTACATCGAGGGTGTGTCGCGAGCGACCTTCACGCACATGCCCCCGCCCGACACGACTCCACGCGAGGGCATCGTGCTCGGTGTCTCGACGCAACCAGGATCAGAGCGGCCGGTCGCGATGAGTCCGGATCAGTTCCGGTTCCACGGGTTCGTTGGCGGCAAACCGGGACGCGGCAAGACCACCCTCGCGGTGACGATGCTGAGTCAGCTCTTCGCGAAGGGCCACGGCGGCGTGCTCCTGGAGCAGGACGGTGACCTGGTAGATCGCCTGCTCAACCAGCTCGACTGGCAGACGCTTGATCGGGTAGTGCTCCTGGACTTCTCCGACCCGGATAACCACGTAGGCATCAACCCGTTCGACTTCGAGGAACCGATGATGATCGCCTCGAAGCTCTCGGAGCTGTTCAAGCGCATCTACAACGCAGACAGTGGCGTGACGCTCAAGAAGATGCTCTTCCACGGAATATCGGCGCTGTACGAGACCGGGGATGCGACGCTCCTGGATCTCATCCCGCTACTCGACCCGAAGACGATGAGGGATGAGACGTGGTCGCGGGAGCGCATCGAGAGGCTGAAGACCCCGGAACTCAAGCGGTTCTTTGCTGACTGGAAGAAGAAGTCGGCCAAGGACAAGGAGCGGGAGATGGCTCCCATCATGAACCGCTTCTGGGAGCTGACACTTGAGCCGCAGATCGCCAACACGCTCAACCACACCAAGTCGACCATTGACATCGGGGAGATCCTCCGAGACAACAAGATTCTGCTGGTCAACCTGAAGGGCGTCGACAGTAACCTCGCACAGGTCATCGGATCACTGCTGGTCTCGTGGGTCTGGGACGCGTCACTGAAGAACGTGCCGGCCGAGCACGACAACGTCATGTTCCTTGACGAGGCGCATGGGTTTTCGCACTTCGAGAAGACCATCGGAGACATCTACGCGATGGGGCGTCGGCGCAAGCTCGGACTGTTCCTCGCGACTCAAGGCATCAATCAGTTGCCGAGAGACGTGCAGACCGCGGTGCAGATCAACGCAGGCACACGGCTGATCTTTGAGTCCGGTCCCGATGAAGCTCACATCTACCAGAAGAGTTTCGCCCATCCGCAGGTAACGCAGCAGGCGTTTGTTGGCCTGGAGAAGTACATGATGCTCGCCAAGATCATGACCACGGAGGGGACAAGCGCGCCGATCACACTGCGGACGCTCGACGAACCCACGCCGAAGGGCTACGGGGCACAGGCGGTGCAGCGCTCAAACATGAAGTACGCCCGATCAACCGGGCAGATTGCGTCTGACCAGGCTGCTCGGCGACACGTGGAGCTGAAGGGCAAGCAAAGCGCCGCCGTGGGCGACGAAGTAATCATGGACGACTGGAAGGCGGAGTGATGTCGCACGACAACGATGTGCAGAACCTGCACCACGCATGCGACCAGGTAGTCGATCGGTCTCTCAGCATCGAGGCCAAGGCGGAATCGATCGCGACCGAAGCGCGAGAGCTGAAGCACCGAGCCGAGCGCATCAAGTTTGGCAACGCGACCTACGACGACATAGTGGCTGTGCGGAGTGCGGCAGACGAGATGGATCACGTACTCGGCGGTGACCTCGACCGAGCACTGGACACGCTGCGTTCGATAAGGATCGGCTGATGAAGAAGCCAACCGACTACGAGCAGACCTCAGCGATCTACCGCGAAGCGGCTGCTGCACTGCGCAATGCGGCCAGTGCGATCAATCTCTCTGCGGTTCACCTCGACCACATGAGTCCGTATGGCATCACCAGCGATGTGGTGCGAGCGGGGGAGACGACAGCGGCCGTCTTAGAACTCACGAACGAGATCGTCTCTAGGCTGCTTCGGCAGCACTGCGATCAACTACTGAGTCGGGTGACGAACGGGTGAGGAGCAATGCCACACGACCGATGGCTTCAGGGTCCTCGACGATGGCCGGCACTTCACTCGCCGCCACGCTCTGAGCCAACCAATCATCGATTTGGTTTACGTCGGAATTGGTGTGAAGTAGTTCGATCGACATAGATTACTACCCCTGATTGTAGCAAAGTTTGTATTTACTGAACACAGGTTTTGTGCATAACTAGGGGCATGAGACGAGCATCCGGCAAGTCTCCGAAGTTGAAGAAAGTAGGTGAGAGACATGGGGTTTCGGAACGTGAGAGTTTCAGACGTATCGGGAATCGAGCTGAACGACAAAGACGTTGTCAACGTGGTTGTCCGCAGCCACCCCCAGGTCAGCGAGGCGCGGCAGTTCGACGCCTCGGCAGAAGAGCTCAAGGCTCTGAAAACGGTGAACAACCTTGTGTTGCTGGAGTATCGGCTTGCCGATGGCAGCACGCAGGATGTTTACGTGAGTGCGACAGAATTCGCAAAACTGATCCCGAACGACAAGCTTGAGTCGTTCGACCCGCTGCGAGGGCGTAGGAAGAACTTCCGGCCAGGTGGTCAGGACTGACCGCGCTACAACTGAAAAACAACTTCATACAAGCGCCCTGCGTCCGATCGAGCGAAAGCTCTTGGACGCAGGGCGCTATTCAATTTGGAAGCCTTTAGTGCAATAATAGAACTACAACAAAATAAGCCCCGAGTGCAGTCGGAGCCTAGGTCTAGTTTATCACCTGGCTTCTCAATCGGGAAGGAGGAACTGTTGTATGATCACGCTGATATGTAAAAATTGCGGTAGCGAATTTTCTCGTTATCCCAGTGACCTCCGCGCGGGACGCGGTGTGCACTGCTCGGTGAAGTGTAAGGGGATTGCTTCTCGCGTACCAGCCAAGCTAAGGCGTCCGCGTAAGTATATCAATAGCGGAAAAGAGTGCTCGGTAAGAGATTGTAATGAGCCTGCAAGTTGTAGAAAGATGTGCGCTAGTCATTACGGAAGATGGTCAAGAACTGGATCGCCTCTCGGAGGTCGCAGGGTTAGACGCCACGGGATGTCCAAGATGCGCGAGTATGGAATCTGGCAGGGAATGAATGAACGATGCTACAACCAAAATAGGCGCGAGTATCCATACTACGGCGGGCGGGGAATACAGGTCTGCGACGAGTGGCGACATAGTTTCCTGAACTTTCTGCGAGATATGGGACAGTGTGATGTGGAGAGGGGTGAACTAGACCGGATTAACGGCGATGGCAACTATGAGCCTTCCAACTGCCGGTGGACGACCCGCAGGGTCCAAGTGATCAATCGGGATATGTCGCGTATCAACTCCTCGGGGTTTAGAGGAGTAACACTCCCGAAGGGGAAGACCAGATACGTGATGCAAGTAGGTTACGACGGCGTGCGGATATCTATGCATCGATTCCGTTCTCCTGACGCCGCAGCGAATATGTACGATCAGTTTGCGTCTCAATTGCAGGGAGACATAGCAGTACTCAACTTCGACTACATCGAGGTTCCTCGCCAAGACGGCAAATGAGAATCCCGCTGCCTTGCGACAGCGGGATAGGTCTCACGAGAGCGCGTCATGCCGCCTGGTTGGACACCGCGACAATGCGGACATCCGTAACGAGCAGCCAGCGATCAGCCAAGCTGAGTCCGGCGTTTGCTGCCTCGAACGGGTCGTCGTAGACAACGCGGTTCGAGTCCCACTTCGGACTGCCCGTCTGCACCTCCACCCGGTAGCCCTTGGTGTTGAGCAGCAGGTCATGCAGCGCCTGCGGGACGCTCATCGTGTCGCCCTCGTCGTCCGGCTGTCCGACGAGGACCGCGTGGCCGTTGATGATGTCCTGTCCCCGCCAGCGCGAGTCGAGCAGCCAGAGCAACAGGGTGGCTCGGCGGTTCAGATCCAGACCGATGATCTTGCCCTCACCATGGACGAAGTACGTCGCGTCGGCGAAGTTGACCGCGTCGAAGGGGCCGCCGACGTAGCGTTGATACGTCTGGTAGTCGCCACGCTCGAACGTGACCGGGTAAATCGGTTGTGACTCGTCAACAGGGATGACGATTCCAGTGACAGCCATGATGGCTCCAATCGTGAGTACTACCTGCGTCCGGTTGGGCGCAGGATGGTAGCCACGAGCTAGAACTCGATCGGTATGCTCGCCTCCCCACGCAGGTAGGTGTCGAGAACCTCCTGGACGCTCGGCCACCCGGCAGCGAAGCACGCGAAGTACCCCTTGGCGTTGAGCTTCTGAATCCACGCCGCCTGATCCCGGATATGGGGATCGGCAACGAGCGAACCATCGCGCTTCTTGATGGTCACGCCCGGTTCTTTGATCTCTATCATCAGGCCGATGTAGTCCCCGAACTTCGGGTGTGAACGCTGGAAGACAGTCAGGTCGGGATATCCAGACTCGGGGTTGATCGTCTTGTACAAGCTCCGGTAGTAGCGGCTCGTGGTGTGAACCCCAGCCGGATCGAAGTGATATGGCGTTCCTTGGTAGTACAGGCTCATGTGCCGAGCTACCTGCTTGTAGATGTCGTGCTCAAGGTTGCGGTGGATCACTGATCGTCACCTCGAGACAGGAGAGCCAGTGGACGTAGCGTGTAGATGTCGTCCTGCGTAAGTGTGTCCGTCGCATTGAACATGCGCCACATACTTATGATCGCTGGCTTCTTCATGACCTTCGATAGCCACTCACAGATGAACTCTGGCTCTTCGGATGCGAGGTCGACAGCTGTGATGTAGTCACCCCAGTCTTCAAGGTAAGAGGTGACTTGCAGTTCGCGGTACGTCTTACCCCACCGAAGTCGCTCGGCACCTGGTGTCGTCATGGTCTGAAATGTCTTGTCTCCGCGGTCAGACCACGCGAAGTAGGCCGCGATGTCCTCTCCAGTCGGTACTACATCGGACTCGTAGTAATACATGATGGTGTCGAGGTCAAGCTGTTGCTTCTTCGAGAGCTTCACTATGCGACCCCCATCATCACCCACCAGAACACGTGCCACGCAGCCCAGATGACCGATGCCACGATGGAACAGGCGAACGATATTCCGATGCTTGCCCAGAAGATCAGTTCACCCCACTCGGCGATGTCGTCGCGGAGGAGTTCGAGTTTGTAGCGGGTGGCGGGGGAGATCATTTCGCCTCCCACATCATCTTCCACATCTCACGCCATGAGTAGCGTGGCTTCTCGATCCACCACACGAGGGTGACAACGATGAGCATCGCTGGCCAGACCGCAACGACAAAGGCTTGATACCTACTCATCCCTCCACCTCCGGCAAAAGGTCTGGCACCGCGTGCAGTAGGTCCGGCCGCTTACGTCGCGTGGCCGGCACTTCGTCCCAGTCCTGCAATACCTCTCTTGCCTCGTAGGCGAGGTTCAGGAGCTTGGTTGCGGCGATCAACGCACGTGCGCCTATCTCGCGCACATAGGTCGCTTCTTGCAATTCTAAGAACGCTCGCTCGTCACCGATCACCAGCTGCTCGTCGGCGTAGTCTTCGTTGCCCTCGGGGACGGTGAGGTCGATGTGGAGGCGGTCGAAGGAGGTCATGCTTGGCCCCCAGCTGCCTGCTCGTACGCGCGCTGCACTGCGATCAGGTCAGCTTCGTTGCCGCCGTGGTCTGGGTGGTGCTTCTTCAACTGCGCACGGTACGCAGCCTTGATCGTCTCTGAGGACGCCGACGGCGAGACCTCAAGCACTTCGTGCCACGGTTTCGCGGTGAACGGCGTGACGATTGCTTCGGCTGGGAGAGCCTTGAATCCGCGAAAGGCTGCGCGCACCATCTCCTTTGCACCCCATCGGTCGAGTCCACGCAGAGCCTCAATAGTCAGGATGATCGCACGGAGATTGTGCTCAACAGTGGTCCACTTGTCGCACGGGATGCACTGGTCCTCGTCGTCCAGCTTGAAGTAGACGGCAATGCCAGTATCCTCCGGTTGCCGTTGCCCCGAATAGGGGAAGCCATCTTGACGGAGGCGTAGATCGCTGGAGATTACAACCTCAGTGGCCCCGAGTAGGCGCAGCTGTCGTAGTAGTTCCTGGCGGACTTGCTCGAAGGTGAACCGTCCGAACTGTGAACGAGTCGGAGCGCTGGTACGTGGCCAAGCAGGGGGCCACTGTAAGGGGTAGGCGTCGATCATCACTCGTCCTCCCCATCGCGCACATACAGCACGCCTCCCTCCACAAGCAGAGGTCGCAACGCCCGTATCCGCTCTATCGCTTCCTCGCGAGTCATCTTGCCTTCGTCGGCGTCCTGCATCAGGTGCTCGAAGACTAGGTGCGGCGCAACCTGTCTGATGCGTGCAAGGCGTCCTTCGTCGTCGTGCTCCAAGGGCTTAGGTTGGTCGAATTGTCCTCTCTCCATACATGTTGTCTCCGTTAAGATTTGCTGTGCTACAGGCTGTTGGCTCTCTCGATCAGTTGGTCAAGCTCTTCCTGATCGATCTCACCTGCCGATACAGCGCGAGCCCCATCGATCACATCGACCAGCGCGATAGCAGCGCTGTGCAAGTCTTCAATAGTAGATGTGCCGTAAGGGTTGCCAGCACTTAGTGCGCTTTTGACTCCCGCCGTATTCGTTAGTTGCACTTCGATGCTTTTCCAGTTGCTACTCATGAGATGTTGTCTCCGTTTAGATTTGCTTGTGAGTCCAGCTCACTGATCCGCCGACGGCGGGTGGGCGACTGTCAGCGGGTCAGTGGTCTGGAAGAGCGGACGAGCGTGAGAGGCGCACTAAGCTGGAGACAAAAATACGACTCTCGCCTAGAGGGCTGCTCGTCCGCTCATCGCCACGCACGGTGGGTAGAACAATGCGCGGCGATGAGGTGGGCGCGACACGATCGGGCAGGATGATCATGCCGCCAGTTCTACTCACTGAGTTGTAGAAATAACAAACAGGTTAGTTGGTTCTGTTGAGTGCATCATCCTTGGCGTATGGCAGGGTCTAGACCTGAAGGAGAACTTAGAAAATACGCACTCGCCACCGTCTCCAGTGGTACGCCAAGGATGATGCACGCAACAGTCACAGCCCATCGCGGCGAACACCGAAGGGTTCCCCGCCATCTTATTTCGGCGAGCGCGATGCTCCCCGTATGAGCTGTGATGATCTATCTGTAAAGGTTCCCGCGACCCTCGTCCCGCCTCGCTGAATCGGGCAGAGGGTAGATGCCAATCTGGTGTTGCCGACAGGAAGAGTTAATTCACTACTAGTGCATCCTGTCACGGTCTGCCGAGGGGACTCGGAACTGGCGGGCAACGCCTTCGACCAGCTACCTACGTCTACGCCGCACCCGCGCCGGCATGGTGAGTGCCACGGTGGCGAGTGGCTTCTGGATGTGCTCGCGTATCACTTGGTGAGCCGCGCGCTTGATGAGTTCCCGCCAGTACGATCGCTCTTGAAGATCTTCGTAGTGCAGCTTGAACTTGGATAGTTCGCTTTCCCTATTCACTTATGTTGTCTCCGCTTAGTGATGTATTTAGTATGCGCTTAGTGGAGATGATTTGCAATAGTGAAATGGGGCGAACTTATCCACAGCTGTGCGTATCAAATGGATCTCACGTTGAATGTGAGTATTCCGGCTTCGGCGTACCCTCCGCCAACTCGGCCGTCCTGATCACTTCCTATTAGTTCGCCTGAGGGCAGAAATGCGCCGTCGCCACACTGGAGACCTTCTGGCTTCGCGTTGGTGAACAGGCGACCGGTTCCGGGGACGTACTCCAGCTTGAACTCTCGCTCCGACTCAAAGACCAAGTGCGACCAAACCAACTCCGGCTCGGTGTTATCGCCGCCGATGTAGCAGGTAACAAGAGCGCTCGTTGAGCGCTGCTCGGGGAGACTCAAGTAGACACGGGAACCAGTTGCTACTTGATACGGTGATGCGCTGTTGTGGTAGTAAACGCGGACCAGATACTCCGCACCTGGTTTGACTTGCAGGAGGGTCTGCCAACCGCCAGCGTCCGAGTTGGATAGCGGTTTGGCTATTGCCAGCACACGCTCATCTCCGTAGTTCGGATTGTTGAAGTCGCAGTTGAAGGAAGGTTTGGGGGTGTAGCCGTAAGGGTCTTTCGCGTTCACAACCAGTCGCTCAGGACCCCATGAAGCCCGTGCGATCGACTCGGCCGGTTCGGCGGTGCGGGTGGAATCGCTCGCTCTCCGAGCATCTCGTCTCTTCGTGTACTGGCGGACGGCGCGGTCAACTACGGTGTCGACGGTTAGCTCTGCGGCTTTGTCTAACGCTGCCTTGAATACTGCGTCGAACGCGTCGTCGATGCTGACCATGCGTCTCCTCGATCGTAGGTCCGGCAAACAGTGGGATGACGAGATCTTAGTGCGACTGGCTTGGGTGGTCGCAGCACAGTGCTCAAGCCTGGGCGCGCATGGTCCGAACGGACGACAGTCGACTTATCGGACGATTCGCTACTCGTCATCCTCCATCAACTCCGGTAACTCCTGCTCCATCTCGTCGGCCTGGTACTGGTAGTACGCCTCCAGCACTCCATGCCGGGGCTCTGGCGCACTCATCATCGGGAAGTGGTGCTGCATGAGAACTTGCACGAGGCTCCGACACTCGAATTGGAGCCACCGACTGCCGTTCTCGTGGTCAGTGATCTCAACGTGGGTCATGTCCAGGTACTTATCCTGCGTGTAGAAGACGATCAGGGTGTTGTACCAAGTCAGCCGTTCAACATGGTCGCCACGCTGGAACTCTAGGGTCGGGCTGCGGCGAGGGATGTCTTCAGGGTGATAGTAGGGGTTGAAGCGCTCGGTCATGTGATCTCGCGTACGAGCACGCCTTGCTTGAAGAGCTGAATCGCGAGCGTCGCTGCGGCGTCCTCAGGTGTATCGGCGATCGGATACTCGCCCTGCGGCATGTCGAACGTACCGATGCAGTACTTGCCGTCCCACTCCTTCATCGCGATCCTGCCGCCCATGTCGCGGTTCCATCGGAGGACTACCGTGAGGTCGTTGTCCTGAAGTTTTCGGAGGAGGTATCCGAGATCGTAGGCGTCCCAAAGCTGAGTAGGCCATTCGCCGTGGACGTCTTTGATCTTGTCCAACATCGCATAGGTCTCGACGTAAGCGTCTGAGACCTTCTTGCGCCTGTCTCGTTGATTGGAACACCAGAGCAAGCCGGTCTCACACCACCCGCTTAGTTCGTACAGTTCTCGGCATAGTTCAAGCGACGCAACGTGGTTCACGATTCGCGCTCCGTATCATCCCGATGCCCGCCGTACTTATATTCCCAGACTCCGCCATGCACGCGCTGCGAGACTATGACGTGCCCTTCGTCTTTTAGCTCTCGAATCCTTTGCGAGCCACGAAGCACGCTCATGTTGATCATCTGGACGTTGGTGATCCGGCGATGCTTCTTGAGCACACGGAGGATGCGGGCGCACTGACTGGCGGGGTCGTGGGTGCGGACTTGGCCGGTAGCGCTCACGACTCCCTCCTCGCGATCTCATCCACCACCGTCTGGCCCATCTGAGTCAGAGTCGACATCGAGTCTTCGATCATGCGATGTAGGTCGGTCAGTTCACTGTCCGAGAGGGACTCAGGGTTGGGGAGTAGTTCTAGGGCGCTCTTGAGAGAGAAGCGAGCGGAGGAGAGAAGGTTCTCGTGGGGTTGACGGGTAGGGCGCTCGGTCATGAGTTCGCCTCCAGGAGTCCTGCGTTCTCGTAGATGTTGCCGATGACTCCGAACCAACTTGAGAGACTGCCTAACGCCGTACGGTCTTGCCAGTCGATCGCAAACCCACCTGACTCGTTATGCCAAATGACAACGCCAACCTTGCTCCCATCTCTATTGCCGACTATGTCCCCCTCGTGCGCTGGTGTTCCATATGGGTCGAGGACTCCCGTCCACCTGACGATCGTCATCGGGCGAGACTTGTAACAGAGGGGACACGCAAGCCCTAGCTCGCCGCGCTGGTTGAAATGGACCTCGGTGATGGGCTCTCCGAATCCTGCTTCGACGAACTTGTGGTCGTCGCACCAGAACTTGAGTTTGATAGGCCCAGTCATGACTCGCGCTCCAAAGGCCAGACACGCATGTCAGCCGATGACACGCCAGTACTGCTGAACCTGTGCCTGTAAGACCAGAGTCGGAACACTCCGTGTGGGTGAGAGCAATCGACACGCAGGTCGCTGAACGACGTGCTCGTAGGTACGAAGCTCGGCAGGCCGAGGTCATCGTGATAGCCAAGGACGGCTACCGGTTTGTCTTCCACGACCCCAACCACGCACATGTAGGTGTAGCCACTCTCGTGCTTTCGGCGGGTGGGGAAGAAGAGCAAGCTGTCGTACTTAGTTGGGTTTCGGGTGAACTCGCGTTCTATAGGCAGTTCCTCGAGCTGCTTCTTGGTGTACTTCGTCCAGTCCATATTCAGTTGTCCTTGCGCCGGAGGCGCGGTTAGTTGATCAGAGCGAGTAGTCGGGGTCTCACGAGCTAGCTCTTCAAGTTGCTCCCATAGCTCAGTCTTAAAGTTGTCGTCCTCGAGGTTCAGAATCATCTCGTTCACCTCCAAGTGCAGCCACTTCGCGTCGTTGCCAATCCAGAACTTGCACGTCAGATCGGGGTATAGGTCGCTGTCGGGCGACTCGAACTCGAACGTGAAGTTGTAGTGGTCTCGCTCGGTGCGACCGGCCTGTTCGTGGTTCTCGACGATCCAGGTCGCGAAGTCCTGCGCGTGAAGCTCAAGCTGACGGACGAGGTCTTGCGTTTGACGTAGTGGGGTGGATGTGTCCATGTTGGTGAATCCTTGCGGCGACGGCCGCGTTATGTTGTTGCTGGTTTTCGTTGTGCCTGTGGAAAACTCGGTGTCACGGCGCGTCGTTGACGTCGCTTTGACAGTTCGACGAGTTCATGGCGTAGTGCAGAATGTGTACTAGCGAGGCCACTTTCTGAGTGGTTCAGTCAAGTGGCAAAGTTCCGAAATCTATTATGTCGCTGGCTTTCCCGAACGCGACCTCTGTAAGGCTCTTGACAGATGGGTCTGAAAATGTGCCTTATGCGATTCGTACAAACCCGAACTACTTGCTGGGCGGTCCGAGGAAGCTGTCGCAGTGCTTGAGCGCGTACTCGGCCCAGACGACTGCGCGGTCCACGGCTTGGTCCGCCTGCGGAGCGTCAGCGATGATTTGCTGGAGCCGACCTTGCAAGTACTCGACATCGCGTTGGATTGAGTCGATCCGGTCAGCCTTTTGGAGCAACTCGACCAAGTCCTCTGCCCGCTGCTCGCCAAGGTAGGTGCCTTTGATCTCCGCGATCCAGCGCGAGAAGATCTTGTGGCGTCCCGGCTTGCTGTAGTCGTACTCCTTGTGTTCTTTGATTCTGACGCCGAAACCCGTTGAGAGCGTGCGTACAAACTCAAACAGGGCGTGATGCTTCGTCTTGAGTTCGACTTCTGCGTCCCGGTAGGCATCTCTGATGCGGTCGAGATGCAAATCGATCGGCACCGCGTCCTTGTCGTTGTGCCGCAGCAAGCTGGCAACGAAGCAGTGGTCCATCGGTTTAGGAGCGAGCTTAGGGGCCTTCTTGACGACCTTCAGCTTCCGATTGCGGCCTTGGAAGGCCATCATGCCCCAGTCGTCTGGTAGTTCTCCTACCCTGACCATCGACTCGTCTGCGATAACAAGCCACCACCGGTCGCAGTAGCTCTTCACAGAGTCGTTCTTGTGCGGGTTCTTGACCTCGTTAAGCCAGTCCGCCCGCGATACCTTGACCTCGAACCCATGAAGCTCGTTTCCGGTGCTGGGCCATTCGCCCATGACCATCATGTCGGCGGTGTTTGCGTCGAAGTGACCAGTAGCGGCACGTACTTGCGTGAGCTTGGTGTAGCCCGCACCGAAGCGATGCCAGATCTTTTCAGTGAGTTCGCCAGTGCGCACCGGACGGGACTCGTCAGTTAGATATTCACTCATTCACCTGTTTCCTTCATAATTGGTTCTATATGCGACGCCCCTCCTACGATGTAGACGAAATCATCATGTGCGCCGAGGCCGGCCTCTCTGCTGCCGAGATCATCGAGCAGCTGGGGCTCAAGGTTGGGGAGCGGGCAGTGCAGCGAGCGGTGCGCCGATATGTCGGACCGCGACCGAAGCGTGCGTACTCGACTCGTGATGACCCGCTCCGTCGCCGCGTGGTCGCCTGGATGGAAGCGAACGGTCTGGACCGGCGTTACTGCTTCCAGTGCAACCGGGTCTATGTTCGACCGCTCTACATCCGCCAGCTCAAGCATGACGACGACCTAGGGACGCTCGCGTTCGTCTGTCATCGGTGCAAACGGGCTGGGGATCTCTGAAGTTGCCTCGCGAGTGCGCGCGCTCGTGATCTCCATCGACAGACAAACCATCGTAAGCATCATCACGTCCTCCAGCTCGCTGGTGTAGACCTTTTTACTCCGGCAGTCGACGAGCGATGCGCCTGCATCAATGGGGCGGAGCAGCGTCGTCGCCCCACCAAATGAGTCGGTGTCCGCTACATCGAGACTGTGAACGAGCACCACATCGAACTGGCCGAGCCCCCTGAGCGCTGTCTTGATGTCAGAGGTCGTCACCCACGTTTGGATCTCCTTGACCCAGCCGTGCTTAGTCTTGATGTGAACTCGAGAAACTCGGTCCTCAATCAGTGCACGCTGTATGTCTTCAGTCAGCGACTCGTGGTTGGTTCGGACGAGTGCGGCTACTTTCATCTACGCCGCCTTCTTCACCTTCCGCACCACTCGCTTCGCAGCCGGCTTCGCCACTCGGACCTTCGCCCGGCTCTTCTTGAACTCCTCGAACAGGTCCAGCTCCTCGCGAGTCTGGTACTCGGGGTCCACCTTGAACACTTCGACGAAGTTCTTAGGGTCTTCCTCGACGAGGGAGCGAGTGTAGATCTTGTGTACGCCGTTGCCAGCAGTGTCCTTGCTGAACGACTTGTCCAGGAGCACATACTCCTGATCCCCGTCGTCACAGGCTTCCTGCCAGAGTGCGTCCTTCTTGACGGTCACGCTGTCTTTGAGTTGCTTGTAGGTCTTGCGTTGGTATGGTTTCACCTCTTCTCCTTTGGTGTCGATAAATACTTCGTCGTACGGCATGAACCCGTACCTACTCGGTTCGGCTCGTCGAGCGGCGCTGACTGAGTTTCTCCAATTGCCCCAGATGCGACGGTCTTTGCCATCGCCTTCTATGGAGTAGACGACACACCAGTACCTCTTACCATCGAATCCGTTGTAGTAGACAAGGTCGCCGACTTTGATAGTTTCTTTGCTCATCTCACCTCCTTCTGGTGCTTGCTGATTATTGAGTTGAGCTGTGCAACCTCCAGCTGCTTTGCGGTCTCGCTCATCCTGCTGGTGAACTTCGGCAGCTTCACGCCGCGCTTGCGGAGTTCGCTTGCCCTGGTCTGAACGCTGGCTCTAGTCCGGCCCATCGCCTTCGCGACATCGTCGAGTGACTCACTGTTCAGCCAGGTCACGACGAGTTCCCGGTTGTCGATACGTTTACGCATTTATCGCCCCCCCCGTGGCTTTTGCGCGGCGCTTGCTCATCCGGCCGCCCTTGGCTCCCGCAATACGTGCCAGTTCGGGGTTCACGCCGAAGCCTTTCGGTACACAGCGCGATCCTCCAATTTTGGCGATCCTGCGGTAAAAGTCTGGGTCGCGAGCCTTGATAGTTCGCGCGGCCTTACTGCCTCCTAGTTTTGTTCCGCTCGTATGCTACTTCTCCTTTCCAATTCCTAACTCTCTGTAGGTATTATCGCGCCACGTGAGCGCCTCTTCTATAGAGGAGAACGAAACCTTTCGATATCGTCTCCCATTTACCGTTATGCCCACTCGGTACTTGCCGAACTGCCTGGTTACATGTTTCGGCAGCAGGGGGAGCTTGCGTCGAGTCTTGGCGTACGGAACACCCGACCGAGCGCGACGATAAGCTCGCGCCGCTTCGTCCTCAGTGTCGTACCGGCCGTAGAACTTGCGTCTGTACCTGACCATCCATTTGCTCTTGGCTTCATCCCAGGTGTACCCACGCACGGATTGTTGGTTGCGGCTGTTCTCGCGCTGGGTAACAACCCGCAGGTTTAAGCGTCTATTGTCCAGACGGTCGTGATTTTTGTGATCCACAACCAAGCCTTCCGGAGCATTGGTGATCAAGCGATGAAGACGCACCGTCGTCTTGGTTCCGTCGTCGGCACGATCTGAGCGCCGTATTGCGTACCCAGTGTCGCTCAGAAACCACGATAGGTGTCCGTATAGCTTGAAAGTATCCTCATCTACTAAAGTGCGATGACCACTCCCTCGTTTCCCTGATAACTCTATGTATGGCATGAACACATAGTCTTATAAATGGCGTGCCACGCATATGGTGAAAATATCTACGACTTACCTCGCCTGAATCCGTCAACGAAGCATCGTAGTCGAGACTTACGGGCACGATCGTTGGCGAGGATGTCTCGCTCGACCTCGTCGAAGGTCTCAGCCGCCCTGACTTCCTTTTCGAGGGCCGTGACCTTCTCGATCAGTTTCGCCTTCTCTTCGCGGAGGAGTTGGTTCTCTTTGTAGAGCCGGTTCGTGTCCCGCTCGTACTTCTCGGTAGAGACCACTGCGGCTTGCTGCGCCTGGGGAACACTGCGTCCATGCCCCGGCTTCTTAATCTGCGGCGTGGTCACCGACTGATTCGGTGCAACCGGCTGGATAGCCTGTGGCTTCACTGGCGCAGCTGGGGGAGTTGTCTCGACCTTCGGGGCACGCTTAGGTTGCTTTGCCTTCCGTGTACCTCGCCAGGTCGGGTAGTTGTCCGCCTTTGCTATGGAGCGGAGAGTCCGTGCTGAGTAGCCGAACTTCTCTTGCGCCTTCTCGACGCCGTACTTGGTGGTGTATGCCTTGATCTGTGGGAAGTTGGTCTCACTGACCTTCTTCACGTTCAAACTGCCTTGTGGCATGTGTATCTCCGGTGCTGAGCACCGCATTAGTTTCTATGTGCACATCGTTCGCTGACACCAGAGCAAGAACTAGCTCGTAGGTGTTCCGGTGGATGTACTGGCACCGCTCGCAGACGCCTTTGCCGTCCCGGTGTTCCTCGACGTTGAGGCAGACGATGCAGGAGATGGTGGGATCGGTGCTAAGCATCGCCGTTCATCATCTGATCTATCTGCTTCGTGCGGAGCTTGGAGTAAACCTGCTCTGCATCTGCTTCGGTCTTTATGAGAGTCGAGACGTGGACAAACCAGTCAGGGCCGTGACCAAGCTCTGCTGCAAGGTCAGCTATCTCATCCAGTCTTACCTGGAGTGGATCAACGCCTTTAGGCTCTGGCGCATCTTCAGTTGCGTCGTCAGTGACTACCTCGCCCTCCACCGGCTCAGCCTTTGCAGGCTGTGCGGCTGCTGGAGCGGCCGTCTCGGGCTCTGTGGCCTTCTCCTCGACTTCGCCACTAATCTCACCTTCCACGTACACAGGAGCGCCGTAGAAGACATCTGGAGTGAACATGCGTACGCCGTTGCTCAGGGCACGTGCGAAGCACATATTCATCGGGAACTTCTGCCAGGTGGGGTTGCGGGTGAGTCCTGCGCGCTTCGCGTCCTCTACTGTCCAGCTGGACTTGCCGAGTGACACAGTCTTGCCGCCGACAATCTCGGTGAACTCGAGGGTGCAACCCTCGTTGCTCGACTCGACCACGCGGTAGTCGTACTTCGGGTGCTTCTTGACCTTGGCTGCCATGAGGTTTGAACTCATCTCGGCGTTGCCATTTATTATGTTGATACCCCTCATGCTGGCGAAGGGCTGTATGCCGAACTCGATGCCGGCCACGATCTTCACACAAGCCTGTGCGAGCTGCTTGACCTGGCCTCCGCCGTCGCTCTTGAACATGTCCGACTCGATGAACATGGCTGAGAGTCGCTTGATGTCCTCGATGGAGTGGATCGCAATAGCCGAAGTGTTCTCGGCGTTGTACCGCTCTACTGCGCGCTGGTCGATCGGCTCGTCACCGATGTCCAGGTCGTCCGACTGGGGTGTTTTGTTCACCTCGCTTCTCCCGTTTAATGTTTGCTATCTCCGCTCGAAGCTCTGGCAAGCGTCGGACGGCTGTGTAAATCAGCGCACTCACAGTGATCTTCTCTCTCATCGCTACTCGCGACATGGCCTTCCGTGTCACCGGATCAAACCGAGAAGTCGCGTGCTGGTTCTTGCCGTGGCCAGTGCGCCCTTTGAGTTCTTCCCACTTAGTCATACTGCTTCATGAATACTTTCTCTCCACTTAGTGATTGATAACCCAAACTCACAACTCTGGTCTACGTGCATATCGGCTGCCCCGTGCCGGTTGTATGTATTTAGTATGCGCTTATTGAAACGGATTTGCAATAGAAAAGTATGCGCTTTGTCGTTCAAACTGTGGATAACTGAGTCCGGACTTATACCGCACCGGCTACCGCCGTGGAGCAAGCCAGGGTTCCGTACCAACGCCGAACTGCCCTCTGACCAGCGCAGACCAGGCTTGACGGCGCGGACTGGCTCGCCTCACAATGCAGTTATGAACATCTCGCCACGCGACGGGAGGATTCTGCGGCTCGTGGGGAGGTTCGGCCAAGCCACATCCAAGCAGATTTCGGTCGTCGAGTTCTCGACCAACAAGAGCACTTCACCAGTCGGCTCAGTGCTCCTGCGTCTCACGAAGACAGGTCTCCTCAAACGTCTCAGCCCGCGCACGGTCGGTGGCTGGGCGGGTGGCTCGGGGCAGTACGTCTACCAGCTCGGGCCGAAAGGCTGGCTCTACATGCGTCGCGAGGGCAAGTACACGCCGTACCGCTCTATCGACATGCACCGCCTGGCAATCGTCGACGCCTACGTCGCCACGGTGGAAGCGGAGCGAGCAGGGGATATACGCGTCAATGAGGTCGTGAGTGAACCCGAGTGCCACGAGCAGGTGGCCGGCGTTTTGCTGACGCCCGACTTGTACATAAATGCTGACGTGCTGAGTGCTGGAGTACGCCGCCGTGTGTGGGTCGAGGTGGACATGGGCACAGAGCGCCGCGCGAAGATTATCGACAAGGTGACGCGCTACAGGCACGCGTACAGGGCGTGGACTAGTGAGCGGGGTGAAGTGCCGTTCCCGCGCATAGTGTTCGTAGCGATAGACGAGGAACGTGAGCGGGAGCTGACCGCGCTTTTGGATGAGATGCCGGAGAGCGGGCGCAAGTTGTTCGGGGTGTGTACGGGTGACGACTTTGCGACTATCTGGCGGTAGTTATGCACAGTCTGTTGTCAATAGTGCAACCTATTTGTTCGTGAGAGCATTGAAATAACAGGGGTAAAGGCGCATACTAGTAGAGTAAAGATAAACGGAGACAACTGAATATGAACAATCGTTACTGCTGCATGCACGGCGACCTACTTCCGTTCAACAGCGACGGCTACCAAGAGGGCTTCTACTGCTGCGGCGAGTATTACTGCTCTCAAGACTGCCTGGATGAAAGCTTCACCGCTTCCGGCGCGACCTGGCACGAGCACTACAGCGACGATGGTGAGTGCTACTGGACTGAGTGGCATGATGACCTAGACGGAGTCCTCTATGTCCCGGCATAGCGTCCTCGAAGTCGCTGTATACGACGCCGACAGCCTGGTGGCTGTCGGGAAGGTTGACGATGTAGCCGAAGAACTCGGAGTGAAGCCGGAAACGATACGGTGGTATCTCGCACCGACCTATCAACGAAGACTTTCGAAGCGCAAGACACTCACGAAGTCGCGTGTGGTCGTGAGGCTGGATGAGGACGATTAGTAAACAACTAAATAATGGAAATAGGTGAATATGAACTACCAACCACTCAACAAGCGCCAAGTGGGCGCACTACTCAAAGTTATATCTGCGGACACTGCGCGCCCGGTACTGACTGAGCTTGCTATAGCCACTGACAAGTCCGGACAAGCGGTGCTCGTGGCCACTGACGGCTACGTGATGGCGATACTGCCGGCCGCGGAGCTATCTGACGTCAAGGGCAAAACAATCACGCGAGATGCACTGACTCGCTGGTACAAGCTCGCGGCGACCCGTGACACTCTGAAGGTTGACTCGTTGCGCGATATGGTCGGTGAGCCTGCGGGCGTGTACCCGAACTGGGAGCAGCAGATCGACAACATGCACGAAGCAGCGGTGACGCAGCTACTAGTGAATCCTGACTATCTTAAATTCATGGAGCAGCTCGCTGGCGACTTGGGGCGTTCAAAGACACTCTCATACACGTTTCATGGCGTGTACGGAGCACTAGTAGCGGAGCATAACGGAGCACGCTACGTGGTCATGCCGCTTAAACCCGGTAAGTAACCGCAGCAAACGCCAACTACTACGCCGCTCACTCAGAGCGGCGTTTTCGTCTATTCTCCGCCTGGCGCTGCATCTTCTCTTGCCACGCTGCACGGTTCTCTACTAGGTGGGCTTGATACTGCACGCGGCCTTTGGCGTCCTTGCGCTCCTGCTGTAGTTCACTGAGCACGCGGGGGATGTAGTAGTCGGGCACTGCATAGACAACGTCGGTGAGCGCGGAGGGGTTTGCTGCGTCGTTGTCTATGATGCCCATATCTGCCCTGAGTAAAACACGAAAGTTCGATATTGTGAATAGTGCAGTCTAGTGCGATGATGAGAACAGAAGCACGACTCGTCGCAGCTTTGCACCTTACGGATACACACACCCTCATCCCTCCAGGGATAATTCAAACTCCACCCGTCATGCGCACCGTTACACTGATTCGCGCGTGGCATCAAAACAAACAGAACTTCTCATCGTTGACCACCCCTCCTTGTCACAAGAGGGGTGGCTTCGTTAGGAAAGGAGAGGTTCGCGACCCCTTATAGCTCTATAGAGAAGAGAGGCGCAGCAAGCTACTCTATCCATAGAAGTACGGGTTGATGTTTGGTGTCGTTTGTGTTTAATTAGAGACAGCGGTTAAGTAACTATTCCAAGGAACGCGACCGCGAGAGACTAAACATGGTAGACCTATTGAAATAGGGGCGGTTATTTGTTACTATTGAATTGGAATAGTTGCTTGACATAACCCCTCTTGACCACAGGTCGGAGGGGTTCAACTTTGTGACACAGCATATTAGCGGGGTGTTCGCGGCGGTATCCGCGAAACGGGACCTACGCCCAATAGTGACACGCGAGCACTACAGAGAGTCCGGCGAACTGCCGGCCGAGGTCGATGAACTTATCAACAATAAGGCGTACTTACCGCGCCACCGCAAGCTCCAGCGCCTACATGGCGACCGCATCCTCTTGAAGGTCGCGGAGCTCTGTAATGGCAAAGACGGCAAAGGAGGGCGTATCAACGACCCTCAGAAGTACTACGCCAGGATGACGAGCCTCGCCAACTGGGATCGGACGCTAGAAACAGTGAAGAGGCTCCTGGCCGCGACGGAACGTGCAGTAGCGATCATGCAGAAGCTGGGTGCTGACCCCAAGTGGCTTCACTGGTATATCGGCGTCGTCTACCGCAACTCAGAGGCGACGGTGGCCCAGTGGGTCGAGCGTGCGACCGGTGCAAAGCGCGGTAGTCCGCCGAGGTTGTTTGCCTGGTTAGCGAGCGCGAAGCTGTAGCTTTGTACTATCTGCTCGCCGCAGCCTTCTCCACGATCAAGTTCGCGACCATCTTCGACCCTTCGTAGCCGCCGAAGGGAGAGTACGTCCTTGCCGCAGACAACGGAGTGTTCACCTTTCTTGGCAATTCGATCACGTACAGGTTGTCCTGAGTGAGCAGGAAGCAGTTGCTCGGGATGATGCAGTACAGTCCTTCGCCGACCTCGGGAAACGCTTCGGCTTGCACTTCAAGCTGGCGGTCGTAGCCTTGCTCGAACCCGTGCTTGTTGGTCACTGGCTTGTTCTCGCAGATGATCCGTGACTCAAGCTGTTTGCGGGTCGACTCCAGGTCGGTCGCCACTACCTCGTCGGTCATGATTGAACCGTCCGCACACGTAGAACCGGCAAGCGCTGAAGACCCGTCTCCGTAGTCCCAGGACGCCCCGTCGTACGCGATTTCGTGGATCGCGATGTAGAGGAACTGCTCGTCGGCGGCTTTGGTCGGGGCGATGTAAGAGCAGCTAAGGGATGTCTCGTCTCGACCAGCGTCGATGGACTTGTACTGATTCGATACCGGGGGCTTGAGCGTCGCGAGGTCGTCGAGTTGGAGTAGGCAACTCTCCGCAACGGGAACGAAGGTGCTCGTTGCACTGGTCTGTGAAGTGGCCGCTGCTGATGCGCTCTCTGCCGTCTCGGAGTCGGATGACGAGCATCCTGCGAGAGCCGCAGCGAGAGTGATGGCAAAGGGGACAGCGAGGAGGGCGACGACAGATTTCTTCACGGGGTAGATACCTCTCGGGGATATTGTCATTCAGACATTCCGGGCGCACTTTACGGGAGCGCTAATGCCGGTATATCGAAGTGTGAGGCATATCTCAGGGCTTGTCACCTAAACGGACTACAAGACTCTGTGCTAATTGTGGGGTGACATATTGCGTAGCAGGCAATGTGAATAGATAACCTGATCTAGTTTTCCACACCCCCACGGATTTCACTATTGCAATAATCCGCATATAGGCGCATACTAATACCACAATATAAACGGAGACAACTGAATATGGTAAACCCACGCAAACTAGTGACTCGCCTCCCGCGTTCAAGGAAGCTCATTCTCGCGGCAAGCACAGGCCTCGTAGTCCTCAGCACCTCATCCGTGCTCGCCTTCAACGGCTTCGTGACCACTGGCGCAGAAGAGACGCCGCTCCGACCCCAAGTCGACGACCACGAGCAGCGAATCACCAAGACTGAACGCGACCTCGCTGAGACGAAAGATCGCGTCGGCAAAGTCGAGCAGAGGAACGAAGAGAACGCCCAGCGCGTCGGTGCAGTCGAGCGCCAGGTAGTCGTAGTCCAACAAGAGTCCGCGGCAACTGCCGGCCAAGTCCAGCAACTACAGGACCAAGCTGCTACTCCAGCTCCAGCCGTTCAATCGGCACCGCAGCCCGAAGTAGTCCCAGCGCCTCCAGTGAACCCGCGGATTGTCGTGGCAGTCACCCAGACACCGCAGATGGATCGCTTCGGCAAGCAGACTATGTGGCTGTGCAGCTACGAGCTACATGGGCAGAAGATGATCGTGGCGTACCAGGAGGCGACGTGTTCGCCGGTAGGGACGGAGATCTCGAACGACCTAGCGCTGATGAATGGGTTGGGGCGATGAGTTCCGACTACAGGCGGAACTCAGGGTCGGCCGCGAAGCGCTGGTCCTCCGCAGATCTGTTCCTTGCTCTAAGTCTCGGTTCCTTCGTCGCCACACTGCTCATAGTGTTCCTAGGCCTGCACTTCTCCGGCACTGCTGAGATCACCCCCACTGCCTCCTCAACTTCCACTCCGCCCGCGGCCAACGCCCTAGAGCGCCTCGTCAACGAGCAGCGCCAGGACCACGACCTCCCTGCTATCAAGTCGAACGCCGCGCTGCGCGAATCCGCCTGTGCCAAAGCGGCGGACATGCAGGACAAGGACTACTTCGAGCACGTTGCGCCTGACGGCACGCAGCCGTGGAAGTTCTTCGACGAGGCTGGCTACCGCTACGCCGCCGCAGGGGAGAACCTGGCTCGCAACTTCAGTGACGACACCGATCTAGTGCAGGCCTGGATGGACAGTCCTACACACCGCGAGAACGTGCTCGGTGAGTACAAGGAGCAGGGGATCTGCACGGTAGGTGCTTACACGGTGCAGCACTTGGGGGTTGCATCATGAGCCTCACCATTCACTTCACAGACGCCGAGACCCTAGACCTGACCCGCTACTACGTCCAGATCGCCGAAGGAGGTGAAGGCGGCGCTAGAGCAGAGCAGGAGGTCGTGAACTTGATCGCGATGAAGATGCACGAGGTAGTGCGATGAGTGTTCCGTATCTCGCTCATTTCCATTACGACGACTGGGAAATTGGTAACGACGACAAGCTGCGTGTTGGGGACTACATCGACTGCAATCATCAACGCCCGTTCGACGGATACGAGCAGAACTTCGTCGGGCGCATAGTCGAGCACCACGTCAACCAGCTCCCCGTGGTGCTGTACAACGTCGATCCGGAAGACCCGGACAACAGTGGCGAGTACGCAGACTTGCAAGACTTGATGATGGACGGCTGGACGTTTGCGCGCGTGTTAGCTCCTCACCAGCACGTCGGTTCAGCAACCATTGCGGAGACCAATGCTTGATGGCTGGTCGTCGCAAACCAGCCGAGATCCCCGAGCACATCGCGAAGCCCGAGTGGTCGACGCTGCTCGAAGCCGTGCTCAACGTCGAAGGTTCGATGGATGACACCTATCGCCGGATGTATAACTACAGCACCAGAAACCTTGCGTACCTTGCGATGCAGCAGTGTCCGATAGAGCCAGTAGCTACTTTTAAAGGATGGTCCGCCGTCAATCGGCAAGTCCAGAAGGGTAGCAGTGCCTTCTATATTCTGCGTCCGATCAGCATCAAGCTCGACGAGGTAGACGAGAAGACCGGCGAGAACAAACGGGTCCAACGATTCAAACCAGTCAAGGCTATTTTTCCGATCAGCATGACCGAGGGTGAACCACTCCCGGAGATCGAGCATCCAGAGTGGAGCAAAGAACGGGCGCTCGCTGCACTCGCGATCCGCGAGGTCGCGTTCGAGAGTTTCGACGGCAACGTACAAGGACACTCCTGGGGGAGAAACTTCGCGGTCAACCCCATCGCAAAGCGCCCCCAGAAGACGATGGTTCACGAGCTTAGTCACATCGTTCTTGGGCATACTGTGCCCGAAGCGCACGAAGACTATGTCAGGCACCGCGGGATCAAAGAGTTTCAGGCCGAAGCCACTGCCCACCTCGTGACGAACGAGTTGGGTCTGCTCACACCCGAGATCGCCTCTGTCAGTCGCGCATACGTGCAGAACTGGCTCCAAGGTCAAACGCCGAGTAACGACGACATCAAAGGCGTGTTCAGGGCTACAGACGAGATCTTGGCCGCAGGACGTGAACCAGTTGAGCAGGAGATCGCGTCGTGAGTCGGTACCAAATGTTCGTACTCGCGTGCCTCCCAGTGATGGTACTCATCGTGACCCTCGTCTGGTGGATGGAGCATCCCCGCTACACCTGGCGCGAGATGTGGACGAACATGTGGGAGGCCTCATGACCGAGCGCTCCAACGTCATCCGCTTCCCAGAAGAGCGGACCCGCCGACCAAACTTGCGTCTCCCGGTCTCGGACCGCCGCATCGAGTTCTATGCCTCGATGAGCCTGCTCCGCGAAGCGATGGCCAAGGCGGGGGAGCCGTTCCCGGACACAGACCCACGCCGCGCTGCACTGGCGACGCTCGCCATGCGGGTGTGCGACCTGGTCCTGGACATGCGGACCGCGAAAGGGTCGACGCGAGAGGAGATGTCGGCGGAGAGCACGCAGGTGCTGACTGAATACAACGAGATAAGACAACTAGTGAAGGAGGAAGAGAGGTGAGCAAGTTACAACCAATGAACCCGGACGAGATTGTCCGGAACATACGCAAGCATCTGGAGGTGTACCCCGATCAGGCGAGTGAGCTTGTCGACGAGCTGCGATCGGTCGTGGAAGACAACACGGCGGGGGGATCATCTAACACAAGTGATGATGAACTACGAGAGGTGATTCTTGCGAACTTGAAACACGCTTACTTTAATGCCAAGACTGACAATGTCGCGTTGAGTAATGGTCTTATACCTAATCAGAACCACGCACTCGGCATACTAGAGAACAAGGCCGACGATCTTATGCAACTCATCAAGCAACGTGAATCGCAAGTGGCACTCGAAGCAAGAGTCGCAGAAATCCAGTATCTCAATGATGAGTACCAAGAAGATGCTCAAGACTGGATGCGAGATCATACCGGCTATACCACTGCGATGATACCTATGGATAGCTATATTAAGCGAAAGAAAGAGTTAGAAGCACAGCTCACAACCACCCACAAAGGAGGTGATGATGAATGAGCGCCACAACCCAAACCCTGAGCGCAACCCTCGTCTCTCGGACCCTGAGCTAATCGAGCTGGCCCTCGAACGCGCCGAGGCAGACGAGACGCCGATAGACGATGCCACCGCTCGCGTGATCGCATCCCAGCTTCACACCGGGCAGGCCTCAGCGATGTACTCCCTCGCATCTACCGGCAAGATCTACCCGCGCCACCTCGAACTTGAGTTTCGCGTAGATCGCCAATTTGCAGATCATGACGACGCCCCGGAAACTGTTCGCTGGCTTCAGCGCCTCCAGGAGTACGTCGAAGCACGCGAAAGCCACGACCCAGTCGAAGGCTGGTCCGCCCTATGGCTCCAGCAGCCGGAGTATGAAGACGCCGGCCTCGACGATGAGGACTGCTGCACTGAGTGCGGCGAACACTTCGCAAACCCCCATCACCCGACCTGCTCGCGCTCATCCGAGGACTTCCCGGAAGAAGACGACAGCTTCCAACCCGAGCCGGCCGAAGCCGACCCGAGGACAGAGCTAGAAGCGAAGGTCCAGGCGAAGCTCGGTCACCTGTCTACCGGCAACCTCGTTCGCCGCATGGAGCGCGCAGAAGACTTTGCGTACGACGACGAGTCCGTGGAACTTTCAAGGCGACTGCGCGAGCAGGGCAAGGACTGGCGTTGGAGCGAGAGCTTCTCGAAACCGCAGGTGATCATTTATGACTTGCCGGAGGAGGGGCGGTGAGCCAGGACGACGCACGGAGGAAAGCGAGAGAAATCTATCCGAATATACTCGTACAAGACGGAAAGATCGTCTGTGACAACTGTGGAGACGACCATAGGGTCGGACACCACTCAGCCCTCGACCCGTCGGAGAGCGTGTGGCTCCTTGACGATTATGTAGAGCAGAGGCGCAAGCGGATCTCAGAGATGCTGGGGCGTGGTGATGAGTAGTGGGATCTACTGCACCCGATGCTCCAGTTACTGTCACAACGTCGACTGGTGTCCGTACCCGATGAAGAGCGATGAGGTTATACGACTGCTGATCAGTCTTTTCGCAGAATCCACATCGACGTTGCGCGAAGCGCGTCAGAGCGCCGGATCGTTGAAGGTGTTTGCGGGGGACCGGAAGGACGGTGATGTCTGACGATCCGAAACCTACTCAAGTACAGCTGACGAGCATGGAGACCTGTCGTCGCAAACACATGTACCACTCGCTTAAGACTGCCAAGAGAGCGAAGCATCGCCGCAACAAGACCGCTGGGATCAACTACCTGCGCGTTTACCAGTGCAACGTGTGCGACTTCTGGCACCTCACGACGGAGAAGAAGGTCGATGACTAGCCTCTTCGACCCCAACCACCTCCGCCGCTGGTTCCTCGACAAGCAACGTCCGAAGGACCTCGACGTCATCCGCACCGCTCACCAGGCGGTGGTCATCCGAGAGACCGAAAAAGCGTGCCGAGTCCACTGGCTGTCCGAGGCCGGCGAAATCCTCCGCGAGGGCTGGGTGCCCAAGGCGGCAATCGAGCTGAAGGCGCACGCCATGGTGCGCATAGCGGGCGAGGAAGCGCTGAAAACCGAACTGCGCGAGTGGATGTGGCAACGCGGCCTGCCGTCTGACGGCACTGAGAGCATCGAAGAGCTTCAGAACGAGGCGATGTGGCACGGACACTGGAAAACGATGCCGAAGCACCTCCAGCGGGCTCACAAGCAGCCGTACGACCCACGCGGGGAGTACTCGTGATCGACTTTGCTGTGCACCGTACCCGGCTGACTCGCCGCATAGAAGCACGCCAGGCCAAGCGGAAGGCTAAAGAATCACCCGAAGACGCCCCGTCGATTTGTGAGCACGACTGGCAAGAGTTCAAAGAGACTGTGCGAGCCGACAACCCGAGGTTTGAGGGTGCGGCTCACTTTGTCGTGATGGCATGTGTGAAGTGTAGGAGTAAGAAGCGGCGGAAGCTCGTCGTGGAGACTTAGTGGTTCACGAAGAAGTCGTCGACTGCGGCAATGATATCCGGACCCTTATCATGTAAGAGTTGTTTGGTGTTTACGATAATTGTCTGAGCGATATCTAGTCTGTTGTTGCGGGTTACTTTCATAACTGAACCTATTTAAGCACATTTGTGAAGAAAAAGCAATAGTCTAAGCATGCGACTATCACCTTGAATGGCGGGAGACGTTAATCGCGAACGATTAAGCCGGCCAGTCGCGGATAAGCGAGCGGCCGCTCATATCAACCTCAAGCCACCATGAAACCTGCGGCAGCGGGTGGGCGCAGCACCCGAAGTGAAGGCACTCGTAGGGCATTTTGCTTGCGACTATTACTTGACCGCCTTCGATCACAGTAGAAGTGACGACTTCGTTGAACTGCTCGAACATAATGCAGCTGCTCCGCAGGTGTTCGGCGTCGTCGATCAGCAGCACCTGCGCCTGGTCGAGGCGTCTATCTAGCGCGTAGGGGTTCATCAAGCTGACGTGAGCGACGATCGTGCCGGGGTAGTCCTGCGCGACCTTCCGCTCTATCGCGCCGAGCAGGTGTGTCTTGCCAGTCCCACTGCACCCGTAGATCCAGAGTGGGTTGTAGGCGCGTCCCGGCACCTCAGCGACCGCGTGAGCTGCTGCATGCGCGAAGCGGTTCGTGCCGTCGATGCGGAACGTGTCGAAGGTGTACATCTCCCGATCTAACTCCAGATCCTTGAAATCGCTGTTTGGTTATCCACAGGCTCAGAACTGCGCGTCGATCTCGCCCTCGTCTTCGACCTCAACGCCGAGCCTCTCGGCGTTCTTGAGTGCCCACGCCTCGTCGCCTGTTGCCATGCGGTAGACCGTCACGCAGTCGCCCCAGTCCGTGTGCCGGTAAACCGCGTAGTACCAGTCGCCTTCGCGGATAGACCAGTGTCGGACGACGTGGTAGGTGCGCTTGTGCTTCTTGCCCATGGCTCACTCGGCTCGCTACGACTGAAACCACCAGACGCGCTCGCACGCGCCTTCTCGGCGTCCGTGACGCGCCCATCCGCGCTTCACCCGCAGGACTGCTCCTGGCTGGTGTAGCACGCCCTTGTGGACAGACGGACGCAGGAGCCTGACCCTCACGCCCCGCCTCATCGCTGATCCAGCCAGGCCTTGACGGTGGCGAACGACAGTCCGTGGCCCATCACGCGAGAGTTGACGATGATTGCGCGGGTGTTGATGTCCAGCGCCTCAGTGTCGTAGCCCTTACGCACCGCGAGGAGTGTCACAACCGCATCATCGAGGTACACGCCCTGCTCACGTGCAATCCACCGCACACGGAGCATCTGCCTGGCCAGGTCGAGGTCTTCCATCAGCGCACGCCCTCCGCCACGAGAAGCTCTTCGACGTCGGCCGGCATAGCACTGCATGAGTTCTCTCCGATGTGTTCGTGGTCGCTGGCGTCGTCGTCGATACCGACGGACTCCATGAGGGGCTTGTAGCCCCCGAGGAACGCGAGATCCCGTGGGACACGGTTGTAGACCCGGTCGCGGAAGTCAGCGTCGCTGTTCTCGCCCAGGACGTAGATGCCGCCGCCCTCCACCCGCCTGGCCTCACTCGGCAGCCGCACGACCGCCATGAGCTGTGACCCCTGCAACTGAGTCAAAGACCAAGGCGGAGTGTCGAAGTAGTACCAGGCGGCTGCACAGATGCCGTAGAGCTTCGGCCCGAACTGGGCGTAGTTTAGGTACATCTCCAGCATGCGGCTGTCCGAGACGGTCCAGGCGAAGGGCAGCGCGATGAACGCTTCGCCCGCCTTACGCCAGGCGCTCCGGTCGGGAGAGAAGTAGAGGTTCTTCACGAGCTGCTGGGGGATGGTCGAGCCGCCGTCGATGTCCGACTGTCCACCGAGGTAGGACTGAGCAGTGCCGACGAAGCGGCCCACGTCGAAGGCATTGACGCGGTTGCCCATGTCCACGTCCTCCAGGACCAGGGCGGCGGCGATGGGGTAGCGGGAGATGTGATCGAGGTCGACCCACTGGTGGACGTACGGCTCGTTGGCGTGCATGAATGCCGTCTCTCCCGGCTCGTAGACGTTGTGAGCTGCGCACCAGACGAAAAGCATGAACGGGAAGAACGCCGTTGCCAGGACCTGGTACAGCCTGCGGTGCGGCATCTGCGCAGGTTCGGGCTCTGGGGGATCGTCGTCGTAGGGCTCATACGGATAGCCGTAGTCTTCGCCGACGTCGGGGATGTCATGGTCCTCGGCGGGACGGTCGAGAGCAGTATCGACATATGGGGGACTATCGAGCATGGTGGAACTCCAGGAATAGTGGCGACTGTAGCCTCCAATTTTCCTGTGGCCGTTCTAGATTGGCAACTGTCCACAATTTTATCCACAGGTTCAACCGGTCATGAGTGTCTGTGTAGAACGCTCGATCAACAGATGGTCGAGCGCGCACGAGTGTTCGAAAGAGGAGGTCGGTGTCAAAACCGAGTGGACTCATCGGGCGCTCGCGTGCCCGTGATGTCGGTGCCAACGGCTACGGTTGTTCCGGTGAAGCGACAGGCAGCGTCGCGGTGTTGAAAGGCGGATCTAGATGGCGAAGTCCCTACTCGAGCAGCTCCCAGGCATAGTCGCGGCAGGTAAGCGGCAAGCGGCGCAGATTTTGGAGCAGCTGGACGGGCCGAACAAGGTCTCGCTTCAGACTCGTGAGCTGGTGATACCGGGCAAGGACACGGACGCAGCCAACTTGTTCTCGAATCCTGATGGAGAAGTCGATCGCGACAAGTTGAATCGGCTGATTTATGGCGACAACTTGCTGGCTATTGCAGCGCTGTTAGCTGGCGACAAGGCAACGCCGAGCTTGCGTAATAAGGTCGACCTCATCTATATCGATCCACCATTCGACTCGAAGGCGGACTACCGGACCAAGGCCACCTTGCCCGGCGGAACCATCTCTCAGAAGCCTGCGGTTCTTGAGCAGTTTGCCTATTCGGACACGTGGGCGGAGGGTACTGCATCGTACCTGGCAATGATGGCCTCTCGGCTAGTTCTGATGCGCGAACTATTATCGGATGTTGGGTCGATCTATGTCCATCTGGGACCCAATATCAGTCACTACGTAAAGATGATCCTAGATGATATTTTTGGAAGCGCGTTCTTTCGAAGTGAGATCGTATGGCGACGCAGTAATTCGCATAACAAGACCACCGATCAGTACGGGCCGATTCACGACGTCATCCTCTTCTACACGAAGACTGAGGATTTCATCTTCCATCCCGGTAAAAGACCCTTCTCGAAAGGGTATATCGAGTCGCGTTTCAAGTACCAGGACGAACGTGGGATATACCAGCCGAACTATCTGACGGGTCCAGGGACGCGTCAAGGTGACAGTGGTAAGCCATGGCACGGTTACGACCCCACCCGGGCTGGCCGTCATTGGGCGATCCCCTCCAAGACGATTGAACTCCTCGGTCGTGATGTGAAAGGGTTGACTACGCAGGAGATTCTGGATGCATGCCTTGAGGCTGAGCTGCTGGTGATCCCAAAGAAGGTGGGCGGCCAGCCGATGTACCGCCAGTACCTTACGGAGGGCGTGCCTTACCAGGACATTTGGTCCTACCAGGCCAACACTCGGGGCACTCTCTACAAGTCCAACCAAGGCATCGACGAGGATGTGAAATGGCTGGAGCAAGAATCGGAAAAACTCGGCTACGACACACAGAAGCCAGAAGGCCTCATCAGGCGAATCGTTGAGACGTCATCGGACGAAGGTTCGTTGGTTGCTGACTTCTTCATAGGCTCAGGCACGACAGCGGCAGTTGCCGAGAAGATGGGTCGCCGATGGGTCGTATCTGACCTGGGCAAGCCGGCAACCATGATCACGCGGAAGCGCCTGATTGATCAGGGCGCGCAACCATTCCTCTATCAGGCGATTGGTGACTACCAGGTAGAGCAAGCTCGTTCGACGCTCGGTCGCAAGTACCGGGTTGGTGATCTAGCCACAGTGATTCTGGGTATCTACGGCGCACTTCCGTTGCCACCAGAAGAAAATGTCAACGGAAGTCTTGGACGCCTCCCGAATACGAAGACGCTGGTGTTCGCCGACAGCCCGTCGCGACTGACCACGGTCTCGACGCTGCGTCGCGCACAGGGTTACCGCGACAGCAAGCTCGGCGGATTCGACAAGGTCATCGTCCTTGGCTGGAACTTCGCAGCGGGCATCGGTCAGGAGATCACTGACCTAAATGACCCGAAGCTTGAGGTCTTGGTCATCCCACCAGACATGCTCGACCGCCTCAAGAAGAAGGGGCACGAGAAGCTAGCTCGCGAGCTGAGGTTCACGACACTCCAGTATCTCGAAGCTTCAGTACCTTCACGCGTTATACAGAGTGGTGAAGAGCATCTGACCGTGAAGCTGACGAACTACATCATGCTGTCGCCGGACGCTATCAACCTGGCAACAGACAAAGATCGGGATGCTCTCGAAAAGATCATCAACAATGATCCGCTCGCACTTATCGAATACTGGGCGGTCGATCCGGATTACGACGGAGAGGTCTTTAGGTCGGTTTGGCAGGATTACCGAGAGAACACAGACAACGACGCCGACCCACTTCGCGTCATCACAACGGCGCGCCTGGAGCTACCACCTAAGGCTGAACCCCGTGATATCTGTGTGCGGGCAGTCGATGTGTTCGGCTTCGAGTCCGAGGTAGTTCTCAAGGGAGTGGAGGTCTGACATGGCATCCAAGCCGCACGATCATTTCCCTCTCGCGACAGGACTCGCAAAGCTGGTTACACCGCAGATCGAAGCGATCGTGGGTGGTCAGCCGTCCGAGATGTTGGAGCGAGTCACTCCCGTCACCGCTGAACTGCTGAAGTTCTGGTTTCAGCAGGACTACTGCGACACCAGGTTCCTCAATTTCCACGCGGGACAGCGGGCAGCGATCCTTCACATCATCTATGCGCACGAGGTGCTCGGGGCGAGGACTCTTCGAGACCTGTATCAAGATGTGGCCGGCGACTCGCTGCTCGAAACTGGCTACCTCGGCGAGGTGTCCCGCGAGCGGAACAAGCATCCGAAGTACTGCGCCAAGATGGCGACCGGCACGGGTAAGACATGGGTGCTCAACGCGCTGCTGATCTGGCAACACCTCAACCACCAGGCGTACCCAGATGATGAGCGCTTCACCAGTAACTTTCTGCTCGTTGCTCCCGGCCTCATCGTCTACGACCGTCTTCTCGATTCGTTCCAGGGCAAACTCAAAGACGGGGACCGCGACTTCGAGACCAGCGACATCTACAAGCAGCAGTCGCTCTTCGTGCCGGACAACCATCGAGAGACGGTCTTCGGCTTCTTGCAGACCAGCGTTGTCACTAAGAAGGAGATTGGCAGCAAGGTAACCGGTGCGGGAATCATCGCCATCACCAACTGGCATCTTCTCGCTGGACAAGAAGATCCTGATTTCCTCGGTGACGAGGATGAGATTGAAGCGCCGGGTGAGGATATCGACCCCAAGGCCGCGGTCAGGAGCTTATTCCCGGTGACGCCAGGCACCTCTGCGGGAAACAGTCTCGAAGCTCTCGACCGCAAGTTCCTCCGTGGCGGTCCGCTCCAGGCGTTGAAGGACCTCCCGTCGCTCGTAGTGTTCAACGATGAGGCGCACCACGTTCACAGCATCCGCAAGGCGGACGAAGTCACGGATGTCGAGTGGCAGAAGGCCTTGCTGGAGATCGCTGGTACCAAGGGCTCTCAGTTCACCCAAATTGACTTCTCTGCAACGCCTTACAACGAGTCTGGCGGTAAGAAGAAGACCCGCGAGTACTTCGCGCACATCGTGGTCGACTTCGACCTGAAGGCCGCGATGCGACAGGGTCTGGTGAAGGCGCTGACGCTCGATAAGCGCAAGGAGGTCGCAGCACTCCCGCTCGACTTCCGCGTGGAGCGAGACGAGAAGAACAAGCCAATCGGATTGTCGGACGGTCAGCGGACGATGCTCCGTGCAGGACTCAAGAAACTGTCGATCCTCGAAGAGAGCTTCGGAGATCAGCAGGACGGCAAGCACCCGAAGATGATGGTGATCTGTGAAGACACCCTCGTTACCCCGCTCGTCGAAGACTTCCTGATCGAGGAAGGTATGGCTGGTGAGGAGGTGCTTCGTGTCGACTCCGGCAAACGCGCTGAGTTGAGCGCGAGCCAGTGGGAGCCGATCAAGGAAGAGCTGTTCGACCTCGACGCCAAGAAAGACCCGAAGGTCATCGTCTCGGTGTTGATGCTTCGAGAAGGCTTTGACGTCAACAACATTTGCGTCATCGTGCCCCTCCGCTCATCCGAGGCGTCGATTCTGTTGGAACAGACCATCGGCCGCGGACTGCGGCTTATGTGGCGCGGTGATGATGCGATTGACGAGCTGAAGCGGGAGACCCGCGAGCGGATCGCGAACTATGAGGAACCGACCAACTTCTACGACGTGCTCTTCGTCGTCGAGCACCCGGCGTTCAACAAGTTCTACGACGAGCTTGTTGACGAGGGACTGGCCGGCAGCGTTGGTGAGGACGGTGATGACACCAACCCAAAGGGCGACCTCGAAGCGGTAGACCTCGTCGAGGGGTACCAGGCGTACGACTTCGAGATCCCGATCATCATCCGGGACGCGGACGAAGAGATGAAGCAGCCGAGCATCGATCCGATGAAGCTGCCCGTGAGTAAGTACCAGCTGGACTTCCTCATCAAGCAGATTGGCGAGGGTGATCAGTTCGTCTCGCACGACTTCCAGACCGGCACCCTGTACGGCGACTACCGCGTAGACGGCGGCGTGATGACGGCCAAGGGTTACAACGACTATTTGGCACGCATGACCAACCGCATATCCACGGCACTCGGTCGCACCTTCGGCACCAAGAGCGCGAAGCAGTGGAAGGAAGCGTCTCACTACCCGGCGCTCCAGGCGTACAAGCCGCTGTTGGTGAGCTGGCTGGACACCTACATCAAGCACCAGTACTTCGGGCGGGAGTTCGATCCGTTCGAGGCGGAGAACTGGCGAGTTCTCCTCGTCGGTGATGTGCCTGCTGAGATCGCGGGCAACCTCGCGACGAAACTCGTTGAGGTGCAGGAGAACCAGGACGTCGGTAACGCGATTGTGAAGCACCGCCGTCTCTCCGAAGTGAAGACTATCTGGGTGCGGAGTACAGCGTGCGTCGAGGTGAAGAAGTGCATCTACCCGAAGCTGCGAGTGCCGGCCAAGGCGGGTGGTTTGGAGCGTCTATTCAGCGAATGGGTCTACAAAGACACCAACGTCGAGGCCTTCGCCAAGGTCGACGAGTACCGGCACACCTACCTGCACCGGCCGTATCTCAAGGCGGACGGGATGCCTGCTCTGTACTCGCCCGACTTCCTGGTGCGCACGGAGGACCGTGTGTACGTCGTCGAGACGAAGGCACAGAGTTCGCTCAGTGACGAGAATGTCCTGCGGAAGAAGCGCGCTGCTCTTGCATGGTGTGCGCAGATCAACGAGCTACCGGAAGAGGAGCGTGACAGTCGCACTTGGCATTACGTTCTCCTCGGTGAGCAGATCGTGAAGGACTGGGAGGCGAAGTCGGGACGCCCGAGCGAGCTGTTAGACCACGCACGGATTCGCGAAAAGGCAAACACCGGACAGCAGTCGCTCTTGTAGCAAGGCAGGGCGACCAACAGAGGGGCACGGTTCAACGACGTGCCCCTCTGTTGTGTTCTGGGACTTCACAAAACGGGCTTGACGTGCATAAATAGCTGCATATGGCACGACTCATCTCTTCAGGCGGCAATCAGGCGGATGGCCAACGACGAACAGGCAGGTTCGGGGACGACAAGGACCCTAACCTAGGTCGGGACACTCAGTTCAAGCCTGGACAGTCGGGAAACCCAGCCGGCAAACCGAAGGGTCGCAGGAACCTGTCCACCGTCATCCAAGAGATGCTCAACGATGAGAAGTTCATCGAGCGCCTCAGCGACATGATCCCGGACGAGGTCAAGAAGGCCGACCCGGACTTCCAGGGGACGCCGATGAAGGCCATCATCACGACAGCCATGATCGAGGCGTTCGACCCGACCAACCCGCACAAGGCCCGTCACGCTGCTCGCGATTGGCTCGCGAAATATGGCTACGGCACCAAGATTGACGTGACCTCCGACGGCGAGCGCCTGGAGGTTGCCCCGTTGGTGATCAGCAAGATTAAGCCGCGAGGTCTCGACGACGATGGAGCCGCTCCAACTCAAGCAGAAGCAAGCTGAGGTCATCGACGCCGCCAATGACCCGACTGTCGACACGATAGTTCTCATCGGCGCAGTGGGTACGGGCAAGACGGATGTCGCGGCGCACCTCGTCCTGTCTATCTGCCAGAGCTTCCCGAAGACCCGCTGGCCGGTGTTCCGCGTGAACCAGTCGACAGCGGTGGAGACAGTGATCCCGTCTTACCTCGACATGGCCGAGCGCATGGGGATGATCCAGGGCCAGGACTTCGTCTACACGCAGAAGCCGTACCGCATCACGTTTCCGAACGGCTCGACGATCCCGTTCCGAGAAGCAGATGCCACGAAGGACCGCGGTGGCAAGAAGATCAAGGGAATCAACGCCACTGGCAACCACCTCGATGAGGTCGACGAGTTCGAGTACGACATGTTCCTCCAGGCAACCTCTCGTCGCGGACGAAAGAACGAGCACGGCCAACCGTCGCTGTCGATCCTCACCGCCAACCCGAACGACGGATGGTTGAAGGAACACATCTACGACAAGTGGAAGGCCGGCGAGCTACCGCCGAACATCCGGGTCATCGAGTTCGGCCTCGAAGACTCATGGCAGTCCGAGGCGGATGTCGCTGCGCTACTGACCAATCCGACGTGGTGGGTCGAACGATACCTCCACAACAACTGGAACTACGCCGACGAGGATGGCTCGCTCTTCAAGTCTCGGCACTTCGCGGCGTCAATGACGGATGAACTGGATGCGGCGGCTCAGCGAGCTGCTGGCTACGACGTGGCCTGGAAGGGTGTCGACCGCTCGGTCCGGGGACTTCTGTACGGCCTGACAATCGCTGACATCACAGTGGTGAAGGCGAAGGGCGTCCGCATGGAGACCAAGGAGCAGGCGGACTGGCTCGTCGAGGATGCAGGGGACAACGGGTACGGCATCGACAACACGGCCATCGACGCAGTCGGCATCGGCGGAGGCATGGTGGGGGATCTCGTCACGATGCACCTGCACCCGTACGAGTACGAGAGCGGCGGCTCGCCTGATCCTGACGTGATGCTGCCTGGTGTCGCACCAACACCTCTCCACTTCGCTGATCTACGCACGCAGATGATCTACCTCTACGCACGCGGCCTGGAACTCGGAATCATCAAGCACTACAGCGGATGTCCGTTCCTGAAGGAACTTCAGAAGGAAGCGATGATGCACCAGTACGAGATCACCAACAAGGTGCTGAAGGTAGAGAGCAAGCAGCAGATCAAGAAGCGCCTCGGGGTAAGCCCCGACCTATTCGACGCGGTGATCATGGGTCTCTACGTCGCGCTCCGCCCTGTGCCTGAGTTCGAGAACCAGGCTGACGGCAACGGTTCATCTGCCTTCGGTGGCGGCGCTGACCCACTCTTCGGAGGCTTGTCGAACTCCCGCTTCTGAGTTATGACTAGAAGTAAGTATGGCAGGCCAATCACGCTCTAGCAGAGACAAATTCAGCACCGAGTTCGGTGATTCAGGCGTAGCCGTCTTCGCGGGCATCATCGACACCGATGAGTACATCGCTCAGCTGCGCGGTGCGGCACTCATGCGCACCATCGAAGAGATGCGTCGAGGTGACGCCACGGTCAAGGCCGGTCTCATCGCAGCCAAGGCTCCGCTGATCGCCGCTGAGTGGTACGCACAGGCGGCGGGGGAAGACGCCGTAGACCTCTTGGCCAAGGCACTCACGGACTTCACCATGGTCAAGGTCCTCCACTGGAAGCAGCGCTTGCTCCCTGAGATCCTCACCATGCTCGACTTTGGTTTCTCCGTCTTCGAGATCGTCGTCGACTGGGTGGAGTTCGAGGGCAAGGAGTACCTCGTGCCGGTGAAAGCCGCCTACCGCAAGCAGACCACCATCCAGGCGTGGGAGACACAGGACAAGAAGCCTGGCATCACTCAGCTCACCGCGGCCGGCCAGACCGTGTCAATCCCGGACTACAAGATGATGCCGTTCACTCACCAACAGGAGGGTGACAACTGGACTGGACTCTCAATCCTCCGACCTGCCTACGGCTCTTGGTATTACAAGAAGAACCTTGAGAAGATTGAGGCGCTTCAGCAGGAACGCCAGGGACTCGGAGTCGTGAAGATCAAGCACCCGAGAAGTGCCGACGACACGATGAAGCAGACCGCGCGGAACGCAGCGCGCAACATCCGCGCCAACGAGCAGGCCTACATCGAGGAGCCCGAAGGCTGGGAAATCGAGTTCATGGACATGAAGGCCAAGACCGTCGCTGACCCGACGGCTGCCATAGCCCGCCACGACCGCAACATTCTCAAGTCAATGCAGGTGCAGTACTTGGACATCGGCGCTGCCGACTCATCCGGCTCGTACTCAGCGAGCGACAACCAGCGAGAGTTGCTGGAGCAGACCAACCAGGCCCTCGGCTCGCAGATAGCCGCCCGCATCAACGAGAAGCTCGTGAAGCTGATCGTCGACCTGAACTTCACTGGTGCGGCCTATCCAGAGTGGGTGTGCGGCGAGATCTCGAAGGACGACGTCAAAGAGTTCGCCGACGTCTACAAGACGCTCGTCGATGCCGGTGGTCTCAACCCATCCGAGGCCGACGAGGACCACATCCGCACGAAGCTCAAGCTGCCGGAGCGTGTGGTCGAAGACTCGGACGATGATAAAACCACAACGTCGAAATCGAAGACGACGAAGGACAAGTCGAGCGAGGCCGACGAGGAGATGGAGCAGGACGAGGTCAAGGCCGCCCGTGTCCTCGCTGCGGTCCGCAAGAACAAGGCTGAACTAGACGAGATGCTCTATGGTCGATCGGCTCTCGCTGCGTAGAGCGCATGTTGACGCGGTGGCCGGCATCCGTGCATCCGAGGAGTGGCATCCGAGCTACAAGGCAACCCCGAAGCAGTTCCGTGCCCTGGTGAAGGCCGAGGCTGAGCTACAGAGCCAGACAGGGGAGTACCTCTACAACCTGTCGCTGCGCGCGCACCAGTACGTCGACTGGACCGAGTACGCCCGCGAGCTGGCTAAGCAGCCGACGCTCCAGGCAGCGGCGATCCACGCCGACGCGGTGGCCAGTGGCAGCTCTGATGTGTGGAAGGGCGAAGCGCTCGACCTCCAGAAGGCCATCATCGAAGCAATCGAGATCATCATGGCTATCGGCGTCGATGCGGCGATCGAGCGCTATCAGCTCCCGCTCTACGTCGACAGCGTCCAGGACTTCGTGGCCAAGGCTGCCGAGAAGCACGTAGCAGGCCTCGTGAGCGGCGTGACCGAGACGACCCGGGACAAGATTCGCCTCAGCATCAAACAGTCGCTCACGCGCGGCGAGACGACGTCACAGGCCATGGAGCGCATCCAGCAGACAATCAACAACCCGGTGCGAGCCGAGATGATCGCGCAGACGGAGAGCGTGAACAGCTGGAGCCAGGGGCAGTACAACTACGCCAAGGCGACTGGTGCGAAGAAGAAGATCTGGGAGGCGCTGGCGGGGGCGTGCAAGCTATGTGCGCCGCTGGATGGGGAGAAGGTCGACATTGACGAGCCGTTCTCTGGTGGTGTGATGTTGCCTGCGTTGCACCCGAGATGCCGATGCTCGTGCTACTACGAGTACTAATGTGTCGCTAGCGGATAGCTCCCTCGGTGAGTCTGTCCACGCAAAGATCCGAGACGGGCAGTGGAAAGACGAGGAGAAATCATGGGTCGTACAGGTCGCTTCGCCGTTATGCACGAACAGGCCTCGACGAGTGCCCGCTTCCGTAAGGGGGTGGCAGCAATCGGCCTTGCGGCGGCAGGCACGTTGATGGTGGCTTGCGGCGGCTCTGAATCTGCGCCAAGCGGGGAGGGCAAAGCGACTGTTGCTGGCGAAGGGTCTAATGCTGGGAGTAATGCGAGTGCCGAGATCGTACACGGTGAGTGTAGGGATCGCGATGATCTTTACATGAGGGGGACGTTGGCTGTAGTAGACGAGTCGACGGGCGGTCTGTCTGAGAAGTATATGGCCGACCTAGAGAACAACATGTTCTTCGGTGATGGTACGGCTGATTCCGATTCAGATGTAGATATTGATCCGAGTGCATATACTGAAGATGCGCTGAACCAGGTCCGTGAGGGTATTCGACAGCTTGCGGCCGAGGGTAGTGTTCCTGGCATTGTGTACATGATCGGAGAAGACGACCCTACTCAGGATGATTTCGACGGCAAAGTGAATGCTAATGTCAGAGGTTTCTGCGTAGACTATAACTAGAGCATGGCCGGCTGATGTAGTAACGCTTGGTTGGGGGGTGTCCAACTTAGTTGGGCCGTCCGCCTAATTTTAGTTATCCGTTCATTGTATTCTCTCGCGGTCGTTAGTCTTGGGTTCCTATTGACAAATCTCGTCGGCTTCATCATGTTCAGAAGTAGATGAAAGGCTTCGTCACCAAGACACCAATCAAGGCAGACGCGAACGGTCAAGTACCGAGCACTATCAACCTGCTCAAGGCCGGCACCTGGAACACGCCCTGGCATGGTGACTTCGAGCTAAGCGGGACCGACCTCGAAGAGATGGCGACTCACTTCGGCGAGGGCGTCGGTCTCGTCGTCGAAGCTGAGACGAAAGCCCCTGTGAACTACGGCCACATGATGGCTGACAAGGCCGCGGGCTGGATCAAGCGCGTCTACGTGCAGGCCGTCGACGGCACCGCAGCACTGCTCGGGGATGTCGAGTGGACCCCGGCCGCGGAACAAGCGATCAAAGACGGCGAGTGGCGCTATCTGAGTCCCGAGTTCAACCCTCGCGGCTACCCGTGGGAAGACCCTGAGCAAGAGTTCACCTTCGTGGACAACGTGCTGACCGGGGCAGCGCTCACCAACATCCCCCTATTCAAGAAGCTTAAACCGATCACGGCATCGCGAATCCCGCCTGGCCGGGTGAAAGCGAGTCAGACCGGCAACGGCGATAAACGTAACCAAGGAGAACCAATGAACGTAGAAGAACTACGCGCCAAGGAGGTGAAAGACCTCAACGACGAACAGAAACAGTTCCTCGCGGAACACAAGTCAGAGCTGACACCTGAAGAGCAGGCCAAGTTCGGACTCGTGGATGCACCACAGGAAACGGAAGCGCCAGAAACTCAGGCACCTGAGACGGAAGCTCCCGAGACTCAGGCTCCAGCGCCAGCAGGTGACGGCACACCAGTTGAAGCCAGCGCACTGAAGGGCGAGGTATCAGAGCTTCGCAAGCAGCTCAAAGCTTCTCGCGAAGAGACGGTGGCTCTCCGCACCAAGATCGAGACCAAGGAAGTCGATGAGTTCCTGACAGACCGCATCAAGGCCGGCCAGATCAAGCAAGACCAGAAGGACAACTGGTCGAAGACTCTGCTCGCATCACGTGGTGACGCACGTACAGCGCTTGAGACTCAGCTCAAGGAGCTCCCGGTCAACGAACAGATCGGCAAAGAGCTAGGTGACGGCGGCCAGGACGTCCAGATCCAGGCGAGCCAAGAGCTGCACAAGGCTGTGACGGCGAAGCTGACCGCATCCCGCGAGTCCGGCAAGCACCTGTCCTACGCGGCCGCACAGAAAGAAGTCCTCGCCAGCGACACCGCCCTCGCTGCACGAGTTAAAGAAGAGGAGGAGGCATAGATGTCATACCAACCAGGCGATCGATACACAGAAGTAGCTGGTGCTGACCTCAGCACTAAGCGCTACCACCTAGTCAAACTGAACACCGACGGACACGTCGTACTTGCCTCTGCTGCAACCGATGCCATCATCGGCGTCCTCGACAACGAGCCGAAGGAAGGCGAAGTTGCTGAAGTCGTGACCATCAACGGTCAGGGTACGTTCCGCGTGAAAGCAGCCAACGCGACTATCGCGAAGGATGCCTTCATCACGAGCGACGCGAACGGCAAGGCTGTCGCCACTACGACCTCTGGCAACCGCGTCATAGGTCGAGCGGTCCGCGCCTTCGCTGCGAACGAGATCGGCGAGTACATCAAGTCAAACGAAAAGTACTAAGAAAGTAGAGACAACTGAATATGGCAAACACTCCAATATTCCAAGATCAACGGCTGACTAACGTCAGCACAGCTTGGGTCAACGCAGATAGTGACTTCATCTCCGACATCATCTTCCCTGAAGTGGTCGTGAAGAAGCCAACTTTCGAGGTTGGTAAATACCTCAAGGACTCGCTGATCATCCCGACCAGCTCCGTCCGAACCGGTGAAGCGAAAGCGAAGCGCGTGTCGCTCAACCGTGGTGTCGATGTCTTCGGTCCGCTCAACGAGCACGCGCTCAGCGACTTCGTGACTCGCGCCGACTACCAGCTCACGGACGATCCGTTTGAGCCAGAAGCTGATGCGGTCGAGAACCTGCACCAGAAGATGGCGCTCATCGACGAAAGCGCACTCGCGACTCAACTCGGTGACACAAGCATCATCACTCAGAACACCACCCTCAGCGGCACCAGCCAGTGGGACGACGAGAACTCGAATCCGTTCCAGGACCTCAAGACTGCGGCTCAAACAGCAAGCTTCAAGAAGTACAACACGCTCTTCATGGGCTCAGAGGTCTACGACAACCTGATCCTGCACCCTGAACTGCTCGACCGCATCAAGTGGAGCCAGACAGGTGTTATCACCGAAGAAGCGATGCTCGCTCTCTTCCGTCCGTTCGGCATCACTCGCATCGTCGTAGGTCGTGCGCAAGCCAACACAGGCAAGGAAGGCGTCAACGACGTGTTCACGAGCGTGTGGGGCAAGAACGCATGGCTCGGCTACGTGACACCACGTCCAGGCCGCAAGGAAGTCAACGGCGGCTACAAGTTCCGACTTGAGAACGCCCGCGAAGTCACCAAAGAAGCGTTCAACAACCCTCCTGGAACTGAGATCGTGGTCCGCGACCAGTACGACCACATCATCATGAACACGGAGTGCTTCTACCTCATCAAGAACGCGGTGGCGTAGGAGGTCTGACTCATGGCACGTAGAGAAGTTGGATTCAAAGGTGCGAAGCTCGTCGGCGCAAAGATCGACGCTGCAACCAGCGTTGTCACCAAGACTGTCACGGTCGCCAGCTCGGCAACGAGCGGCACCGCGACGGTGGTCGCAGGCTCGGTAGTCCTCGGTGTCTACCCGGCCGGCAACCAGGACCAGTTCGTGGACAACGTCGCGATCAGCGGCACCACGCTGACGGTCACCTTGGCTGCCGCCGCTACCGCGACGAACACGTACAAAGTAACTCTGATCGAACCGTAGGTACGTGATGGCGAAGGTAGAAGCAATCCTCAACGTCACGCATGACAAGCAGCGTTACGCAGCAGGGGACACATTCGAGGTCACTGATGTACAGGCCGAGGCTCTCATCGCGTCAGGTGCAGCTAAGAAGACTGCGCAGGCAGCAACTGCCGAACCCAAGGTGAAGGATGAGAAGCCAGCCGAGACGAAAGCTCCTGAAACTAAGAAGGCTGCGCAGAGCAAGTAGTCCGAACGGACCACATGTGAACACACGAGGCCACTCCTAAGCGGGGTGGCCTTTCGATACGTGTCGGGACCAGGTGAAATACTCCGCCTATGGCAAGGAAGCCCCGATGGTGGCACGTTCTCCAGGACTCGAAGAACGAGGTCCGGCTCGCAGTCGACCTCTACAACCGGTCCGGGGTAGAGCGACAGCTCGAAGCGTTCATCGTGCACATGACGATGGGATGGCTCAAGCTCCTTCAGGCGCACTTCGAGCAGTCCGGCAAGGACATCTTCATCCGGAACAAGCGGGGGCATCGTGTGCGACATGATGACGGCGGGTTCAAACATCGCAGCCTGCGCGACCTGAGCGACGAGTTCTTCGATGAGCATGACCCCCGTAAGGCCAATCTGGAGTTCTTCACTGGTCTCCGCAACCAGATCGAGCACCGATACGAGCGGGATATCGCCGCACTCGTTGCCGGTCGCACGCAGGCCTACCTCCTGAACTACGAAGAGACAGTCATCGAGCTGTTCGGTGACGACGAAGGGCTCGCCGACGAGCTGCGGTTCCCTCTCTTCGTCTCATCGATCACCGGGGACGCGGTGGCTTCTTTGAAGCGGGTCCGCTCACGTGTTCCCAAAGGCGTCGTCGAGTGGGTGCAGGACTATGACACGAGTGTCGACGCGAGCATCACGGCTGATCAACGCTACGACTTCAAGGTCTACTTGATCCCTCACAAGGGTGCTAAGACCGAGGCCGACGCTGCGATGACGTTCGTGCGAGACGACGAACTCACCGACGAGCAGCGGGCCGTGATGGATCAGGTGCAAACCATCATCCGCGACAAGAAAGTGCCGGTTTCGGATCTCGAGAGTCTCCTGCCCACCGAGGTAGTTGAGAAGGTGTCGGCGAAGCTCAAGGCTCCGTTCAACATGACAATCCATACTCAAGCCTGGAAGTACTTCGGCGTTCGACCTCCATCTGGTGCCGACGACCCAGAGAAGACGCGTGCCGACTTCTGCCGGTACAACCGAGCGTTCAAGCGTTACGTGTTCACCGACGCATGGGTCGACTATCTAGTGCGGAAGCTCTCCGATGAAGATGTCTACGAGGAAGTCGTGAACTGGAAGCCCACCGACTGACTCACCTTGCGCGACGGCCGAAGTTGTTCGATATTGGGTGTAGATGCAGTACATTTCGACTCCTCACCAAGCCGAGTTGAACGCAGCCGAACGTATGAAGGCGTGGGGCTTCGCTGATGCCGTCGCTACAACCGGAGGCTCAGATGGTGGCGTTGATGTGCGGTCACGCGATGCACTCGCGCAAGTAAAATTCAAAGGTGCTGTAGCGGGTCGGCCTGAGATGCAACAGCTCTACGGTGCGGCGGCTGGCGGCTCTCAACGTCTGTTCTTCTTCAGCGCCTCAGGCTACAGCGACCAGGCGATCCAGTACGCCGACCAGGTCGGCATCTTGCTCATGACCTACGACCCGCTCGGTGAAGTTGACGGCGTGAACCAAGCAGCGAAGCGGTTTCTGGCTGATGTGAGCGTGTCGCCGGCCGCGGTGGAGGCTCCGACCGACTGGAAACTTGTGTGCGCCCTGACAGCCATCTTGATCGTGGTGTTGAGCGTGACGATTCTCCTCTGGTGGCCTTGACCGCCAAGCCCGTCCAGTTCATATTGAGGGCAGAAACCTAAACGGAACCCATTGCGTGGCAACAACACTCCGAATCGAATCATTCTCACCGAACAACATCCGAGAGCGGACCGAGCTACTCGAGCCCGCGACTGCTGGTGACTCGGTCGTGAAGGTTCTGAGTTCGGCCGACTTCGCCATGGGCGACATCCTCTACGTGGGCTCACAAGGCCGTGAGGGCTGCGAGAAGGCCGTTGTGGCGTCCGTGGAGGACCCAACAACCATCGAGCTCGCAGAACCGCTCCAGCACGCTCATATTGCGTACGACGACGTGTGCTCCGTGCTCGGCGACTCAATCCGCGTCTACCGTGCGCCGAACGTCGATGGCTCGATACCGGCCAACGGCAGCTTCGTCTCGCTGGCGACCCGCTCCATCGAGTCTGACCAGCTGAGTACCTACTACCGCGACTCCAACGGCACGAGTGACCACTGGTACAAGTTCACGTACACCAACCTCGACACGGGAGCAGAGACGGACCTGTCTGACTCGACGGCGACCAGGGGACAGGACTACGGCAACTACTGCTCGCTCCGGGAGATCCGGGAAGAGGCCGGCTTCCTCGACGCGACCAACCTGCGCGACACGATGGTGGAGCAGTGCCGCACCAATGCTCAGAACGAGATCAACTCTGCACTCCGCAACGTCTACGGCAAGAAGGTGCCATTCAATCCGGTGCCTGGTGCGATCAAGACCCTGACAATCCAGCTCGCCGCGGCCTACCTACTTCAGAGTGCCTATCCCGGCCGCAAGGATCTGTGGGAGCCACGCTTCAAAGCCGCTCGGGCCAAGCTGGAGAGTCTCCAGAACAAGGACGACTCCCTGACCGATGATGACGGAGAAGACCTCGTCGACAGCTCGATCAGCTACTACCCGACGGATGACCAGTCACGTGCCTTCACCATGGACATGAGGTTCTAGTGGCGGCGACCGAGGTACAGATCAACATCTCGGGGGACAAGGAAGTCGCGCAGATGCTCCGCTCCGTAGGTCTGGAGATCAAAGACCTCCGACCAGCCATGCAGGACGTGGGCAAGTACCTGAAGAAGTTCTTCGGCAACGACGTGTTCGTGTCACGCGGTTCGGTCATCGGCCATTCCTGGCCGCGCCTCAGCGCTGGCTACGCGGAGCAGAAGGCGCGGAGCTACTCCGGCCGGCCACTGCTCGTGCGTACCGGGACCATGCAGCGCGGCTTCACCTACAAGAGCGCACCGCTCCAGGTGGAGATCACCAACACCGCACGGCACTTCGTCTACCACCAGTCCGACGCTCCGCGCAGCGTCATCCCATACCGCCCGATGATGAAGGTGGAGTCAGGCGACGCACGCTACGACGAGATCGTGAAGATCATCAATGCTCGCCTGGCGCAGACGATTAAAGACAAGGGAGGTGCCTGATGGCCGAGAAGCATACCGAGATAACGCAACGCATCCTGAAGCTGATGAGGGACACCTTCCCTGGCGAGTTCAAGGCGTTCTACGACGGCGACCCCGACCAGATTCCGACGTTCAACCTGCCGTGCATAGTGGTCGATCAGACCAATGACGAAACCGAGCGAGGGGCGTGGGACCAGGACGACGTGACCGAGACGATCATCATCAAGGTCATCTACAACAAGGAAGACGACTACAGCGGCAACGTCGACCCGCTGAACCTGACCAGTCGAAAGATCCGGCGAGCAGTTGCCGCGCGCGATCCCGAGACCGGTAAGTATGCAAAGAACACCATCAAGTACGCCATCCGTCAGTTCACGACCGAGGGCATCACTGCCATCGCCACATCGATGAGCGTGTCGTACGGTCTCGTGCCGCGACTCGAAGGCGATATCGGCATCCTGACACAGGAAGCTCACGTGCAGTTCCCAGTGCGCTACTCCGTCGACGTGCAGCAGCGGTAGGTATTGACACCATCTCAGCAATCGGCGAAGTTAAAAGTAAGATGACGCGCGCGAAAACTACACAGCCACAACCAGTTACGAAGACGGGCAAGAGCACCGTCAAGGAAACTGAGGCACCGCAGTCGGTGCAGCTCCAGGAGTTCTTCGTTCCTGGCCGCGGGTTGGTGATGGCGGCTGATATCCACGATGTTCGTAACAGACTAAGAGAGGAAGGTGATGGCAACAGGTGATCAACAGATAGGACGACGCGAGGCGATAGGCCTCGGTATCGAGGGCACGGCCGGGACTGCGGTAGCTCCACAAACATGGTTGCGATGGCTGGACAACGGCGTTCAACCGAAGACCAACGTGATTGAAAACGAAAGCGCCATGGGCGTTGTCGACCAGATCAACGACTCGGAGGTAACGAGCGTCTGGGCGGAAGGCACCATCGGTGGCAAGGTGACGAGCCACGGTATCGGCTTCCTCATGACTGGCTTCTTCGGCTCGCCTACGACAGGCGCAGCAGTCTCCGGGATCTACCCGCACACCTTCGTGATGAACCAGTCGAGCAAGCCTGCTCCAGCTCTCACTATCGTGCGCAGCAACCCACTCGAAGACGTGCAGCACGCCTACGGCGTCGTCGACACACTAGAGATCAGCGCTGAGACTGATGACTGGGTCATGGTCTCCTCTGCGATCAAGGCGCGTGCGGGGGAGACAGCATCGCTCACACCAGCCTTCATCGCTGAGAAGGAGTTCACCAGCAAGCACATCACCGTGAAGCTGGCACCTGCGCCCGGCGACCTAGCCGGTGCATCAGCCCTGTCTGCTCGCAGCGTCAAGCTCAACCTGGAGCGCCCGTCTGAAGCGCACAACCCACTCGGCACGTTCGACCAGCCTGAGTTCGACCGCGGTTCATTCACCGTCTCCGGTGAGCTGGTCATCCGTTACACGGACACCCAGTACGAAACTGACTTCATCAACAACGCGATCAAGGCGTTGGAGATCAAACTCGCGAACGGTGACGACTCACTGACCTTCACCTGCGCACAGGTCCGCTACCGCGAGCTGGAACGCAGCAGCGATCGCGACGAGGTGGTCACTCAAACCCTGAATATCAAAGCGGAGTACAGCCTCTCTGCTGGCAAGAGCGTCGAGGCCGTCCTGAAGAACACTCGCGCAACATATGAGGCGGCGTAGGTATGGGACGAGTACTTGCGACCACCGACACTACCGACTTGTCCTTCTACCCAGGGTGGGACGGATGCTTCGTTGAGTGGCGTCCAGCTACCTATATCGAGCAACAGAGACTCATCCGCGCCAACTTGGCGGGCCTCGACGACGACACCGCCGAGCAGATGGCGATCGACCTTGTGAAGCAACGGGTGATCGCCGGCAAGGTAAAGATCAAGGGGGAGGGCGGTGAGCCTGAACTAGTCGACATCGAGACCGAGGATATCGACTCGATGCCATCGGTGATCATCGACCGCATCATCGCAGATATGACGGGGCAGAAGTATGATGCTGACCCTTTAGAAAAGACAGAGCCGGAAATCGCATCCTCAGCGGATATCGACTCGACCAAGCCTCAGGCAACTACGAGCACTACCGAGACGCCATCGTCCGAGGAGTAAAGGTCCCGGCGCACGTTGCTGAAGAAATAGAGATCTTCCGATATCGGCAGCGCTTCAATATGAGTTGGCGACAGTTTGAACAGGAGCCAGCGCGTGAAGTTCGGAAGGCTCTTCTCATATGGTCGCTCGAAAGCGAGCGTGATAAGTTGGAATTAGAAAGGCATAAAACTCAATAACGTCGTGGCAAGCAACACAATCTCGATACTGATCAAGGCGCAAGACCAAGCCAGTGGCGAGGTTGAGAAGGCTGGCAACCGCGTAAGTGGAGCAGCCGACAAAATGAAATCGGCCGTCAAGGTAGCCGGTGCGGCGGCTGCTGTCGCGGCGGTTGCCATTGGAACACAGGCAGTTCAAGCCGCTGGTGAGTATGAGTCGAGCCTGTCTCGATTGAAGCAGGCGTCCGGAGCCACCACGGAGCAGATGTCCGCGATGTCGAAGATGGCTCAGGAACTCGGACGCGACAACGATCTCGCGGGAGTCTCAGCTTCACACGCAGCGGCGACCATGACCGAGCTGTCGAAAGCTGGACTATCTGTCGAGGACACCCTGGCGGCAGCCAAAGGGACAATGTCGCTGGCGAAGGCCGGCAACGTGGAGTTCTCAGAGGCCGCGATCATCGCCGCAAGCGCGCTCAATGCGTTCAACATGGAAGGCAAGGAAGCGACAAAGGTTGCCGACACGTTGGCGGCCGGTGCTAACGCTTCGCAGGCTGACCTCGCCGACCTGGCTCTTGGCCTCCAGCAATCCGCAACAGTGGCAAAGCAATTCAAGCTTGGTCTGAACGACAATGTCACTGCACTCGCGCTCTTCGCTAACAACGGCATCAAGGGTAGCGACGCAGGTACATCGCTCAAGACCATGCTCATCGCTCTAGCGAAACCGTCCGAGGCCGCCGCTGGTGCGATGGAAGAAATCGGGTTCAATGCCTATGACGCCAACGGTCAGTTTGTAGGGCTACGCGAGATGTCCAAGCGGCTCAGCAAGAGCCTGTCTGGCTTGACCGACGAGCAGAAGCAGAACGCACTCGCGACGATCTTCGGTACCGACGCCTTTCGAGCCGCATCGATCTTGGCAGATAATGCGGGTGACTCGTACGACGGCATGTCTAAGAAGGTCGGAGAGTCGGGTGCAGCACAGAAGGCGGCTGCGGCTCAGATGGGACCTTACGAGAAGTCTGTCGAGCGAGCCAAGAACGCCGTCGACTCTTTCATGCAGGCTGCCGGAAAACAGCTACTGCCAGCGTTCACTATGGGCACGAACGCAGCAGCGGACTTCATCGAAGAGATTGCGGACGGCGTCCCTCAAGCCGTCGAGACTATTAAATCGCTGATCCCTCCGATCATGTCCGTCGTAACAACCTTCGCGCCTTTGGTAGCCGCCTTTATCGGATATAGAGGCGCTGTTATGGCGGCCGCGCTAATTACCACCTTCTACAACACCGTCATGACCGGAGCTGTCGCTCGGTACTTTGCCTTCACGGCAGCGATAACAGGGGCGCGAGGTGCAATCACGGCGGCAACTGTCGCGCAGGGTGCACTCAATGCGACATTAATGTTGAACCCAATCGGCATAGTTGTTGGTCTCCTCGCAGCTCTAACAGCAGCGGTCACGCTATCGATGTTCGCAACTGATCGCGAGAAGAACAGCACGGACCTCATGAACCAGGCTCGTGAGCGGCAGAAGCAGCTCGCTGAGGAAGCCAAGCAAAAAGAGAACGAGCTACGGGACGCGCAACTCGGTGTTGAAAATGCGAACATCCGAGTGGAGCGTGCGCAGAAGACCTACAACGACGCCGTCGCGCAGTACGGACCCAAGTCCCTGGAGGCTCGAGAAGCAGCACTCCAGTTGAAGGGGGCGAACGCTGAACTCGAGGATTCAACCAGGAAGGTTACGAACCAGATCAACGATCAGCTCGTGTCGCTGCAAGATCTGAATGTGAACTTGGACAACCTGAATGGAAAGTCTGTCACTTACAACGTGCGCGGAAACCAGGTCGGAGCATGGGAGCAAGACGGCAAGAAGTTCTTCGGAGGGCAGTTCGCCACCGGTACTACCTATGCACCAGGCGGTATGACCCTCGTCGGTGAGCACGGCCCCGAACTCATGCGCGTACCTCAAGGCGCTCAGATCTTCCCGAACTACCAGTCCCGCAACATGATGGCGCAGGGCGGCGGTGACACCATCATCACGATCAGCGGCAACATCAGCATCGCCACACCTGAAGCGGCGGAGAGCTTCTGGAACCGTATCGACAAGACGCAGCGCCTCGCGAGAGTGGGTATGGCGTGATCGGCGTCAAGTTCGGCTCCTACAACCTCCAGGACCCCGCGAACGGCGTCTGGGTGACCGACACGGATGTGTACTCATCTCCGACCAACGCGATCCAGACAGACTCTCTCGCGGAGTCGGACGGCGGCTTGGTGGTGAAGCAGCGCTACCAGTCCAAGACGTTCAAGGTGGAGGGGCTGATCCGAGCCGATACGATCGCCGAGCTAGAGACGATGCTCGACCAGTTCAAGGCTGCGATGGCGTCGAAGAACCAGGCGTTCGACATCGACTACGCAGGTGGCATCCGGCGCTACCTCGCCAACGCACAGAACGTGATTCTCACGAAAGGCCGGCGCGTGACCAGCGCGGCGTTTTCGGTGGAGTTCCAGAGTCCTGACGGGGTGGGTTGGAGCCTCGACTCAACTGCACTCATCGCGTCGGAGGGTGTCACTGGCTCGGTCGTGACGGTTCCGGTTACTGCTGAAGGTTCGTACCAGGTTGACCCGCTGATCACCGCCACGTTCAACACGATCTCTGGCGGTACGGCAAAGACAGTGACCATCTCCAACGATGTGACGCTGCGTGGTCTCTCAGTGACGAGGAACTGGGCGACAGGAGACGTGCTCGAGATCGACTGTCTCAACAAGACCGTGTTCGTCAACGATCTGGCGGCTGAGTTCTCTGGACAGTTTCCGAAGTGGGAGCCAGGAGCGGGGGCGCTTGGATACGTCGACAACCTCACGAGCCGCGATATGACGCTCAGAGCGAGCTACACAAGGCGCTGGCTATAGGTTATGTTGATAGTAGAAAACTAAATAGAGGTAATAGACTATGGCAAACGCGTTATACGATTCCGGGCGAGAGGGTTTTCTCGACGGCAGCATCAACTGGAACTCGGACAATATCAAGGCAGTGCTTGTAGACACCGGCGCTTATACGGTGGCACTGGCTACGAACAAGTTCTTATCGGACATCCCTAGTGGTGCGCGTATAGCGACCAGCGGCAACTTGAGTGGTAAGACGGCTACTGCGGGTGTGGCAGATGCAAACGACGTGACGTTCACGACCGTGAGTGGTGCGACTGTTGAGGCAGTAGTCCTCTACAAGGACACCGGTAGCGCGAGCACATCGAGACTCATCGCTTACATCGACACTGGTACTGGTCTTCCGATCACTCCGAACGGTGGTGATATCGCTACCGCTTGGAGCAACGGATCGAACCGGATATTTCGTCTGTAACAGGGGTAAGAGGAATGCCCTTACCTCCACTAATCGAAAAGAGCTGTGTCGTTTGTGGGCTCACATATATGCCGAGCAGTCAGCGTCAAAAGTATTGCAGCACCGTGTGTAGGCGTGGCATCGCAACCTGCGTGGAGTGCGGCAAGGTGTTTACCCGCAAAGCTAAAACCACGGGACGGTTCTGCTCCATCGCTTGTTGGTACAGTAGTGATCGGCCACGGGTGTCGGTACTCTGTGCTTTCTGTGGAGACACTATCGTGGGACGTGCGGATGCGCGCACATGTTCCCGATTTTGTGCGGCTGAGATGTCTAAGGTTCGGCGTTACAAAAGTTGTGCAGTCTGTCAGAAAGCCCTACCTGAAAATGCAAAGGAACGACGGAAGTTCTGTAGTCGAGCGTGTGCGGGCGTGTCTTCGAGACACGTTCTTAGTCGACAGGAGCGAAACCGAAGGTGGATGCGCAAGAAGAACTACGGGCTTACGCACGGAGACTTCACACAGATGCTCGAACGCCAACATGGGAACTGTGCGATTTGCAATACGCACCTGCAAACAACAGGTAATTATAGGAACTCTGCTCATGTCGACCACGACCACGCTACTGGCGCGGTTCGAGGATTGCTCTGTGCATCGTGCAATTTGGGGCTAGGTAAGTTCAATGACGACGCAGACATCTTGGACCGGGCTGCGCAATACCTCCGGAGGGCTTCCTAGATGGCTACGTCTGTCACTACAGCATGGCTATCGCCGACATTTGTCCAGACCCCAGCTTGGAACGGAAATGCCACTACGTGGACCAACGCCTCTGCTGCGCTGCTGAACGACGGAAATGAAGCAAGCACGCCCTTATCAAACGCCACCACTTATGTTCGGGGTCTGAGTGTCTGGTTGAGTGACTCTGGTTCTTCTGCGGACACGACCCAAATTAGCATTGGCAGTAACAAAATCGCCACGGGATCATTCACTAGTTACGATGGCGGTGCGATAACCTACAGCCAGGTGGCCACGAAACTGCGTCTATCACCGTGGGCGTCGTCTGGAGTGAGTGCAAGTTACAACTACTCGCAACTCTATATTCGAGGCTACGACGTTTCGGAGATCCCCGCGGACTCGATTATAGAGAAGGTCGAGTGGAGAGCTTACTACTCGCTGAGTAGCACCGAGTTCCGCGTAAACTACGGAGAAGTGCGCATCACGTATAGTGCAGCTCCCCAGGCAATAGAAGTCGATCCCATTGCTAGCGCGGAGTGGTTTGAGTCTCCGTCCTTCTCACCAGGTATCACCTACGTGAATCTCGACGCGGCACCGAGCGATGAAGCAGTGGCTAACCCTCAGCTCAACATGATCATCTATCCCAATCCGGCACCGAGCGATGAAGCAGTGGCTAACCCTCTAATGACATTGTTCGCAGCAACTTTGGGCGGAATCGCCAGCGGTGAGTCGGTATCGGCGCTCGGGGCGACAGCGATGGTCGTGGCCGTCGACAGTGTTCTGAACAGCCAGATTTTCGGATCGATACAGATGAACATGACGCTTCCGGTCTCGTCAGCATCGTCTGAAGAGGCGTTCGGAGACCTCACCACCAAGCTCGTCTTCAGCCTGGATGGCATCGCATCGGCGGAATCTGTCTCGAACGTCAGCTTCACCACTCAGTTCATCAATGACGCTGGAGCGATACCGAGCGATGAGACCTTCGGAACGATCCTCCACACGATGTTCATGTCAGCCTTCGGCAGCATCGCGACAGGAGCAGCAGTAGAAGCGCCGACCATCACTCAGTCACCACCCCCACCGCCACCCGCGACTGACTGGTCCGCACTCGGCAAGGAGGACGAGAAGGTCTACCTGTACAAGGTGTACGACTCCGCGGGCAACTACATCGGCGTCTGGTCTGACGTGAAGGACACGCCGCAGTGGACGCAGCGGATCAACACTCCGGGCACGACCACAACGGTATTCTTGTCACGCTCACCGAACTCGACCAAGGAAGCCCGCGCGAACCTGCTGACTGAAGCGGGGGAGCCGATCACGACCGAGGACGGCCAGCGGCTCGTGACGGTGTACGAAACCCCCAACAGCGTGGGTCAAGACACCGACGTGGACATCAACTATCGCGTCGACATCTACGTGCACTATGGCCAGTTCGACCGTCTGGTGACTCAGGATGGGGAGCCGATCACGACCGAGGATGGGGAGTATCTACTCGTCGCTTCAGGTGCGCCGCTCGGCGTCCGAGTGTTCAGCGGCTACATCATGGATTACGAGTCGATCTACGGCGATGAGGCCGGCGTCTCGGTCACGCTGGCTTCACACGGACATGAGTTGTCGCAGGAGGTCGTGCGCACGGGGGAGACGACGACCGTGAGCTACACCAGCAGCGCCCTGGACACCACGCTCAAGGCAGTGCTCGACGCGAATCCCGGTGTGATGAGCTATGACTCGGCGTCTATCGTCGCGCCCGGTGTGAGTGCGACTCTCAAGTTTCAACTGAACACCAAGCTTGAGGCAATCGACAGCATCTACAACCAGACGCCGGATGGTTGGTACTGGTACGGCCATGTGGGGGAGAACCTCATCTACATGCGGCCCGTGTCCACTGGGTACGACCACACCTTCATACTCGGTCGGCACATCAAGTCACTGCGCGTGCGCCGCAGCATCGAGTCCATCAAGAATGTCGTGTACTTCGTAGGTGGCGAGACAACTCCGGGCAACGTCGCCACGACGAAGTTCAAGAAGTACACCGATCCCACGAGTATCTCGACGTGGCGGCAGGGCATCGAGCGCATAACCGACCGTCGCTACACGGTGGACGCAAGCATGCAGCGTCGCGCGGACAAGGTGCTGAGCAACTACTCCGAACCGATCTTCACGTCACCGCTCGTCATCAGCGCCGCGAAGTACGACATTGAGAGCATCAAGCTTGGTCAGACGGTCGGCTTCGCAGGTTTCGGGAACTTCATCGACATACTCCCACCGCTCCAGATCGTGAACTATAGCTACTCGGCTACTGAAGTCACGGTGGAGTTGGGTCAAGTGCAGGAGCGACAGATTGATTCGCTCTCGAAAGTCGAGGAGAGTCTAACGAACGAAGTAGTCGCAGATATTCCAACTGCGCCGTCTTAGTGTTACGTTGAGTGTAGAAGGCAATAACTAAATAACGAGGAATAGCCAGTGGCAGACAAGAAAGTTACCGACTTACCAGCACTTACCGTAGCGGATGACGCTGACCTCTTTCCAGTGGTGGATGTGTCGGGCAATGTCACTAAAAAGGTCACCCGCGCTGGACTGGTACCGGATGGGTCTATATCGACGACGAAAATCGCTGATGACGCAGTAACAAATGCAAAGCTTCAAGTCGCTTCCACTATAGCCGATGGGTGGGACGTAGTCGATCTAGGTGCCGTGAAGATACTCACCATCCGCACAGACGCTCGGTCTACGTCGACAAGCTCAGGCTCGCAAAATGTGAGCTTACCTACCGGAGTGCTTTCTAGTATTCTAAGCGTGACTGCGACAGCCACCTCGATGACAGGCGAAGCTCGTGTTGTTGTGTCCGTGACGTCTTCTAGTACTTCTGCAATCAATCTGAATTACACCACTACTAGCGGTAGTGGCACGGCAAGGGCGTATGTAACTGTAATGGGTACATCGTAGTGAACGGCTCTAATCAAGACGAACTTCTCCAACCGGTCAACGGTTATCAGCTTCAGGCTGTATCGGAAAAGATTGACAATCTATCGAAATCTCAAGACGAACTCAAGACCTTGATAGTGGCCCAGAGTCAGACGTACCCGACGAAAACCGAATTGGACCTTCAGCTGGAAAAGCGCGACAATCGAATCCAGACCGTCGAGCAGGACCTATCGAGCCGAATCAAGTCACTCGAGAAGACGCTTGCCAACTATGCCAAAGTCGTGTGGACGATGGGTAGCGCCTTCGTGCCTATCGTCGCGCTTACTATTTGGCAGCTGATCGTCAACTCAGCCAAGGGGAGCGGGCAATGAGGCTGCGTAGTCTGGCGTTTCCTGCCCTGCTTCTCCTTATTCTGCTGGGGATGTCGTGGATAGTCATGACGAACTATCGGCGTGTCGACGAGCTACGGCAGCAAGGTAAGGACCCAATCACGGTGGCGACACCAGGTGTTGCCGGCAGGGACGGATTACCTGGCCCGCGAGGCGAGAAGGGTGAGCCCGGTGAGCCTGGTCCTCGGGGTCATGCTGGACGTGACGGCGAAGATGGCGCTGACGGCCAAACTGGCGACCCAGGTGCGGATGGAGTTGACGGAGTCGATGGCCGAGACGGTCAGAGTATCCAGGGCACCCCAGGAACACCGGGTCCGCAAGGTCAAGCAGGTCCCCAAGGGTTGCCAGGAGCGCCCGGCGTCAATGGTCGCAGCATGATGCTCGCCTGCGTCCTGGTCCACGAGAACATGACAGATGTTCGCTACTACTCAGCGAAGTACACAGACGAGCCAGATAGCGCCTTGCTCACGTGGCCATACCGCAGCCGCCTACCAAGCTGGTTCGTCCCGGCCGATTGCATAGACATGAGGAACGTGTAGATGGGCTTCGTTCAGGTAAAGCAGCCGAACCTGAACGTCCTCGCTGAGCTTGGCATGTGCCTTGCGTATGTCCAGAAAGCCTTCGGTCTCGGCTGGACAGGCGACTATGCGCTGGACGGTTGGAATAGAAACAAGACCAATCATGCCGATCGAAACATCCCGAGTGGCGTGTATGTGCCGGTATGGTTTGACGGCTATTGGACGGGTGTCCGCTATGGCCACGTCGTCGTCTACAAGGATGGCATTTGCTACAGCTCTCCATGGACGCAGGACAGCGCAGCGCGCAACGTTCACGACACCCTCGGCTCTATCGCCGACGTTGAGCGCATCTATCGGATGACGTATCTCGGATGGTCGGAAGATATGAACGGACAGCGAGTGATTAAGAAGAAGGAGGATCAAATTGTGATAGAAGAATCAGCACCGGTATTCAACGCCGCCTACTACCTGAGCAAGAACGCAGACGTGAAGAAGGCCGGCTTCACAACCAAGAACGCCGCCGAACACTGGAAAGCTAGCGGAATCCGAGAAGGTCGGCCGAGTGCGCCGAACTTCCATGTCAAAGAGTATCTCGCCAACTACGGCGACCTACGTAAATCGTTTGGTGCGAAGGGCTTCGCGAAAGCGGTTCAGCATTACTACATGAATGGCATCAACGAGGGGCGCAGTGGGCGGACACTGACAACCTCACAGAAGATCGTGGCGGAGATCAAGGCGCTGGTGAACAAACCGGCTATCGAGTAAACCACAAGCGTGAACAACTAATTTATACACCGAAGGAGGTGATATGGAAGAACTAATATTTCTACTGATCGTCGCAGGAATCGTCGAGCTGTCAAACCGAGCACGTACACGTGACTGGTGGACAGTAGTCACAATCGTCAGTGCGGCGGCGGTTGGCTGCATGCTCGGCCTGGCCGGGTACTACGCGACTAATCCGATCGAAGGTATCGGCTACGGCCTGGCAGCAAGCGGGCTGATCACGGTTGCCGGTGCGGTAAAGTCGATAGCGAGTACACGGACTGCAATAAAGTAGCTGCCTAGCATCACGAGACTGCGCCTGAGCGCTCCGAGACAGTCGGAGCGCTCTTTGTATAACTTGTGTGTTCGCTCCGCCGTGGAGACTGAACAAACTTCTTATGCTTATACTCGACGCATGGCAAAGAAGGTTGTGCAGCTCACTGAGTACATGGACGATCTCGATGGCACCGTCGTAGACGAGGCTGACATCGACACCATCAGCTTCTCGTTCCGAGGTACGGACTACGAGATCGACCTGAAGGCGGCGAACGCTAAGAAGTTCGACGATTCAATCAAGAAGTACATCGACTCAGCACGCAAGGTTGGTAAGACCCGTTCGGGTGGTGGACGCAGCCGGCCAGGCACAGGCAGCGGCCGAAGCAAGGAAGACCTGGCTGCTATCCGCCACTGGCTGCGGCAGAATGGTCACGAAGTCAACGACCGTGGGCGCATCCCGCAGCCTTTGATCGATGAGTTCGACAGGGCGCACTGAGTACGTTAGTTATTCAGGTCTAGCTGCCGACCCGCACGAAAGCCACTCGTGTGGGGTTGCGCAGCTTGTTCTGAGCCAGAAGCGGGTGTGCGCGAAGACTGTCGTACTCGCGCTGGTCGCCAGGCTCCAGTCGCCCTTCGACTCCGATCCAGAGCCCGTCTTGCTCCCGTGCGACGCTCACGTAGAGACCGTGCTCGGTGGGCACGTCGTAGTACAGGGTGTGCGGCACCTTCATCGGGTGTATCACGATCCAGTTGGCCCCCCAACGTTCCCCGCTGTTGTGATCCTCCGGAAAGAAGTGGCGCTCAGCCGCAGTCCCGTTTGAGTGGAACTCGGCGTAGTAGGTCTGAGTGTGGTCCCCACGCTGGATGGTCTTGATCCACAGTCCGGTCATGTCGGCCATGGTGGGATGGTACCCGCGAGCACTCCCCTTCCCCGGTCAGTAGGGGAGTGGTCTTAACAGGGGTCGGATTGACAGAACGTCATAGATATGGCGAGCAGGGAAGTAGTTGTGGTTACTCACACCTACACGTAGCAAGTTCGACAACGCGCTCATCGTTGGCTGCGCTATACCTTCCACCTCACGTCTATCAGCTTCACATCGAACTTCCACTGCTTGTAGGTCGGCACTTTGTAGCCTGAGGTAGCTCCACGCGGGTGCACATAGATTCGTTCGATCAAGTGGCTGAGTACATCTCGACGCCACTCGATACTCTCGGACTCCCACTTGGCACGGACGCTCTCCCCGATGTCAATGCCGCCGAGCAGTGCGGTCGAGGTGAACTCCTGGATCTGCTTCTCGGTGTCCGTGATCTCTGCCTTGGTTGACTCGCGCAGTGTCTCGAACTCGTCCCGACTGAGCAGCTTGGTCACGTAGTAGTCGTTCGTCAGTTCACTCATACGTGCTTCGAGAACGCGCAGGTGCTGTCCCAGCTCACGAGTCGGGTTGTTCGTCGATTTCTGCCGTTCAAGGTCCTGTGCGAGGTGTGGTGAGTCCAGACGGTGCATGACGGCTTCCGTCACCAGGTCGACGATCGGGTCCATCATGCGGCTGACCTTTCCGCACCCGCTTGGCATGCCCGTGTTGACGTTGTTGCCGGGGCACCAGACCTGCGGCTTCATGCTGCCGTCGCGCTGCTGCTTGGACTTGTTGTACATGCGCGCCCCGCAGCCACCGCAGTACACGAAGCCGGAAAGCAGGTGCTTGCGGAAAGTGCCGGGATGATTGGATCGCTGGCGATTGTCGCGGATCGCAGCGTTCAACTGGGTCCACTCGTCACGTGTCAAGATGGCCGGCGTCTGCGCGTCGTACTCGACCCCGTGATGCAGGACGATGCCCGCGTTGATCGGGCGAGTAAGCACGTTACGGACCTTCAGTGCGTTCCATTCCTTCCCGTGCTGTGTCGTGATGCCACCGCGGTTGAGGTCTACGGCGACAGTGCGGAACGAGTAGCCATCGATGATCCGGTGGGCCATGTCGCGAAGCAACTCCGCTTCATTTTCACGGATCGCGGTGCGCTTTGGCTCGAAGCCAAAAGGCCGCTGGCCGCCGAGGTATTTGCCCTGCTTTGCTGCACTGAGCTTCGCTGCGCGTTGACGCTCGATCATGTGCTCGACTTCGTAGCGCGCAACAGCACCGAGCTGACGGGCCACAAGCCTCCCGGACGGCGTCGATAAATCGACCGGGCCTGCCTTCACGGTGTGGGTCGTGACGCCGCCGCGTTCGGACGCTGTCACGTAGTTCTCCAGTTCGACCATCGAGCGGTGGAGGCGGTCCGTGTGCCAGGCGAGGACGACTTCGATCTCGCCGTTCTGCATCAATTCGAGGAGACGCCGGTAGCCAGGGCGGGGCTTGCCGCTGTAGGCGCTGATGTCGTTGTCCTTGAGAACGTGAGTCACGCGGTAGCCAAGACGCTCCGCCAACTCGCGGCAGTCGGCCTCCTGGCGCTCAACGCCGAGTCCAGCCCCGGTCTTGTCTGAGCTGATGCGAGCATAGATCGCTGCGCTGCGAATTATGTTGTCGGGCTGGTGATTTGACGCTCCCATATTGTACCTACCATTGTCTCACATGTGTGGGGCGTTTGTGAATATCCGACGAATGCGCCGAGATCGGCGTGAAGGTGCTCGAGTCGTTGCGAACACCGTTGGAAGACGGGGAGATTCGCATCGCGCGCCGCGACGGTGTGGCGCGGTACCCGGCTCGATTCCAGTTGGTTCTCGCTGCCAATCCGTGCCCGTGCGCTCCCGCACGCGACGTCGACTGCGTCTGCACGCCGACGGTGCGACGGAAATATCTCGGAAAACTATCCGGGCCTCTGCTCGATCGCGTCGACCTCCGAATTGCGATGAAAGCGGTCGCCACAGGAGCTCTGACGGACGACGTGGGCGAGACCACCGAGGTGGTGAGGGCACGGGTTACCGGTGCACGTGATGCAGCAGCCGAACGCTGGCGCGACTACGGATGGCGCACCAACGCAGAGGTGCCGGGTCCTGCACTGCGCCAGAAGTTCACGCTGCCCCGGGAATCGGTGAGACCGATCGAGCGGGCGCTCCGGAACGGATCGCTGACCGCGCGAGGGGCGGACCGCGCTCTGCGGGTGTCGTGGACCCTGTGCGATCTGGCGGGCGGCACCGTGCCCGGCATCGACGAGGTCGGCGCGGCGCTCGATTTTCGAGACAGGGGAATGTCGTGACGGGACACGACGATCGCAGGCTGGCGTGGGCGTATCTGTCACGTGTCGCGCAGGGGCCGCATCGACAACTGGCAGAGTTCGCAGTCGCGGCGGGGCCGCAGGAGGCGCGAGCCGAACTGGCCCGCGGCCGATTCGGCGAGCGCCTACAGGTTCGTGCGCACATCGACACCGCCGAAGACGACCTGAATCTGGTTGCGTCGCTCGGCGGTCGACTCGTCACACCGGACGACGACGAATGGCCCACATGGCAGTTCCTGTCGTTCGACGGTGCAGGAATGCCGACGTCGTCGGACCACTGCGCGCCGTTCGCGCTGTGGGTGCTCGGGCGAGGACCGCTCGACACGCTGGGGGAACGAGCGGTGTCCATCGTCGGTACGAGAGCGGCGAGCGCCTACGGCGAACATGTGACCGCGGAGATCTCGGGTGACCTGGCGGTCGACGGGTGGACGATCGTCTCCGGCGGGGCGTTCGGGATCGACGCGGCCGCCCACCGTGCGGCCCTCGGTGTGGGAGGTGCGACGGTGGCCGTGCTGGCGTGCGGAATCGACCGGGCATACCCGTCGGGACATGCGCGGCTGCTCGGCCGCATCAAGGAATCCGGCGCAGTGATCAGCGAATACGCGCCCGGAACGACGCCGGCGAAGCATCGGTTTCTCGCGCGAAACCGGCTCGTCGCCAGTCTCGGCTCGGCGGTCGTCGTCGTCGAAGCGGGGTGGCGTAGCGGTGCACGCAACACCGCGGCGTGGGCGCGAAAGCTCGGAAGGCCGGTGTTGGCGGTGCCGGGTCCGGTGACCTCGGCGTCGTCGAAAGGCTGCCACCGCATGATCCGCGAGGGGGAGGCTCGGCTCGTCGCCGACGCGCACGACGTCGTCGCCGAAGCAGGCGTCGTCGGTGAAACCGACGAGGGTCGACCGTCGATGTTCCGCGATATCGACGCGCTGTCGGAACCGGCGCTGCTGGTCTACGAAGCGCTTCCGGCGTCGGGCACGTTGTCTCCGCGTGAACTGTCCGAGCGGTCGTCCCTGCCGATCGCGAAGGTGCGTTCGGTCCTACCGCTCCTGGAACTCGACGGCTTCGTCGCTAGCGACGACACCGGCTGGTACCGCGTGGTCGGGACGTGAACGACCCGGACGCATATCGGTACCGGTAGCCTGATTAGGCAATGCTTACTCGAATAGCTATCTGGTAGCGCTGGAGCAGCTCGGAAAGGCTGAACACGTGGCACGACGCAAGACCACCCTGACCGTCCTCCGGACGGAGGCGCTGACCCCCCACATGCAGCGGGTCTACCTGGGCGATCCCGGATTCGACGACTTCGAGCCGGTCGACTACACCGATTCGTACGTCAAATTGATCTTCGGAACCGAGGACGACGAGATCAAGCGCACGTACACGATTCGGTCGGTTAATACCGATGCGCGTGAGATCGCGATCGATTTCGTCGTGCACGGCGACGAGGGTGTCGCGGGTCCGTGGGCTGCCCACGCGCAACCGGGAGACACGATCAGCCTGTACGGCCCCGCGGGCGCGTACACACCACGCGCGGACGCCGACTGGCATCTGTTCGCCGGTGACGAGTCCGCGATCCCCGCGATCTCGGCGGCCGTCGAGGCGCTCCCCGAGGACGCGATCGCCAAGGTCTTCGTCGAGGTCGCGGATCGTAAGGACGAGATCTACATGGAGACGCTCGCCCTCGTCGACGTCACGTGGATCCATCGTGGTGCGGGTTCCAACGAGATCACCGACGACAAGGCAGGCGACAACGCGCCGCTGATCGAGGCGGTACGGAACACCGAATGGTTGCCCGGCCAGGCTCAGGTCTTCATCCACGGTGAGGCGCAGGCCGTCATGCACAATCTGCGCGGCTACATCCGAAAAGAGCGCGGCGTGTCGGCCGAGTGGGCGTCGATCTCCGGGTACTGGCGTCGCGGCCGCACCGAGGAGACGTTCCGCGTGTGGAAGCGCGAGCTGGCCGAGGCCGAGGCCGGCGCGTCGAGCTGATCGTCGAGCTGATCGTCGACCCGATCGGGCGACCGGCGAGGCGACGGCTCCCCGGCGCGCCCGGTTGCTCGGTCGGCTCCGAGGGGCCACGCTGAACCGATGTCCGACGAGCTGACACCGACGTTTCGAGCGCTCCTCGACGACTACGCCGAGCACCTCCGGCTCGGACGAAGTCGGTCGGCCAACACGATTCGCGCGTATGTCGCCGACGCCGAGTCGCTCCTGGCCTATCTGGTGCACGAAGAGGACTCGGACGAGGTGTCCGACCTGAGTCTCCGCGTGCTTCGCGCATGGCTCGCACACCAGTCGCGGGCCGGTTCGGCGCGATCGTCGATGGCGCGTCGAACATCGTCCGCGAGGGCATTCACCGCGTGGCTGACGCGAACCGGTTACCTCGACACCGATCCTGCGCTTCGTCTGTCCTCCCCGTCGGCGAAACGAGCGCTGCCTGCCGTGCTGAAGAAGTCGCAGGCGTCGGACGCGTTGTCGGCTGCGGAATCGGGTGCAGCCGAACGAGATCCGATCGCCCTGCGGGACAGACTGATCGTCGAGATGTTGTACGCCACGGGAATTCGAGTCAGCGAACTGTGCGGACTCGACGTGGACGACGTCGACACCGGGCGTCGACTGGTACGCGTTATCGGCAAGGGGGACAAGGAGCGATCGGCGCCGTACGGGCTGCCTGCGCACCAGGCACTCGACGCGTGGATCGCGTTCGGGCGACCGGCGCTGGCCACCGAGCGGTCGGGTTCGGCGCTGCTGCTGGGCAAGCGCGGCGGGCGAATCGACCCTCGCCAAGCTCGAACGGCGGTGCACGACGTCCTGGACTCGGTGCCCGGTGCGCCCGACATGGGCCCGCACGGCCTCCGGCACTCCGCGGCGACGCACCTGCTGGAAGGTGGCGCCGATCTACGCGTGGTGCAGGAATTGCTCGGTCACGCATCCCTGGCGACGACACAGATCTACACCCACGTGTCCGTGGAACGACTACGCACCGTCCACGACCGAGCGCATCCGCGGGGGTGACGTCACCGGCCGGGCTGCCGGGATTTGGTAGCGTCGTAGCGAAACAAACCGCGTGCACAGTATTGTCGGGCGCATACGTATCGACGTCAGATTTCGACCCGCAATTCGTATACCGGGGGGCACCGTGGACCGCGAAGAACCACAAGGCACGTCAGCCGCGTGGTCGATCCGTGACCAGATCAGGCCGGGGCGGCCGTTTCGTTCCAACCCGGTGCCCATCGATCCCGCACCTGCCGGGTCCACCTCGTTCCAGGCTGGAGAACCGCCGATGAACGGCGACCGCCAGGCCCCGCCGTGGCAGACCCCACGTCCGGATCGCCGTCCACCGCGGTACACGCCTCCGACGGAGAATTCGGCGGCGAACCCGGAACCTGCTCAGCCGTCCGGGCCGCAGGGTCAGGCGCGATCCGAGGACTCGCGATCGCACAGCCCGCGGAACTGGACTCCGCCGTGGGCCGACCCGGCCGCTGCGCCCGGTCAGCCGCACACGAACTCGTTTCCCGGCGTCCCGCACCATCAGCCGACGAGCCAGGATCTCGCTCCCGATTCGCTGCTCAAGCGGCCGCGTCGGACGTCGGCGTCGGGGTGGCGTCGCGGAGTGCACCGCCTCACCGGCGGTGTAATCAACCCCGGTGAATCGACGGCCGAGGAGCGTTACCGCAACCAGGTGGATCGCATTCGGCAACCGGTCATGGGGGATTACCGGATCGCGTTCCTGTCCTTGAAGGGTGGGGTCGGCAAGACCACGACGACGCTCGGTCTCGGGTCCACCTTCGCGTCGCTCCGGGGGGACTGCGTCATCGCCGTCGACGCCAATCCGGATTTCGGCACACTCGGCGAGCGGGTGCCGCGCCAGACGTCGTCGACGGTGCGGGACCTCCTCGCCGACGCACCGAACATCAAGCGCTACTCGGACATCAGGGCGCACACGTCGCAGGCGCCGAGTCGACTCGAAGTGCTTGCGGGAGAACGGGATCCGGCTGCGTCCGAGGCGTTCGACGAGAAGGACTACCGGTCCGTCATCGAGATGCTGCAGGTGTACTACAACCTGATTCTGACGGACTGCGGCACCGGCATCATGCACTCGGCGATGAACGGCGTTCTGCAGTTGGCCAACGCGCTCGTGCTGGTCTCGTCACCCGCGGTGGACGGGGCGCGCAGCGCCGCGGCCACCCTGGATTGGCTGCAGTTGCACGGCTACGGTCATCTGGTCGAGCGCACGGTCGTCGTCATCAGCTCGGTACGGCCGGGCTCGTCGGCGGTCGACATGAACCTGCTCACCCAACACTTCCTCGAGCGCTGCCGCGCAGTGCTCGTGGTTCCGTTCGACGAACATCTCGCCGAGGGTGCCGTCGTCGACTTGAATTCGATGCGTCCACAGACGCGTGCGGCGTTCGTCGAACTGGCTGCCATGGTGGCCGACGACTTCCCGGCCGCCACGGGTCGGCACTCCGGCCCGAGCTGGCGTTAATTCCCGTCCGCCGGCGCAAGGGGTTTGAGCACGATCCTCGACGCGCCGACCAGCCGCAGCGGATCCAGATACTCACGCCCTCGCCGGACACCCCAGTGCAGACAACTGTCCGCGCACCCCGGGTGTCCCGGTTCCACCGTCCCGATCGTCGTGCCGGGTCGGACGCGGTCACCGGGGGAGACGACCGCGAGCACCGGTTCGTACGTCGTCCGCAGTCCGTTCGGATGGTCGATCGACACGACGGGTTTGCCCGCGACGGATCCGGCGAACACGACGGTTCCGTCGCCCGCCGCCCGAACGGTCTGCCCCGCCGCGCCGGCGAGATCGACTCCGCGGTGGCCAGGAAGCCAGTCGTGCTCGGGTGGGTCGAACGGGCCGACCACCGCGGGCCGCGGGGCGAGCGGCCAGACGAAGCGGTCGCCGGGAGACGCGTCGGCGTCCGTCGTGCAGTGCGTGATGACGGCGGCGGCCACGAAGACCGTGAGCAGGCGTTTCATACAGTCCAGGGTCACCCGAGATCGATGCCGTCCCAGCGTCGAATCGATATCTGTGGACGAACGAGAAATCCGTCCACAGATGTCGTTCGCCCTTGACCATCGGGCCTGGTTATGTAGTCGGGCGCGCGAGGTCTACACTTGTCGAGCGGCCTGTGCATGCATGGGTCGACTTCGCGCGTCCGCGTCATGTGGCAGCCATCGTTTCCGTGGCATCGTCGCACGACCCGGCTGTCGGGCGGTCCTGCTTCTCGAAGTGGGTCCGACAGTCAGCGGTCGCCAGGGCAGGGGTCGAACGACACCCTGCATCAACCGGCAATCGAAAGAGAGTTCTTCAGCCATGGCTGTAGTAACCATGAAGCAGCTGCTCGACAGCGGCACACACTTCGGACATCAGACCCGTCGCTGGAACCCGAAGATGAAGCGTTTCATCTTCACCGACCGCAACGGCATCTACATCATCGACTTGCAGCAGACGCTGACCTTCATCGACAAGGCCTACGAGTTCGTCAAGGAGACTGTCGCTCACGGCGGCACGGTCCTGTTCGTCGGCACGAAGAAGCAGGCTCAGGAGTCCATCGCAGCCGAGGCCACTCGCGTGGGAATGCCCTACGTGAACCAGCGCTGGCTCGGTGGCATGCTCACCAACTTCCAGACGGTTCACAAGCGTCTTCTCCGCCTCAAGGAGCTCGAGGCCATGGAGCAGACCGGTGGCTTCGAGGGACGCACCAAGAAGGAAATCCTCATGCTCACGCGTGAGATGACCAAGCTGGATCGCACCCTCGGTGGTATCCGCGACATGGCCAAGGTTCCGTCGGCCATCTGGATCGTCGACACCAACAAGGAGCACATCGCCGTCGGCGAGGCTCGCAAGCTGAAGATCCCGGTCATCGCGATCCTGGACACCAACTGCGACCCCGACGTCGTCGACTACCCGATCCCGGGCAACGACGATGCGATCCGTTCCGCTGCACTGCTGACCAAGGTCGTCGCTTCGGCTGTCGCCGAGGGTGTCCAGGCTCGCGCCGGACTGAACACCTCGTCCGACGCCAAGCCCGAGGTCGGCGCAGGCGAGCCGCTCGCCGAGTGGGAGCTCGAGCAGCTGGCACAGGCGTCGCCCGCAGCCGAGGCCACGCAGGAAGCTGCTGCCGAGGCGCCGGTCGCCGATGCTCCGGCCGGAGAAGCGTCCGCAACTCAGGCATGATCTTCGAAGGTCCCGAACGGCGTGACCACGCCGCTCGGGACCTTTCTTGCGGATCACCGAGATTCAAGCTCTGCCCACCCACAGCATTCGAGGAGGGTCGCCCAACATGGCGAACTACACCGCCGCTGACGTCAAGCGGCTCCGCGAGCTCACCGGCTCCGGAATGATGGACTGCAAGAACGCACTCGCGGAGACCGACGGCGACTTCGACAAGGCCGTCGAGCAGCTTCGCATCAAGGGCGCGAAGGACGTCGGCAAGCGTGCCGAGCGTTCCACCGCCGAGGGCCTCGTCGTCGCCAAGGGCGGCGTTCTGGTCGAGATCAACTCGGAGACCGACTTCGTCGCGAAGAACGAAGAGTTCCAGGCGTTCGCCGACTCGGTCGCCGCTGTTGCCGAGGCCGGCAAGCCCGCCGACGTCGACGCTCTGAAGGCGCTCGATCTGAACGGCAAGACCGTCGACACCGCTCTGCAGGAGCTCTCGGCCAAGATCGGCGAGAAGCTCGAGATCCGTCGCGTCGTGTCCTTCGACGGACCGGTCGCCACGTACCTGCACAAGCGCAGCGCAGACCTGCCGCCCGCCGTCGGCGTGCTCGTCGAGTACACCGGAGAGGGCGAGGCGGCAGCCGAGGCCGCTCGCGGTGCTGCCATGCAGGTTGCCGCGCTCAAGGCCAAGTACGTCACGCGCGACGAGGTCCCCGAGGAGATCGTCGCGTCGGAGCGTCGCATCGCCGAGGAGACCGCTCGCGAAGAGGGCAAGCCCGAGCAGGCACTGCCGAAGATCATCGAAGGCCGCGTCAACGGCTTCTTCAAGGACGTCGTGCTGACCGAGCAGTCTTCGGTCCAGGACTCGAAGAAGACCGTGAAGGCGATCCTCGACGAGGCAGGCGTCACCCTGGTTCGTTTCGCTCGCTTCGAGGTCGGCTCCAACTGATCCCGGCTTCACACCAGTAACACGCGCGATGCCGCTCGCCCGGCCGAACAGCCGGGCGAGCGGCATCGCTGTGTGGGGACATTCCCCGCGGGCGCGTCACGTCACGCATGGCGGATGCGTCGGTCGTGTCCCGAATAAGGCAGGATAAGGGTGACGGCGTAGGTGAACGCGCCGTGTTCACCGTGCGCATTCGACAGGCGAGTACCGAGGAGAGCAATGACCGATCCCGCCACCGACCGCCCCGGATTCAAGCGTGTGATGCTCAAGCTGGGTGGTGAAATGTTCGGCGGAGGGCAAGTCGGCCTCGACCCGGACGTCGTCAACAACGTCGCAGAGCAGATCGCCGAGGTCGTCGGCACCGGCGTTCAGGTAGCCGTCGTCATCGGCGGTGGCAACTTCTTCCGCGGCGCCGAACTGCAGGTGCGAGGCATGGACCGGTCCAGGTCGGACTACATGGGCATGCTCGGAACGGTCATGAACTGCCTTGCGCTACAGGACTTCCTCGAAAAGCAGGGCGTCGCCACTCGCGTGCAGACCGCCATCACGATGGGCCAGGTCGCCGAACCGTACCTGCCGTTGCGTGCCCGCAGGCACCTCGAGAAGGGCCGAGTCGTCATCTTCGGTGCAGGCATGGGTATGCCGTACTTCTCGACCGACACCACCGCAGCGCAGCGCGCGCTCGAGATCGGCGCCGAGGTACTCCTGATGGCGAAGGCCGTCGACGGTGTGTACTCGGCCGATCCCCGTATCGATCCCGACGCGACGATGTACGACTCGATCACGCACCGTCAGGTCATCGAGAAAGGGCTGAAGGTCGCCGACGCGACTGCTTTCAGCCTCTGCATGGACAACCAGATGCCGATCATGGTGTTCAATCTGCTGACTCAGGGCAACATCGCTCGCGCGGTCGCGGGTGAGAAGATCGGAACACTGGTCCAGTCGTGACCGGGCTGACCACGGACACAGACTTGCCAGCAACACGAACGAAGACGATGGAGGACAGATCGTGATCGACGAAGCGCTCTTCGACGCCGAGGAACGAATGGAGAAGGCGGTCACCGTAGCCCGGGACGACCTGTCGACCATCCGTACCGGTCGTGCGAACCCCGGCATGTTCAACCGCATCGTCGTCGACTACTACGGCGCGCCGACACCCATCACGCAGCTCGCGAGCATCAACGTTCCCGAGGCTCGCCTCGTCGTCATCAAGCCGTACGAGCAGGCGCAGCTCGGACCGATCGAGACGGCCATCAGGAACTCCGATCTCGGCGTCAACCCGACCAACGACGGCAACCTGATCCGTATCGGTGTGCCGCAGCTGACGGAGGAGCGCCGCCGCGAGTTTGTGAAGCAGGCGAAGGGCAAGGGCGAGGACGCGAAGGTGTCCATCCGCAACGTTCGTCGCAAGACCATGGAAGAGCTCAAGCGCATCCAGAAGGACGGCGAAGCAGGCGAGGACGAGGTCGTGCGCGCCGAGAACGAGCTCGACAAGACCACGTCCAAGTACACCGCGTCGATCGACGAGCTGGTCAAGCGCAAGGAAGCCGAGTTGATGGAGGTCTGACGCCTCGTTCGACCAGGGACCGGAGAGTTTTTCGATGCAAGGAGATGGCGGCGTGGTGGGATCGGAACGACCGCGAGGGCCGGCCACGCCCGACCCGGACGGCGAACCCATGGCCGGCGAGAACGGGTCGGCCACCGGCGCGGTCGCGAGTCCAGCCGGGTCCGACCGGAAGTCGCCGGGACGCGCCGGACGTAACCTTCCCGCCGCGATCGCCGTCGGCGGCGGACTCGGTATCGGCCTCATCGCTGTCATGGTCTTCGCGCCGCTGGTGTGGATCGGAGTCGTCGCCGTCGCGCTCGCGGTCGCGACCTACGAGGTATCCAAGCGGCTTCGTGAAGCAGGAGTGCTGGTTCCGCGTGTTCCGCTGATTCTCGGTGGTCAAGCAATCATCTGGTTCGCCTGGCCGTGGGGCACGACCGGTGTACTGACCGCGACGGCAGGCACGGTGCTCGTGTGCATGGTCTGGTTGCTGTTGCAGCAGGGGTTGGGCTCTGCTCCCAAGAACTACCTTCGAGAACTCGCGGTCACCATCATGGTCGCGTGCTGGCTACCGCTGCTGGCCTCGTTCGCCGTTCTGATGGTGCTCGACGACGACGGTGCAGGCCGCGTACTCGTGTTCCTCATCGCGGTGGTGTGCTCGGACGTCGGTGGGTACATCGCGGGCGTCCTGTTCGGCAAGCACCCGATGGCTCCTGCGATCAGTCCGAAGAAGTCCTGGGAAGGGCTGATCGGCTCTCTGCTCTTCTGCGTCATCGGCTGTCTGCTCACCGTCACGCTCATTCTGGACGCCAACTCGATGATCGGCGTTCTGCTCGGCGTCGTGCTGGTGGTGACGGGCACGCTGGGTGACCTGATCGAATCACAGGTCAAGCGCGACCTTCGAATCAAGGACATGGGCACGTTGCTGCCCGGCCACGGCGGCATCATGGACCGTCTCGACTCGTTGCTCCCGTCGGCCTTCGTCGCGTGGTTGGTCTTCACGGTCCTTCTGTGAGTAGTCCACGCATCATTCCCAGCCCGAACATCTGGCACTGGCCCAGGGTGTACGAGGCCGAGAATCGGGCGCAGGACATCGACGGCCGCATTCCCGCAGCACTGAAACGCATCGCGCCATGGGAGGGCGCGACCGTCGTCGACGTCGGATGCGGCAGCGGGTTCCACCTTCCGGAGTTCGCGGCGACGGCTGCCCGGGTCGTCGGCGTCGAACCTCATGCTCCGCTGGTGAGGGCCGCTCGTGCACGTACCGCGTCGCTCGACAATGTCGAGATCGTCGACGGCAACGCGGAATCGCTTCCGCTCGACGACGCGTCGGCGGACGTCGTGCACGCGAGGACGGCCTACTTCTTCGGGGCCGGTTGCGGTCCCGGCATCACCGAGGCCATGCGTGTGCTGCGGCCCGGTGGGATCCTCGTCGTCGTCGATCTGGATGTGTCGGCGTCGCCGTACGGAGACTGGATGCGCGCGGATCTGCCGAAATACGACTGCGCTGCCGTGGAAGCGTTCTTCGACGCGGAAGGATTCTCCCTCGAACGCGTCGACACGCGGTGGCAGTTCGACAGCCGCCAGACGATGCGTGCGGTGCTGGGAATCGAGTTCACCGAACGCACCGCGGCCAGGGCTGCGCGGAGCATCCCTGGCCTCGGATTCGACGTTCGATATCGCATTCATTGGCGACGAAGGCCCGCGGGCCTCGTCACCTAGGGTCGATCAGTCCGCGGAGATTCCGAAGACCTCGGCGGCCTCGCGGATCTTCATCGCTTTCGCGAGTCGCGGCAGATCGCTGCCGTCGCGAACACCGGCACCGTCGACTCCGAGATCCTCGATGACCTCGTTGGACCAACTGACATCGCCGGGGGTCGGCGCGAGTTCGCGGTTGACGGTCGGCGCCTGCTCGGAGCGCATGCAGAGCTTGCCGCTCATGCCCATCGACAGTGTCAGCGCAGAATCCCGGCTGAGGATGGCCTCGTCGGCGGCGAGCGTCGGTCCGTCGATCGGGCCAGGCAGGCGTGCCGCACGTGACGCCACGACGAGGCGCGAGCGCGGGTACGCCATCGCCAGGGGCTCGTCGCTCATGCCGGTGTCACGCCGGAAGTCGCCGCTTCCGAATGCAAGTCGGAACGTGGCGTCGGCTCGTGCGATTTCGGGCGTCGCCTCGAGACCCATGGCAGACTCGATGAGCGCGAGCACACGGGTGCCCTCGGGGAGGCGAGCAGCAGTTGCCTCGACCTGGCTGCCGCTCTCGGTCTTGGCAAGCATGACGCCGGCGAGACCCTTCAGGCCGGATAGTGCGGCGAGATCATCGGCCCAGAACGACGTGGTCGCGTCGTTGATGCGAACCCAGGCAGAGTTGCCGGCTTCGAGCCACTCGACGACGGCTCGACGCGCTGCGGGCTTCGCGGCGGGTGCGACAGCGTCCTCGATGTCGAGGATGACGGCGTCGACCTCGGATTCGACTGCGGCAGAGAACGCCTCGGGCTTGGTAGCGGGAACCAAGAGCCACGAACGGGCGCGGTCGGGCGCGACGCCGGACGTCACGGGGGTCTCCATGAAAGTGGTCACGTAAGGCTCCTTGCGGTGAAATCGGGCACGACCAACCTTATCGATTCAGTCCGCAGGTGCCAGCTTGCGTGCATAGTGTTCAGCGAGCTGTGATCATTTTCGCTTCGCCGCCCGACGAATCTGCAGGATCCGGACGCCGCCGGCGAGAGCCATGACCAACGCGCCTGCGATCGCCGCGAGAAGCATGCTGACGCCGAGCGGAAGTTCGAACGTCCAGACGAAGATGTTCACCGGCACGGAGCCGAGATTCTGCAGGATGAAGATCAGCAGTATCACCAGAACGATCGCGCCGACCACCAGTCCGGTCCAGGTAGCCGCGGCCTTGGTGTGGGCGATACCTTCCGGCGACTTCCCGACGGGTCGGCGCGTGTCGCGAACCGCCTCGGGGTCCGGTGCGCTGTGGTCGTCGGAGTCCGGGTTCGTGATCGGGGCGGGCGTGCGGTCGTCGAACGTATCGGGGACCGGGGTGGTCTCGTGAATTCGGTCGTTGCGGTCACCTGATGCTGTGGACATGATCGGATCCTTTCGCACACCGGAACTGGATGCACTCTCTTCGCTGACGGTTCGCTTACCCGTCGGTCACCTCCCGAAACCGAGCAGAATATGCGGAAACGCGCACTAGTGGGACACTGGGAGCACTATGAGTGACTCCGCCACGACAACCGACGATTCCGCAACACCGAACCCCCGCACGCAGACGAGGCCGTCGCTGCCGTTGGTGTTCGCGGATCGACGTCGAGGGATGCCGCCGCGGCATCTCGCGGACCTCGACAAGGAGGGTCTGCAGGCTGCGGTCAAGGAGCTCGGGTTGCCCGCTTTCCGTGCCGACCAGCTCGCGCGGCACTACTACGGTCGCCTCGAAGCGGACACCTCGAAGATGACCGATCTTCCGGCTGCGGTCCGCGAGAAGGTCGGTGCCGATCTGTTTCCGCCGCTGCTCACGCCGCTGAAACACCTCGCATGTGACGACGGGGACACTCGGAAGACCCTGTGGAAGGCGAACGACGGCACACTGCTGGAAAGCGTGCTGATGCGGTACCCGGACCGAGCGACGCTGTGCATCTCGAGCCAGGCGGGCTGCGGTATGGCGTGCCCGTTCTGCGCGACGGGACAGGGTGGTCTCGATCGGAACCTCACGACGGCGGAGATCGTCGACCAGGTCCGAGCGGCAGCTGCCGACCTGCGGGACGGCGTCGTGCACGGGGGAGAGGGAAGACTCTCGAACGTCGTCTTCATGGGTATGGGCGAACCGCTGGCCAATTACAAGCGTGTCGTCGCTGCCGTGCGCAAGATCACCTCGCCTGCGCCGGAAGGGCTCGGTCTGTCGCAGCGATCGGTCACGGTCTCGACCGTCGGTCTCGCGCCCGCGATTCGGAAGCTGGCCGACGAAGGCCTGTCGGTCACGCTGGCCGTGTCGCTGCACACACCGGACGACGAACTGCGCGACACCCTGGTGCCGGTCAACAACCGGTGGTCGGTGGCCGAGGTGCTGGCGGCTGCGCGGTACTACGCGGACCAGACGGGCCGACGGGTGTCGATCGAGTACGCGATGATCAAGAACGTCAACGACCAGCCGTGGCGAGCGGACATGCTCGGCAAGAAGCTGCACAAGGCGCTCGGGTCACGCGTGCACGTCAACCTGATTCCGTTGAATCCGACGCCCGGCAGCGAATGGGATGCGAGTCCGAAGGACGTCGAGCGCGAATTCGTGCGTCGCGTCATCGCGCAGGGCGTGTCCTGCACCGTTCGTGACACGCGCGGTCAGGAGATCGCCGCGGCATGCGGGCAGCTCGCCGCCGAGAACTGAGCACACACGACGAAGCCCGGTACGAGATTCTCGTACCGGGCTTCGTGGCGTGACGGGTGTTACCGAGGCTTGCGCTTGACGATGACGTCGCGGACCACGAGACCGACCAGGGCGATCGCAAAGCCGATGAGCCACAGGTCCTCGACGAAGCCGTGGTGGTTGCCGTGCATCATGAACAGCAGCATCGCCGCGACGACCAGGGCTGCGACGCGCATCGCCTTGGGCGATTCACCGCTCCAACCCCACTTGGCCGACGGGACCTCGGCGATGTCCTCGTGCGTGTACTCGACCGGGTCGTACGAAGCGGGGTTCAGCTCGGTTTGTGCCACCGGTCGATCCTCTCGGGTCAAAGGCGCGCCGACATGCTCGGCGCGTGTGTGGTCACAATATTTGCATACGACCGTCCGTCGTAGCGAGGTGGGTGCGACGGTCGGCGTGCCCTTCGCCGGGCATGAGGTCGTCATTGCTGGGAGACTCCTGATTCGTGACCTCGGAACGACTCTCGCACCCACTCGTCCCGTACCCGCGAGACATGGTCGGTTACGGCGCACACCCGCCGGACCCGAAGTGGCCGGGTGGGGCGAACGTCGCCGTTCAGTTCGTTCTGAACTACGAGGAAGGCGCCGAAAGCAACGTTCTCGACGGCGACGCGACGTCCGAGACCTTTCTGTCCGAGATGATCGGCGCTCAGGCCTTTCCGAACCGCCACATGAGCATGGAGTCGTTGTACGAGTACGGATCTCGGGCCGGAGTGTGGCGGGTGCTACGCGTGTTCGAGCGCCGGGGTCTGCCGCTGACGATTTTCGCCGTCGCGCGCGCGATGCAACGCAATCCGGACGCGGCAGCGGCGTTCGTCGAACTCGGGCACGAGATCGCATGCCACGGTCTGCGGTGGCTGAGCTATCAGCAGGTCGACGAGCACGTCGAACGCGAGCACATGGCCGAGGCCGTCGAGATTCTGACCGAACTCACCGGCAGCGCACCTCTGGGGTGGTACACCGGACGCGACTCGCCCACCACGCGTTCGCTCGTCGTCGAGCACGGCGGCTTCGTCTACGACTCGGACTCGTACGCCGACGATCTGCCGTACTTCCTCCGCGTCGGTCGTGGTTCGAGGACCGTCGACCATCTCGTCGTGCCGTACACGCTCGATACCAACGACATGCGCTTCTCGTCGCCTGGCGGTTTCTCGACGGGGGAGGAGTTCTTCGCGCATCTACGCGACGCGTTCGACGTCCTGTATGCCGAGGGGGAAGCCGGAGCGCCGAAGATGCTGTCGATCGGGTTGCACTGCAGGTTGGTGGGCAGGCCCGCACGCACTGCCGCGCTCGAACGATTCCTGGACCACGTGCAGTCGCACGACAAGGTGTGGGTCACCCGTCGGATCGACATCGCCCGGCACTGGCTGGAGAACCATGCCCCTACGCCGCGGCCCGCATAGCTGCCACGTATCGGTCGGTGAACCAGCGCTGCACCGCACGGCCGATCGGCCCGCCGAGCTTCGTGTACCAGGTGCCCGGTCGCGAGAAGGCTCTGATGTGGGCGTACACCTCGCCGTCGTCGTCGATCTCGACGAGGAAGCATTCCTCACCCCGCTCGGGATGACCGGGAAGGGTTCCGTAGGCGAACCCGGCACGCTGCGGTTCGTCGACGACGTACACGACGCGGCACGGAATGCGCACGGGCCCGAGATGCAGCACGACGGTCGTCCCGTCGTCCGCTGTCGGCGACGACGCCTCGGCGCGTAACCCGGCTCGGCGGTGTACCTCCCAACTTCGGAGCGCAGCCGCGACGGAATCGAACGAGGCGCGGCCGTCGCCGATCCGTACGCGCCGTTCGACGTGGTGATAACCACTCGGCAGACGGCCCCGGGTTGCGCCGATCTCGGCGTAGGAGAGGTCCATGTCGGCCAGCGTGCCATGCGTAACCAAACCGCACAGCAGACTCTCAGGCGCGATCAGGAACAATGGACGGGTGCCAGAGCCCAGAGCGCCACGCGAACCGTCGTCGGACACCCCGAAACGGGTCCTTCTCCTCGGCAGCACCGGATCGATCGGTACCCAAGCGCTCGACGTCATCGCGGCGAATCCGTCTCTCTTCGAGGTGGTCGGTCTTGCCGCGGGCGGCGGCAACATCGACCTGCTCAACCGTCAGATCAGGGAGACCGGTGTCGAGTCGGTCGCCGTCGCGCGGTCGGCAGGGGAGCTGCACTGCCCGAACGTCCTGACCGGTGACCGCGCGGTCACCGAACTCGTCGAATCGACGTCGGCGGACATCGTGCTCAACGCACTTGTCGGGTCGCTCGGCCTCGAGCCGACACTCGCCGCGCTGAAGACCGGTGCGACACTCGCGCTCGCCAACAAGGAGTCGCTGGTCGCCGGCGGCGAGCTCGTCCAGGCCGCAGCAGCGCCCGGCCAGATCGTGCCGGTCGACTCGGAGCACTCGGCGCTGGCGCAGTGTCTGCGCGGCGGCCGTGCGGACGAAGTCGAGCGATTGGTCCTCACCGCGTCCGGCGGGCCGTTCCGCGGCTGGTCCGAGACCGAGTTGAAGTCGGTGACGCCCGAGCAGGCGGCCGCGCATCCCACCTGGTCGATGGGTCCGATGAACACGCTGAATTCGGCGACGTTGGTGAACAAGGGCCTCGAGCTCATCGAGACTCATCTGCTGTTCGGCGTTCCCTACGACCGGATCGACGTCACGGTGCATCGACAGTCGATCGTGCACTCGATGGTCACGTTCTTCGACGGCTCGACCATTGCGCAAGCGAGCCCGCCCGACATGCGTCTGCCCATCGCACTGGCCCTCGGATGGCCCGACCGCGTCCGTGACGCGGCCCGCCCCCTCGACTTCACGACGACGTTCACCTGGGACTTCGAGCCGCTCGACGACCGTGTGTTCCCCGCGGTCCAGCTCGCCCGCGAGGCCGGCATCCTCGGCGGATGCATGACGGCGGTCTACAACGCGTCGAACGAGGTTGCGGCCGAGGCGTTCCTGGCCGGGCGTATCGATTTTCCGCAGATCGTCCGGACCGTCGCCGAGGTCGTCCAGTCCGGTAGTTCGGAATGGACGTCGACTCCGACGAGTGTCGACGACGTACTGGCAGCCGATTCCTGGGCTCGTCGGCAGGCCCGCACACTCCTGGATCGGAAGGACTAGTCGCGATGGTGTTCGTGTTCGGCGTCATCCTCTTCGCGTTGGGGATCACGGTGTCGATCGCCCTGCACGAGGCGGGGCACATGTGGACGGCCCGGGCCACCGGCATGAAAGTGCGACGGTTCTTCGTCGGGTTCGGTCCCAAGGTCTTCTCGTTCCGACGGGGAGAGACCGAGTACGGGCTGAAAGCGATTCCGGCAGGCGGGTTCTGCGACATCGCGGGCATGACGGCCATCGACGAACTGGCGCCGGACGAAGTCGACCGCGCGATGTATCGGCAGAAGACCTGGAAGCGTCTCGTCGTCATGATGGGCGGAATCGGGATGAACTTCGTCCTGGGATTCCTGCTGATCTTCATCCTCGCCGTCGGATGGGGGCTGCCGAACCTGAACCCGCCGAGCGGTGCGATGGTCGGCAACATGCCGTGCGTCACCGCGACACAGAACGACGACCTGACCTACCCCGACTGCACCGGCACGAGCCCGGCGTACGACGCGGGCATCCGTCAGGGCGACGTCATCACGAAGGTCGGTGACACCGAGACGGCAACCTTCGCCGACGTCGTCGCCGCGACCCAACCGTTGTCCGGAACGGTCGACTTCGTCGTCGAGCGAGACGGCCGGGAACTGACCTTCCCGGTCCAGGTGCAGCAGGTTCAACGCTGGGTGTCCGACGGAACAGAGACCGGCAGGAAGTCCGCGACCGTCGGCGCCGTCGGCGTCCAGATGGAGACGTTCGGCCCCACGAAGTACAACCCGCTCGCGGCGATTCCGGCGTCGGTCGCGTTCACCGGGGACATGTTCGTCGAGACGGCGCATCGCCTGGTGCAAATGCCGAGCAAGGTCGCGGACCTGTGGACGTCCGTCACCGGCGGCGAACGCGATCCGGAGACACCGATCAGTGTCGTCGGGGCAAGCGTCATCGGTGGCCAGCTCGTCGAGCGTTCGCTGTGGCCGGTGTTCGTGCTGCTGCTCGCGAGCCTCAACTTCTTCCTGGGAATCTTCAACCTCCTGCCGTTGCTTCCGTTGGACGGCGGGCACATGGCAGTGACGATCTACGAGCGGATCCGCAACTTCTTCCGTCACCGTCGGGGTCTGCCCAACGGCGGACCCGTCGACTACATGAAGCTCATGCCCGTCACGTACGTCGTGATCGTCATCGGCGGGGCATACATGTTGCTCACGCTGACGGCGGACATAGTGAACCCCATCAAGCTGTTCTAGCTAAACTCACGGACAGAGCTAGGAAAGAAGGCATCGAAGTGACTGTTCCCGTCGGACTCGGCATGCCGGCACCGCCGGTACCCGTGCTCGCCCCTCGTCGCAAGACTCGTCAGCTGCAGGTCGGTTCGGTCGGGGTGGGCAGTGACCATCCCATCTCGGTTCAGTCGATGTGCACCACCAAGACTCACGACATCAACGCCACGTTGCAGCAGATCGCCGAGTTGACGGCGTCGGGCTGTGACATCGTTCGGGTGGCGTGCCCCACGCAGGACGACGCCGACGCGCTGGCGACCATCGCGAAGAAGAGCCAGATCCCGGTCATCGCAGATATTCACTTCCAGCCCAAGTACATCTTCGCCGCGATCGATGCCGGGTGCGCTGCGGTGCGCGTCAACCCGGGCAACATCAAGGAGTTCGACGGGCGGGTCAAGGAGGTCGCAAAGGCTGCGGGCGATGCGGGCATTCCGATCCGTATCGGTGTCAACGCCGGTTCGCTCGACAAGCGCATGATGCAGAAGTACGGCAAGGCGACGCCCGAGGCGCTCGTCGAGTCCGCGCTGTGGGAAGCGGGGCTGTTCGAGGAACACGGCTTCGGCGACATCAAGATCTCGGTCAAGCACAACGACCCCGTCGTCATGGTCGAGGCGTACGAACAGTTGGCGGCGCAGTGCGACTATCCGTTGCACCTCGGTGTCACCGAGGCCGGTCCCGCGTTCCAGGGCACCATCAAGTCGGCCGTCGCGTTCGGCGCGTTGCTGTCACGGGGCATCGGCGACACGATTCGTGTCTCTCTGTCGGCTCCGCCGGCCGAGGAGATCAAGGTCGGCAACCAGATTCTGCAGTCGCTCAACCTGCGTCCGCGCAAGCTGGAGATCGTGTCCTGCCCGTCGTGCGGCCGTGCGCAGGTCGACGTCTACACACTGGCCGACGAGGTGACCGCAGGTCTCGAAGGCATGGAAATTCCGCTGCGCGTCGCCGTCATGGGATGCGTCGTCAACGGTCCGGGTGAGGCGCGCGACGCCGACCTCGGTGTGGCGAGCGGTAACGGCAAGGGCCAGATCTTCGTCAAGGGCAAGGTCATCAAGACCGTCCCCGAAGCTCAGATCGTAGAGACCCTGATCGAGGAAGCTATGCGCATCGCCGACAAATTCGACGAAGACGGAAGCGCCGAGGCAGGCGCGCCGGTCGTGACAGTGAGCTGAATCGCCCACTTCTCGGCCTGCGTCTGGCACGCTGTCATCGACGGACGAGGCACGCGTTGATCTGGAGGTGACCATCGGTGCTCAAGCTCCTCGGCGCGAAGCCATTGGGCAGCAAGGACACTGCCCATGTGCTGCGTGTGCTGGACGCCGACCCGATCGCGTCCTGCATGATCGCCGCACGCGTCCAGGAGTCCGGTCTGGATCCTCGATCGTTCCACGGTGAGCTGTGGAGCCGGGGCGGCCCCGACGAGTCGTTGTGTTTCTACGGCGCGAATCTCGTGCCCCTTCTCGGGTCGACGGACGACCTTCGATCGTTCGCGGACCGCGCATGTCGCGGTCCGCGCATGTGTTCGTCGCTCGTCGGGCGGGCGGAGCTGACGCTGCCGCTATGGGAGATGCTCGAGGCGGATTGGGGTGCGGCTCGCGAACTTCGCAGCGATCAACCGCTGTTGGCGACGTCGCAGTACTCGTCGTATCCCGCGGATCCGCACGTGCGTCTCGTGCGCGCGGACGAACTCGACGTGTACCTCGCGGCCGCGGTTGCCATGTTCATCGAAGAGGTCGGCGTCGACCCTCGTGCCAACGACGGTGGCCGCGGTTACCGTCGTCGCATCGCCAGCTTGATCGCGGCAGGACGCGCCTGGGCGCGGTTCGAGGACGGTGCAGTCGTCTACAAGGCCGAGGTGGGGTCGCAGTCCGCGTCGGTCGGGCAGATTCAAGGCGTCTGGGTCGATCCGGTGCACCGAGGGAACGGCCTCGGATCCGCGGGCACCGCCGCAGTCGTCGACGCGGTCGTGCGGAGCGGACGCGTCGCGAGCCTGTACGTCAACAGTTACAACTACGCCGCACGACGCGCATACGAACGCATCGGTCTGACACAGGTGGCCACGTTCACGACAGTTCTCCTCGACTGACCGCGATTCGTTCGGCGACGGTGGGGCACCGGCGATCTACGATGAGCGCGATGAGATTCTCCGATGTTCGGCGCGTTCGCCGGTGTGCAACAACTGTGGTGGTGGGCGTCGTCCTCGTCGGTTCGATCTCCGCCTGCACACCGGGTCCCGACGGTCCGGAACCCGCGGCTCAGGCGTTTCTCGCGGCGTTCTCCGAACGCGACATCGACACCGCGTCGGCCGACACCGACCGTCCGGACGCGGCCGCTACGGCCCTGAACGACGCGTGGAACAACCTGCAGGCCCAATCACTGGACGCGCGAACCACTTCCGTGGAGGTGAACGGCGACACGGCGACCGTGGGATTCACCTACGACTGGCATCTGCCGAAGGACCGGGTCTGGACCTACGACGGCCAACTTCGGATGGGCCGCACCGACGGCCAGTGGGGTGTCCGGTGGTCGTCGACGAACATTCACCCCGGCCTCGGCGACACGCAGACGATGGCGCTGCGTTCGACGGCTCCTCCTCGGGCTCGTGTCAACGAACGATCCGGATCCGATGTTCTCGTTCCCGGAACTGTGCACCGCATCAAGATCGATGCGTCCGAGTCGAGCGACATCGTCTCGGCAGCCACGGGATTGGCGAGACTCCTGGCGCCGTTCGACAACACGATCTCGGCGCAGAGCATCGTCGAGTCGGCGACGTCGACCAAGGGTGACTATCCCGTCGCCTTGCTGCGTGACGAGGACTACAAGACCGTCGCCGCAGCGCTGACGGCGCTGCCGGGGGTCACCGCGTCGGACGAATCCGACCTGATCTCCACCGACCGGACGTTCGCGCCGGATCTGGTGTCGCAGGTGAAGAAGACGGTCATCGACGAGGTCGACGGCAAAGCCGGCTGGAGCGTGGTGACGGTGAATCGCAACGGCGTCGAGATCGACGTGCTCACCGATACGCCGCCCGAGCCTGCCCCGTCGTTCTCGATCAGTCTCGACCGCAACGTCCAGGTTGCCGCCCAGAACGCCGTGAATGCTCGCGTCGAGCAGGCGATGACGGTCGTCATCCAGCCGTCGACAGGCGCCGTGCTCGCCGTGGCTCAGAACAAGGAAGCCGATCGAGACGGGCCGGTGGCATCGGCAGGTCTGTATCCGCCCGGATCGACGTTCAAGATGGTCACCGCCGGTGCGGCGATCTCGAACGGTCTGGCCGGTCCTGACACCATCGTGCCGTGCCCGGGCCGAATCACGATCGGCGAGCGGAGCGTCCCCAACTACAACGAGTTCTCGCTCGGCAACGTGTCGATGGGCACGGCGTTCACTCGGTCGTGCAACACCTCGTTCGCGAAGCTCGCCAGCGAGATGCAGCCCGACGCGTTGACGGTGGCCGCGTCGCAGTTCGGCATCGGAACCGACTACGAGGTCGTGGGACTGCCGACCGACAGCGGATCCGTTCCTCCCGCAGAGGAATTGGTGCAGCGCACCGAGGACGGGTTCGGTCAGGGCAAGGTCGTCGTCTCCACGTTCGGTATGGCCCTCGCGGCGGCGACGGTCGCTCACGGTTCGACGCCGGTGCCGAACCTGATCGTGGGTCGAGAGACCAAGGTCGAGGGCGACCATCCGCCCATCACGCCCGAGATGGTCGACGGCCTTCGCGGCATGATGCGGTCGGTGGTCACGAGCGGCACGGCCGAACGCATCGCCGACCAGGGCGAGGTGTACGGCAAGACCGGTGAGGCCGAGGTCGAAGGCGGATCACATGCCTGGTTCGTCGGCTACCGAGGTGACCTGGCCTTCGCGACGCTCGTGGTGCGCGGCGGTAGTTCGGACAATGCCGTCGCGGTGACCCGAGAGATGTTCGAGCAGCTGCCCCCCGGCTATTACGCCTGAAGTCCTACGGCAGCAGGCCGTGACGTCGAGCCGCGACGACCGCTTCGTGACGCGACCGCGTGCCGAGCTTGCCCATCGCAGACCGCAGATAGGACTTCACCGTCTCGGGCCCGAGCGACAACCGTTCGGCCGCTTGCGCATTGGTGCACCCGAGCGCGATCTGCGCCAGCACGTCGATCTCCCGCGCGGACAGCGTCACCGTGCCGTCGGGTGCGTCCTGATGCAAGGCGCGAGCGATGCGCTCCGACAGCTGCGTCAGCGACGACCGCAGGGACGCGTCGTCGGCTTTCGGTGTCAGCGTACGAAGTTCGGCGTGTACATCTCGCAGGATCTCACCGGCAACCGTGGATTCGGTGTCGACGGTCCTCGCGGCGAGCATGCGTATCCGTCGATCCACCTCGTCGCGTACCTCGATCTCCCGGGAGAGCCGTCGCGACGCCTGCACCATCGACGTCGCGACGCGATCGCCGATCGGCCCACGTTCCCTCACGGCCGCGTACATGACAGCGCGCGAGGTGCCGGCGACGACGACGGGCACCGCCAGGATGGACCGAAGGCCCTCTCCGAGCACGGGCTGGTCGAAGTCGTGGGTGATGTATTCCGAGCTTCCGTAATCGCTGACCGCGGCCGGGCGAAGCTGATCCATGACCCGGCCACCGAGCCCGAACATGCTCGGAATAGTCAGCCCGTCCAGGCCGCGGGTGCGGGTGCCGTGGAACTCGGTCAGATGCAGCGTCGTCGCGGACACCTCACCGCCGAACACCACCGGCACGCCCGAGGCCTTCACGACGTGACGAAGTTCGGCGCGGAGCGCGTCCCCATCGCGGGGGCGGAGCAGATCGGTGGTCGGCACGGGTCCACTGTAAGCGTCTGCGGTACCCGTGCGTGCAGGTTTGCCTACGCTGTTACCACGCACGCACGGGTGCTGCAGGCGCACGGACTACCCTAATCCCCATGTCTGTGACCGCCGAGAGCAAGCCCCGTCAGCCACTCGTGCCGGGTGTCGTATCGCCCATCCGTTCCGTGCCGAAGGCGATCGAACGGCCGGAGTACGCATGGAAGCCGACGGCCGTCGAGGGCAACGAGCCGTGGGTGCAGACGCCCGAGGTCATCGAGAAGATGCGTGTTGCGTCGAAGATCGCGGCGCAGGCCCTGCAGGAGGCAGGTAGAGCCGTCAAACCGGGAGTGACGACGGACGAGCTCGATCGCATCGCGCACGAGTACATGATCGACCACGGTGCCTACCCTTCGACGTTGGGCTACAAGGATTTTCCGAAGTCCTGCTGCACGTCTCTGAACGAGGTCATCTGCCACGGCATTCCGGATTCGACGGTGATTCAGGACGGTGACATCGTCAACATCGACGTCACCGCGTACATCGACGGCGTGCATGGAGATACCAATGCGACGTTCCTCGCCGGCGATGTCTCCGAGGACGTGCGACTTCTCGTCGAGCGCACACACGAGGCCACGATGCGGGCTGTGAAGGCCGTCAAGCCAGGCCGTGCGCTCAACGTCGTCGGCCGTGTCATCGAGTCGTACGCCCACCGGTTCGGCTACGGCGTCGTCGAAGATTTCACGGGACACGGCATCGGCACGACGTTCCACAACGGTCTCGTCGTGCTGCACTACGACCAGCCGTCGGTCGAGACGATCATCGAGCCGGGCATGACCTTCACGATCGAGCCGATGATCAACCTCGGCGGCATCGAGGCCGAGATGTGGGACGACGGCTGGACCGTCGTGACTCGCGACCGGAAGTGGACGGCGCAATTCGAGCACACTCTCGTCGTCACCGAAACCGGTGCCGAAATCCTGACACTGCCGTGAGTGGAGCCCTGCTGGTTGCGGGGACGACGTCGGATGCGGGAAAGAGTGTTCTCGTCGCCGGGATCTGCCGCCTGCTGACGCGTAAGGGTCTGTCGGTCGCCCCGTTCAAGGCGCAGAACATGTCGAACAATTCCGTGGTCACGCTCGACGGCGGTGAGATCGGTCGCGCGCAGGCGTTGCAGGCGCGCGCGTGCGGCCTCGAGCCCAGCGTCCGGTTCAATCCTGTTCTGCTGAAACCCGGAAGCGACCGTACGTCGCAATTGGTGGTTCGTGGCCGGGCGACGGCTCAGGTGTCGGCGTCGAACTACATCGAACATCGGCAGGCTCTGCGCGCGGTCGTCGCCGACGAACTCGCCTCGCTGCGTGAGGAATTCGACTATGTCATCTGCGAGGGTGCGGGCTCGCCCGCCGAGATCAATCTGCGTGCAACGGATCTCGCGAACATGGGATTGGCCACCGCGGCGTCGCTTCCGGTGATCATCGTCGGCGACATCGACCGCGGTGGAGTGCTGGCGCATCTGTACGGCACGGTCGCGGTGCTGTCGCCCGAGGATCAGGCGCACATCGAAGGCTTCGTCATCAACAAGTTCCGCGGCGATCAGGCGCTGCTGGCGCCGGGGCTCGACCAACTCGAACGCCTCACCGGCAAGCCGACTCTCGGCGTCATCCCGTACGCCGACGGTCTGTGGATGGACGCCGAGGATTCGTTGGGCACCGTCGCCGATGCGCCGGTGGGGAGGCCGCGACCTCCCGTCGGTGCCACGTGGTTACGCGTCGCTGCCGTCAGATTGCCCCGTATCTCGAACACCACGGACGTGGAGGCGCTGGCGTGCGAACCCGGTGTGTCGGTGCAGTGGGTGACCGAGCCGTCCCGCGTCGTCGACGCCGATCTCGTGGTCGTCCCCGGTAGCAAGTCGACGGTCTCCGACCTGGAATGGCTGCGCCGGACCGGAATGGCCGACGCCGTCCTCGCGCACGCCGGGGCAGGCAAACCCGTCCTGGGTGTGTGCGGCGGCTATCAGATGCTCGGGAAGACCATCGTCGACGGAGTCGAGTCGTCCACTGGCCGGGTCGACGGGCTCGGATTGCTCGACCTCGCAATCGAATTCCATGCCGACAAAGTGCTGGATCGCGTGTCGGGTCGATCTTCGTTCTTCGACGCCGACGGCGCATCCGGGTACGAGATCCATCATGGACGGGTCGTGCACTCCAACGATGCGAACCTGTTGGTCCACGACGACGGTCGCCCCGAGGGCAGTGTGCGCGGTTCGGTCCTCGGTACTCATTGGCATGGTGTGCTCGAGTCGGATGTCTTTCGACGGGCTTTCCTGCGCTGGGCCGCGCGTCGCGCTGGACGGACGGGCTTCGAGGTGGCGGACGACACCGTCGTCGCAGCGATGCGCGAGCAGCAGCTGGATCTGTTGGCCGATCTCGTCGCCGACGGACTCGACGTCGACGCCGTGCTCGAGGTCATCGAGCGCGGCGTCGTGCACCTCTGACGTCGTCCTGGTTCGGCGGTCAGTGTCGACGGCACCGAGCGCTGCGTTCGCGAACCGAATGCGAATCCACCCGCGTGCGGTGCAGTAGCGTCGTGACCCATGGATTACAAGCAAGTGACTGCCCTCGGCGGACGCTGTTCGGTGCGCGTGGCGGGCCCGGAGTCGAGGCACACCGTATTGCTGCTTCCCGCGGTGGGCGACGCCCCCGACGTGTACGACGAGGTGGCCGAGAAGCTGCACAACTCGGACCTGAAAACCGTTGCGGTGGAAGATGTAACGGGTCTCGACCACGAAACGGTTCTTGCCGTTCTCGACGAGCTGTCGCTCCCGTGGGTGCATCTCGTGGGCAGTGGGGAAGGGGCGGAACTGGCGTGGAGTCTCGCCGCGCGGACGTTCGGCCGTTTCGCGAGTCTCGTCGTGTGCGATCGGGGGCATCCCGCCGTCGCCGACGATCAGGGTGTCGTCCTCGCCGCGGACTGCCCGCCGGTCGAACTGCCGACGACGCTCGTCATCTCGAGTTCGCTGAGGCGCGGCAGTGCCGACGCCAGCGGCCGCGTCGTGTACTCGGATTTCCGTGTAGTTCAGCTGGATGGAGTCGATTCGATTCCGGCCGGCGCCACTGCGGAACTCGCGACGGAGATCACGCTACGCACCAGCCCCTGGTGACGCGCCGTGCGTGGATAGTCGGCCCATGGCCGTGTCCAGTCCATAGACATATGAGAGTCGTATGTCTACGGACATGTGAGACACGCTTGCTGGCGTCGTAGGTGTGGGGCACCTGAATCGGCTAGGGAAGATTCCATGGCCAGAACGGGTGCGCGCCTC